>CANBES010000013.1 GCA_947367845.1 uncultured Clostridium sp. | reverse complement strand
TTATATACACACTTTTTATCATATTATTATAGGAACTTTGCATCTCTGCCTGAAAACTTGCTTGTGTTAATCCTATTTCACTTAAATATGTTCGTGTGTCATTATCAAAATTACTCACTATATCTGGCTCTCTACGACTACTTGTAGTTGTTGTACAACCACTTTGTACAATTGAGGCTGTATCTGTAAAATCGTATAATAATCCCCTATATTGCGGATTTTCTTCTGTTCCTAAATTTACTGCCATTGCTTTATTATTTGTACCATTGGCTTCTGTATCAGATACCGCCGTTGACACTGGTATCCATACAAATTCGTTTCCATTAGCGTCTACTATCACTAATCCATTTTCTACTGTATTTTCTCCTTCAATTTGTGATACTGCGAATCCAGCTGGTATTGTCGCTGTCTCTCCATTCGTATCTGTATATTCTGTATTTCCAATATTTGATGCTGCTTCTAACATTGTCAATCTTCTCATTTCATCTTCACTTGCTCTTTCTGTATCTTTTTTAGCTTGTGCTGCTTTTGTTAATATTCCATTGTCTCCTGTTAATGTCGCTATTGCTACTCCTGCAAGTATCAAAAGCACAATTATTGTGATTACTAGTGCTATTAATGTAATACCTTTGTTATTTTTCTTTAACTTTCTATTTTTTATTTGCATAAAAAATTTCTCCCTTCTCTCTTTTGTTTTCTACTTATCTTTCTTCGCTTTTGTTCCTTTTCAAATTTTGCTACTTTTACTTAATATTTTTCTTTATCTAAATTATCTCCACTTTTGCAAATAGTATTCCCACCTATTCACTTTTCTAACAAAGATATTAAATTTTCAAGGTTCTTTTCTTTACTATTTACAAAAAATAGATTTAATTTTCATTATAATTTTATCTATAATTATGTAATTAGTCAATACGTTGTACGAAATTATTTCTATTTTTGTTGCACTCCTATAAACCATTAGTTTGTCAAATCTCAACTAAAATCAAATCATCACCAATACATTTAACAGCTTTCCACGGAATTACAACATCATTGCTCTGAGAGAAAATATTAAGAAGCTTATTGCTCCCTGGAACAATAATATGAGTAATAGTGCCAGTTTCCAAATCAGCACAAACGTCTTGCACATATCCCAATCGCTTTCCATCATTTATATTAACAACTTCTTTATGCTTAAAGTCCAAACCTTTATCTACCATAACACATCCCTTTCCATATTTTGATTTTATACATTATATGTATGAAACCCAAAAAAATAATAAAAATAATAGATGTGTCCAAAATGGACAAAATGTCCAAAAGGAAACTTCCCCAAATGTCCCAAATTATTTATAATATCTTTTTATATGCTCTATTGCACTTTTTTCTAGTCTAGAAACTTGAGCTTGAGATATACCAATTTCGTCAGCAACTTCCATTTGAGTTCTGCCATCAAAAAATCTTTTAGTTACAATTGTTCTTTCTTTTTCATTCAACTTTTGAAGCGCACCAGAAATTGTCATACTCTCTGTCCATTGTTCATCAGTATTTTTGCTGTCTTTTATTTGGTCTATTATATAAATATTTTCTGCACCGTCGTTGTATATAGGCTCTTGTAAAGATACTGGATCTTGTATTGCATCAAAACTAAATACTACATCTTCTCTTTCCACTCCAAGTTCTTTTGCAATTTCGTCTATTGTTGGTTCTTTGCCATGTTCTTTGTTATATTTTTCTTTAAATTGAATTGCCTTATATGCTAAATCTCTTATTGACCTACTTACTCTTATACTATTGTTATCCCTCAAATATCTTTTCACTTCTCCAATTATCATTGGAACCGCATACGTACTAAATTGTACATTTTGACTTAAATCAAAATTATCAATTGCCTTTATCAACCCAACACATCCTACTTGGAATAGGTCGTCTGCCGCTTCGCCTCTTCCATAGAATCTTTGTATCACACTTAATACTAATCTTAAATTTCCATTTATAAATGTAGTTCTTGCTTCATTATCTCCTTCTTTTATTTTTATGAATAGTTCTTCTTTTTCCTTTTTGCTAAGCAAAGGTAATTTTGATGTGTTTACTCCACATATTTCTACTTTGTTGTTTAACAAAAGAAAAACCTCCTTTGAATTTACTTAAACTAAGTATTTCCAAAATAAGGTTTTTTATACTTTTTTTAAAAATTGCCAACAGGGACACTCCTTAACCAATCGATGTTTTTTTGCTCCGTCCCCAAAAACATCAGCCTATCTTACTTGCTATTTCTTTTTTCATTTTATTTATAATCTTTTTTTCCAAACGCGAAATATAGCTTTGAGAAATTCCGAAGTTCGTCGGCAACTTCTTTTTGAGTTTTCTCTTTTCCGTTTTTGAACCCAAATCTCATTTCCATTATGTCTTTTTCTCGTTCTTTAAGTTTAGAAATTGATGCACGTAGCAATGCTCTGTCAACTTCATCTTCTAAATTTCTTGATGTCACGTCTGGTTCTGTTCCGAGTATGTCTGAAAGTAGCAATTCGTTTCCGTCTCTGTCTTTGTTCAATGGTTCGTCTATTGAGACTTCTCCTTTTATTCTATTGCTTTTTCTTAAAAACATTAGTATTTCGTTTTCTATGCATCTTGATGCATATGTTGCAAGTTTAATATTCTTCCCAGAGTTGAATGTGTTTACTCCTTTCATTAGTCCTATTGTTCCTATTGATATTAGGTCTTCTATTCCTATTCCTGTGTTTTCGAATTTTTTGGCTATGTATACAACTAGTCTTAAATTTCTTTCTACTAGTGTTTGTCTTGCTTCTAAGTTGTCTTCTTCTGATAGTTTTTGTATCATTTTTTCTTCTTCTTCAGGTTCTAGCGGTGGTGGTAATGTTTGGCTTCCTGCTATGTAAAAAATGGGCAAGTATTCTATTTCGTTTTCGTCGTTTATGTATTTTGCGCAGATTGAGCCGATACTGTTTTTCATAAAATCAAATAATTTCATTCTTTCTCCCTTCTCGTTAACATTCTCAAGTTGAGAAAGAATTAAATTTCGCCAACTAAATTTGATACAGCCAAAATCGTAATTATTTCCCAACTAAAGTAATTCAATTCCAATTAAAGCCCCATACTCACCCCTTTTAGTTAGTGATTTGTCGTATATTCCAATTATTACATTTGTATTTTTATTTTCTTGTTCATCTGTTTTTACATTTATATATTCCGCTTTTATTCCTAATAACATTCCATTTTGTTTTCCTAATGACGAAAATGGTATTAGCTTTAATTTTTGCATATATTCTTCTTTTATATTATTTGGTACTTTTTCAAAATCACCTCCTATTATATCTTCTAAATTATATAAAATTTCTTTTGGTATGCACTCATATAAAAGTGAACTTTCGACTACCACAACAGGTGTATTTGTAAATGGGTCTTTTAGTAAGTTTCCTGTGTCTATCATCGCTTTGGTTTTTACTATTTTTCCATTTACTTTTATTTCTATTTCACAAAACAGTGCTTTTTTTGATATTTTGCTTTTGACAACTGAAAATGCTGTAATTATTACTGCAAATGCAATTATTGCTCCAAGCATAACTGTTTTTAGTGGATATGTTCCTAAGAATAATCCGTTTTTCATTATGATGTCTTGTGGTCTTACTATGTAAATCAGTGCAAACGCTGCTCCGCCAAATACAAATGATGTTAAGTAAAATAGCAGTAAAGTTTTGCACAGTTTTTTCGCACTTTGTGGATTATATGCTATAAATACTATTATTATTGATAATATAAATTTTAATATTATACTTGAATACGCTTTTAGTATCCCTGCATATGCAACTACTGAATATATTGCTCCTAACAAACTTGCCAAAAGTAGTCTTACATGTTTTGTTTTTATTTTCATTACTAATCCTGTTGTAAATAGTATAATGTAATTCATTATTAAGTTTTCTAATAATACTACATCTATATATATGGTCATATTATCACCTGCAAAGCTATTGTACTACTTATGTTTTGAAAAAGTTGTCTTTTCTTATGGGCGAAAAAAAGAAATAATCGAGCAATTTCGATTATTTCTTCTATTTTGTTTTATTACATATTTTTATTTTTGTTTTTTCTTAAAAATGATGGTATATCTAAATCATTTTGTGATGAGCTTGTTTCTGAGTTTGCTGGTATAGAGTTTATTTTCTTTTCCCAAGTTTTTGATACTATGTTGTCTACTCCGATGCTTGATATTGGTTCATTTTTTTCAAAACCTGTTGCTATAACTGTAATTTTTATTTCTTCTCTCATTTCTGGGTCTGTAACTGTACCAAATATGATGTTAGCTTCTGGGTCCACACTTCTTTGTACTAATTCAGCAGCTGTGTTTACTTCGTGTAATCCTAAATCTTCTCCACCTGTAATGTTGATTATTACTCCTTTTGCTCCTTCAATTGATGTTTCTAGTAATGGACTTTGGATTGCTTCTTTTGCAGCGTCTTCTGCTCTGTTTTCTCCTGTTGCACTACCAACTCCCATGTGTGCCATTCCTTGGTTTAGCATTATTGTTTTTACGTCTGCAAAGTCTAAGTTTACAAGTCCTGGGATTGCGATTAAGTCTGATATACCTTGTACACCTTGTCTTAATATATCATCTGCTTGTTTGAAAGCTTCTATTATTGATGTTTTTCTGTCTATTATTTGTAGTAGTTTGTCATTTGGAATTACTACTAATGTGTCTACTTTTCCTTTTAAACTTTCTATTCCACGTTCTGCTTGTGATAATCTTTTCTTTCCTTCGAATGTAAATGGTTTTGTAACAACACCTATTGTTAGTATACCCATTTCTTTTGCAGCTTGTGCAACTATTGGAGCTGCACCTGTACCTGTTCCTCCACCCATTCCGGCTGTAACAAATACCATATCTGCTCCTCTTAGCACTTCTGCTACTTCTGCTTTGTTTTCTTCTGCAGATTGTGCTCCGATGTCTGGGTTTGCTCCTGCTCCTAATCCTCTTGTTATTTTTTCTCCTATTTGGATTTTTGTTTTTGCTTTTGATGTTTGTAGTGCTTGTCTATCTGTGTTTACTGCTATGAAGTCTACCCCTTTTATTCCTGCATCAATCATTCTATTTACTGCGTTATTTCCTGCTCCACCTACACCTATAACTTTTATAGTTGCTGTTCCATCTAACATGCTAAGGTTATTATCTTCATTATTATTGTAATTATTGTAATCCATCATTTAGCTACTCCTCCCTAAATTTTTATATTTATATTTAAAATTAATAACTTTTTTGTATAGCGTTTTTTGCTAATTTTTTATGAATAGAAAAATTCTTTTATTCTTTCCATTATTGTTTTTATAAAGCTTTCATTGTTTTGTGTATCTATACTGCTTGATACTGTTTTTGCAAATGGTCTTGCTGCTATGTATCTAACTAGTGCGTAACTTGTTCTATATGCTGGTTTTACTGTACTTATTGCTCTTCCTGTTGATATTTTTACTGGTATATTCAAATTGATTTTTCCAGCTACATCACTTTTGTTTATATTTACTATTCCCTGTCCTGTTAATACTACGTTATTGATTTTTGGTTTTAGCCCTTGGTTTGTTATGTCTTTGTTTACAATAGAGAATATTTCTTCTATTCTTGCTTCTATTATTTCTATCAATTCTGAGCTTTTTATTATTTTACTTTTATTTGTATCTTTGCAAGTGTTTAATATTATATCATTGTCATTATCTATAAATGATTTTAATGCTAATCCGTATTGTCTTTTTAGCTTGTCCGCTTCTTCTTCAGCTATGTTTAATACTAATGCTATGTCGTTTGTTATGTTATCTCCACCTACTGGAATTGAGTTTGTATAAGCAAAACTTGAACCTTCAAATATTCCTATATCTGTATTTCCCGCTCCTATGTCTAGTATCATTATATTGTCATGTAACTCATTATTATCTAATATTAGGTTTCTTTCTGCTAGTGTTGTTGGCACTATTCCGTCTATCTCTAGTCCTGCTTTTTTGAATATGCTATGTAGTTGTCTTACATAGTCCTTTTGAGCTAGTATTACTTGTGCACTTATTGTAAAACTTGAGCTTAAGTTACCAACTGGGTCTGTTACTACTGTTCCATTCTCTAATGTTATTTTGTCTGGCACTATATCAATTAATGTTTGTGTGTCTGGAATTTCTATGTCTTTTACTTGCATTATTGCATTTTGTACATCTCTTACTGATATCCCAGAATATTTGTCTTTTGCTTCTTTTGTTATACTATTTTGTACTATTGTAACATATTTACCTGGTATTGTTACATATGCTGAGTTTATTTTTAGGCTTGTTTCGTCTTCTGCATCTTTTATTGATTTTGCTAAGCTTAGTATAATTTCTTCTTCGTTTATTATTTTACCTTTCTTTAGTCCCGTACATTTATATGAGGTGTTGGATATTGTTTCTATTTGTCCAAAATTGTTGACTTCTCCGACTACTGTGCAAACTTTACTTGTACCTATATCAACCCCCACTATGATATCTCCTATTGCCAAGTTAACTCCTCCATCTTTTTTAGTATTAATTTCTATTTGTATATATATTACATTTTTAAAAAAATGTCAATAGAATTTGTTATATTTCTGTAATATTTTTGTAACACTCTTGTAACAAATCATATTATCTTATTATATGTAACTTTTTGTCGTTACATATATTTAGGCAGGAATTGTATCCTGCCACTATTCTTCTTTCTTCTCAATACTTCTTTTTCTATTTATGGCCTCTGACCATTTATCAACATAGTGCCTTCTTATTATTGCTAAATTTACAAACATTCTTCCTACAAAAACAACAATTGCTGCTAGATAAATGTCTACATTTAGCTTTTGACCTAAAATTGTTAGAAGTATTGCAAGTATGGCATTTCCAAAAAAGCCTGTTGCAAATATTTTTAAATCAAAGTTTTTATTTATTACTGATGTAATTCCTCCAAACACAGAATCTAATGCTGCAACTATTGCAATTGCCAAATAGCTAGAATATGTATATGAAATCATTGGTGCATTTATCCCTATTAGTGCTCCTAATATGCATCCTATTAATATTGCTATAAAAATCATTTTATTTCCTCCTATCAAATGGGTGTTTTTGGTATTTTTAAGGTCTGTCCCCAAAAACACCCTAACTTTTATTGAATATATTTTGTTTTTATTTCGTCATTATATTTTGAAATTTCTAATTTATTTGATTTATTGATTGTAACATCTTGACCAATTTTTCTCATTGTATCAACATATCCACCATTTCCAATAAGTCCACTCTCTAAGTATGATGGGTCTCCAATTGCTTTTATAAAGTATGGTGCAAGTATTCGTTCACCATTGACTTTTATAAATTCATTTCCGATGTCTACTATATCGCTTGTGTTTATAATTCTATTATCATTTATTGATATTGCTTCTGCTCCTGATAGTTTTAGTGAATTTACAATTAGTAGCAAATCTGATGCTTTGATTTTCTCTACATCTTCGCTATCTCTTACTATTATTTCTATTCCTTCTCCTTCTACGTCTGTTATTCCTAATGATAAATTTATTTGTTCTAACTCGGAATCCACAACTTTTTCTGTTTCTTCGTTTGATTGTTTTGTTTCTTGATATTCTTGGATTTTTGCTTGTGTTTCTTGATATGCTTGGTCTGCTTCTTCATATTTTGATTTCCAATTTGCTAGTTCTGTTCTTAGCTCTGCTTCTTTCATATTCTCAATAGATGTGATGTCTGTTTCGTTTACTATTTTGAATTGCATAAACATAACTAATACTAAACAAAAGCAAGCTATTCCAATTGTAATTGTCATTGTTATTTTACCTTTTTTTACGTCTTTTTTCATTGGGTAACTCCTCCTCTATTTTATGTTCTGATATAATTATAGGTAATCCACTCTCTATTTTATAGTCTTTGCATAGTTGTATGTAAGTGTTCCAGTGTATTTTGGTATTGTTATATTATTTGATCTTTCTAATTTAACTTCTATCCCATAGCCTTTTAATATATCTAAATATCCATACGGTCTTTCTAACGCTGCTAGTTGTTCTGGTAATCCTATTGCTTCTATTACAAATGGTACTCCTACTTTTTCTCTGTTTATCTCTATAATGTTCCCACCACATATTATTCCTGTTGTTGGTACTATTCTTTGCTCATTTATTGATATTGCTTCTGCTCCTGCATTTTTTAACTCGTTTATCACACTTAAAATATCAACATCATGTACTACCAAATCGCTTGGATTTAATGCATTTGTTATATCTTTTTTATTATCTTTTAAAGTAATTCTTATTCCTGGTCCTTTTACTTCTGCTAACCCTATAATTTTGTTTCCTTGTTGAATTTGTTCTTCTTTTTCTTGCAAAGTACTATTATTTTGAATTGAATTTTGTCTTTCTTTTTCTAGGTCTGCTTCTGCCCTTTCTACATCTTTGCTTCTATTTTCATATCTTTCTTTATATCTAAGCACTTCTGCTCTTAAATTATTTTCTTCTCTGTTGTTGCTAACTGTTTGGTTGGTTTCTTGAACGGTTCTCATTTGCACACATATTCCTAATGTTAGTGCAAAACACATAACACCTAACACACAGCTAACCATTTTTTTATTGTACATACTTATTCCATTCCTCCTTTAACAGCTTTTGTATATTCGCTCTTATTCTTTTTATTTTGGCGTATTATACTTGCTCTCTAAAATATGGTTGAAATTTATTATTTAAATCTCCGTTTACAAAAATTTCTCCAGTCTTCTCTTTTTCCTTTTCCATTATTGTTACAGCATTTAGGATTTTATCGCTCAAATTTGTACCATCACCTAAATGAATTGTTTTCTTTTGTTCTTCTATGTATATAATATAGTCATTTTTATTGCTAATGTCAATAGTAGTGACCTTTTCGCCTATTTTTTGTTTTTCTGCTGAATTCATTATTTTTATCACATCTTCTAATTTGTCCAAATCTTCACTATTTAGCCTGTTCCCAGCCACCAATTCTTCTTCTGGTGTTTTAGCTCCTTTTATAATTGGCAGTCCTTTCCCATCTTCAGATATCTCTAATATATATCCTTGATTGCTTACATATGCATAACTTTCAAGTATCTTTATACAATATTTAGGTTCTCTTTCTTGTACTTCTATTTCTATTGCATTTGGCAACTTTCTATGAATTTTTACATCTTGTATATATGGATTTTGTTTTATTTTGTTTATAGCTGATAAACTCAAAAATCTAAAAATATTTTCATCTGTCGTTAATTCTGATAGACTTACTATTGTATCGCTTGGCACATTTGCATTATTTGTAACCCTTATTTCTTGTATATTAAATATTGGTGAAACCATCGCAAATGTTATACCACCAGCTGTAACTCCAATAAACAAAATTGATTTTATAAAGATTTTTATTTTTTTATTTCTTTTCTTTTTCTTTATTTCCTTTTTATTTTGAATTTTCCTTTGCTCTTCTTCTTTTTTTATTTTATTCCTGTTTGTCATTTGAATAACCATTTCCGTATCCAAATCAAAATTGTCATCAGGCTCTCTTTTTTTACTCTCTTTTATTCTCTTTTCTCTTTCTTTCTTCTTTTTTTCTTCCACTTCTGCTGTTTCGTCATCTGCAAATGTGTACATAGCTTGTCCACTATTACTTAGATAGTACATATTCATATCCACATCTTCTTGTTTTACATTTCTACTCTTTTTACTCTTCTTAGACTTTCTTAGCAAGACTTTTCCTCCTTTTTTGTATTATTGCCATTGGGCATGCCATTGGGGACGGTCCTTTTTGGCATGCCATTGGGGACGGTCCTTTTTGGCAGATTCCTGCCATTTACCTCCGTCCCTGTTGGCACGTCCCTGTTGGCAATTTTTTATTAGTTTTTTATTTGTATGTCCACTCCTATATTTTCCAACTTTTTGTTGAATTTTTCGTATCCTCTTTGTATATATTCTATGTTTTCAATTTTTGTTGTGCCTTTTGCGACTGTTGCAGCTA
Source organism: uncultured Clostridium sp. (assembly GCA_947367845.1). Taxonomy (GTDB): domain Bacteria; phylum Bacillota; class Clostridia; order TANB77; family CAG-508; genus CAG-269. The sequence continues at coordinate 38,422 of CANBES010000013.1, read as the reverse complement.
ACACTAATGCTGCTCCACCCCTTAGGTCTGTTGCTTTTACGTTTGCTCCATATAATTTTTTTACGCCTTTTATTACTGCTGTTTTTCCTTCTATTGATATTTTTGCTCCCATTCTAACTAGTTCTTGTGTGTATTTATATCTGTTTTCAAATATGTTTTCTACTATTATTGATGTTCCTTTTACTGTTGTTAGTAAGCTTGCAAATACTGATTGCATATCTGTTGGAAATCCTGGGTATGGCATCGTTTTTATATCTACTGCTTTTAGTTTTTTTTGTGCTTTTATTTCTATTGAGTTTTTCTGTGCTTTTAGAATGCACCCTGTTTCTTCTAGTTTATCTATTATTGGTGTTATTTGTGTAGTGTCCAAATTTTTTATTATCATATTGCTTCTGTTTATTGCTGCCATACATAGGAATGTTCCTGCTTCTATTCTGTCTGGCATTATGTTGTAACTTACGTCTTTTAGTTGTTTCACTCCTTGTATTTCTATTTTGCTTGTTCCTGCTCCTTTTATTTTTGCTCCCATTTTGTTTAGGAAGTTTTGCAGGTCTACTATTTCAGGCTCTCTTGCTGCGTTTGTGATTGTTGTTGTTCCGCTCTCCTAAGCTTGAAGCTAGTATGATGTTTTCTGTTGCTCCTACACTTGGAAATTCTAAATCTATTTTTGCATTTTCTATTTTATCACAAATGCATTCTATATTTCCATAGTTTTTGCTAATATTTATTCCTAATTTTTCAAAAGATTTTAAATGTAACTCTATTGGCCTTGTTCCAATGTCACATCCACCTGGATATGAAAATGTTGCTTTTTTGTGTCTTCCGTATTAGCCCACCTGCTAGTATTACTGATGAACGCATTTGTCTCATTAGTTCTTCTGGTATTTCATATGTGTGTATTTTGCTTGTGTCTATTATTATTTTGTTGTTCTTTTTGGTTACTGTTCCGCCTAACTTTTTTAGTATTTCAAACATCATTTTTGTGTCATGTATGTCTGGCACATTGTATAGTGTTGTTTTTCCTGCGTTTAGTACTGTTGCTGCTATTATTGGTAGTGATGCGTTTTTTGAACCTGATATTGTTACTTCTCCTTCTAGTTTTTGACCACCTTTTATTATGTATTCTGCCATTTTTGTGTCTCCTTTCACGTTTATTTGCTATATTTTATGTGTATTTTACGTAAAAGGTTCTTTTTGTTTTCTATATGTTAAAAAGTTCTAAAATTTCAAGATTATTCTCAAAATTAAAGAAAGAGAACTCTGAAATTTCAAAGTTCTCTCCTTTTATCTGTGTTTAGAAACAAATTAGGATAGTTTTACAGTGGTCAGTGCTACTTAATATAAAGCGTGGCACGAAAACCAGTGCAGTCATAGCGGTAAAAAGGATAGTCGTAATTGCGATAGGCGACAGGACAATCGCATCCATCATTGCGGTAAAAGCCACCACGGATAACACGACTCGAACCTCTGTTCTGCTCTTGTGTCCATTCATTCGCATTACCTGCAAAGTCGTAGATGTTATTAGCACACCATTCTTCTCTGCTTCCTGTTTCAACTACTTTCTTCGGAGAATTCTCTGTATTCCAATAGTTGCCCCATTCAGTAGAGTCCTTTGCAATTTTAGCAAAAGTTTTAACTTTCGTTTTGATAAACCATTCCAATACCGAATCATATTCTGCACCAAAAGTCAGATGACTCTTAACTGCTTCATTATCTTCGATAGTGGATGCAACCTTCTTGGCATCCTTAAAATTGATGTTTACCCACGGCATAACACCTTTTACCGACTGTGGTTTTCCTTCTGAACTTTTGGAAATGTTATAACGAGAAATATAAAATCCCCCATATTTCTTAACACTTTCAAGTTGTTCAAGCAGTTCACCATTTAAAGCTTCATGGAATCTATCATCCGAAAATTTATTGTTCCTATAATTCCGTCTGCCGAATTTCTCCGAAAAATGTTCTCCATCAAGTGTTCCATTAGAGTCGAGACTTCCAACAGGAATCCACACAAACTGGCTTCCATCAGAACATCTTTCAATTACAAATCCATTGTTCCATTCTCCACAGACATGTTTATATCCTTCTGGAATTGGAGGATTTACATAGTTTGTAGAGTAGACATTGGCTGTAGCAATGTTCATAGCTCTGATAATTAACTCTCCACTTGTTCCCTCTAAGACTTCAACGGTTATACCCTTTTCTGCCTCAAGCACAATTTTTTCATACCGTTTCATAGTTTACCTACTGTTGTTATGTTTATAACGGTTTCTAAATAGCTTTTGCTATTATTTAAATAATAGCATTTTTGTTAGAACTTTGCAAGCATTTGTCCGCTTTTTTACTTAAATTTTACTGTTTTACTTGTTTTTTAAGCAATTTTAGCATATAATAACCCCATAACTAGATAATGGGGGGATTTTATGAAAGAGATAACAGTAAGAAGTCTATACAAAGAAACCGAAAAATATATAGACAAAACAATAACCTTACAAGGTTGGGTAAAAACAGTAAGAGATTCAAAAACATTTGGATTTATAGAATTAAATGACGGAACATTTTTCAAAAACGTTCAAATTGTTATAACAGATAAATTAGAAAACTTCGACGAAGCAAAAAAGCTAACACTTAGCTCATCAATAAAAGTAACAGGTACATTCGTACTAACGCAAAACGCAAAACAACCATTTGAAATTCAAGCAAACAAAGTCGAAATCGAAAGTTTAGCAGACAACAGCTATCCACTTCAAAAGAAAAAACACTCTTTTGAATATTTAAGAACAATATCACATCTACGCCCAAGAACAAACACATTCAACGCAGTATTTAGAGTTAGAAGTGTTCTAGCATATGCAATACACAAATTCTTTCAAGAGCAAGACTTTGTATATGTACACACTCCAATAATTACAGGAAGTGACGCAGAAGGTGCTGGTGAAATGTTCAATGTAAATTCTTTTGATTTAAACAATGTACCAAAAACAGAAGATGGACAAGTTGACTTTTCACAAGATTTCTTCGGAAAGGGTGCACATTTGACAGTAAGTGGTCAATTAAATGGCGAGACTTTTGCACAAAGTTTTTGCAACATTTACACATTTGGACCAACATTTAGAGCTGAGAATTCTAACACAGTAAAACACGCAGCAGAATTTTGGATGATAGAACCTGAAATTTGTTTTGCAGATTTAAATGATGATATGGATTTAGCAGAAGCTATGATTAAATACATTTTCAAATATGTTTTAGAGCATTGCCCTGAAGAAATGGAATTTTTCAATAAATTTATAGATACAGGATTATTAGAAAGATTAGACAATGTAATAAATTCTGATTTTGCTAGAGTTAGCTATACAGATGCTGTAAAAGAATTAGAAAAACATAACGATGAATTTGAAGTCAAGGTTTCATGGGGTATAGATTTACAAACAGAACATGAAAGATATATCTGTGAAAAAATCTACAAAAAACCAGTATTCTTAACAGACTACCCAAAAGATATAAAAGCATTTTATATGAAATTAAATCCAGATGGAAAAACTGTTGCAGCAACTGACCTTCTAGTTCCAGGAATTGGAGAAATCATTGGTGGTAGCCAAAGAGAAGATAATTACGAAACATTAGTAAATAGAATGAAAGAACTTGATATGCCTTTAGAAAACTATGAATGGTATTTAGACTTAAGAAAATACGGAAGTTGTGTTCATTCTGGATTTGGACTTGGTTTTGAAAGAGCAATTATGTATTTAACAGGTATGCAAAATATACGTGATGTAATTCCTTTCCCAAGAACACCAAAAAATTGTGAGTTTTAATTTTATTATTAACTAATAAAAAAATCAATTATATATTTGTTCAAATATATAATTGATTTTTTAGTTTTTTAATATTTTAGTATAAATAATTTTGTGGATTTACCACATTTCCATTAATTCTTATTTCGAAATGCAAATGCGGACCAGTTGAGTTACCTGTTGAGCCAACTGCTGCAATTACATCTTCTGCATTTACTTGTTGACCAGCTTTTACATAAATCTTACTTGCATGCGCATACCAAGTTTCTACACCATTTCCATGGCTAACTTTTACTAAATTTCCATAAGAACGTCCATCTCCTGCAAATGTAACAGTTCCAGCTGATACTACCTTTATTGGTGTTCCTGTTGATGTGGCTATGTCTAAGCCTGTGTGTGCAGAACTTCTTATTCTACTATTTTCTCCATATCTTGATGTTATTGTTCCTGTTACTGGTCTGGTTGCTAATTTTATTCCGTTTACATCTGGCATAGCGTCAATTCTTGCTTGCTCTGCAATTTCTGCCTTTTTTGTTTCTACTTTTTGTTGTATTTCAGATTTCGCCACTTCTATTTCTGTTGTAATGATTTCTTCTTCGTTTTGTGTGTATTTTTCTACTATGCTTAAGTTTAGTTCTTCTTGGTTTGATTGTTTTATTTCGTTTATTAGTTCTTCTGCTTCTTCTATTGTGTTAACAGATTGAACTGTTTTGTTTTCTAACGCTATGTCGTAATATTTATATGTTATCTTTGTACTTTCTTCTAACTTTTCTGTTATTTTCTCTTCATCTGTCTTTGTTGTTCTACTTACTAATTTTAGTTCAAATGTTGGTATTTCTTTTATATCTATTGTATCTACGTTTTTTGATGTGTTTTGTAAAATATTTTCTTTTATAGTTTGTTCTACATTTTTGTTTTTCGCATATCCTATTTCTTGTCCTGATATACTTACTTTATAGACTGGTTTATATTTTATTAATATTATCGCGGTTATAAAACCTAGTGCTATTACAATAATGTTAAAATATTTTAAAATCTCTTTTGTACAATATTTTAATTTCTTGTTTAAAATATATATTCACTCTCCTTTAATCTTTGTTTTTTAAACGCGACTAAACTCTATTATACTATATATTCTTGCCAAAATCAAATTATGTATACATATTTTAGGGGAATTTGTCATTTTTAATCAATTTTATTAGTTTGTTTTTTCAGTTTTTCCACTTTTTTCTTTGTTTTTCTCTATTTTACGGATTTTTTCTCTGTTTTTCTAGTTTTGTTCTTCTATATATTTTCTTTTTTAGAGATCAAATATACGAATTTAGATGTGGTTAACTTATAGGTTTCATATACACATTGTAGTTTCTGTAAATTTAAACTATAAAATGCTATTATGTTTTTGATAAAAAATAGGAGAGTGATAAAAATGGCTATAGATTATAATGTAATAGGTCAAAGAATTAAAAGAGCAAGACTTTCAAAAAACTTAACTCAAGAAGATTTAGCAGAAAAGCTTGATATATCTGTTGCGTTCTTAAGTAGAGTTGAGAGAGGTAACTCTCACGTAAACTTAAAAAGATTAAATCAGTTATGTGGATTATTAGACGTTTCTGAAGGATATATTTTAAATGGGGTATCTAGTACTTCTGAAAATTATTTGACAGAAGAATTTTATGAATTACTTCATAGATGTTCACCAGAGAAACAAAAGCTTATTTATAACATAGCTTTAGTAATTGCTGATGATGATAGTGATAATTAATTTTAAAGGAATTCAATTGAAATATTTTAATTGAATCCCTTTTTTCTTGTTAATAATATACTATTATGGTATTATAATATCGTAAAAACTGTAAATACTATTTTATAGGAGGAAAATGAATATGAAATTTGAACAATGGAACGATTTTAACGAAGGTGAATGGAAATATGAAATTAATGTAAGAGACTTTATTCAAAAAAATTATACACCTTATGAAGGTACTGACGAATTTTTATCAGGTCCAACTGAAAAAACAACAAAACTTTGGAACGAAGTTTTGGAACTATATAAGAAGGAGCACGACTCTGTTGGGTCTGTTCTAGATATTGACACAAAGACAATTTCAACTATATCAGGTTATGAAGCTGGCTATATTAATAAGGAGTTAGAAGATATTGTAGGGTTACAAACAGATAGTCCTTTAAAAAGAGCTATTATGCCATTTGGTGGTATAAGAATTGTGGAAAAATCTTGTGAAGCTTATGGAAGAGAAGTAGACCCAGAAGTAAAGGAAATATTCCACAAATATAGAAAAACTCACAATGATGGTGTATTTAGCGTTTATACACCTGATGTAAGACTTGCTAGAAGCTCTCACTTAATTACTGGTCTTCCTGACGGATATGGTCGTGGACGTATTATTGGAGATTATAGACGTGTTGCACTTTATGGTGTTGATGTTCTAATAGAACAAAAGAAAAGAGATTTGGAACTTTTAGATGTTGATGAATTAACAGAAGAATTTATTCGTGACCGTGAGGAAATTAGTGAACAAATAAATGCTTTAAATGAACTAAAAGTTATGGCTTCAAAATATGGATTTGACATTTCTAAACCTGCTAAAGATAGTAAAGAAGCTGTTCAATGGCTATATTTTGCATATCTAGCAGCTATAAAAGAACAAAATGGCGCTGCAATGAGTATTGGTAGAACATCAACATTTTTAGATATCTATTTTGAAAGAGATTTAAAAAATGGTGTTATAACTGAAGAACAAGCTCAAGAAATTATGGACCATTTTGTTATGAAATTAAGAATGGTACGTTTTTTAAGAACACCTGAATATAACGAATTGTTCAGCGGAGACCCTGTCTGGGTTACTGAAAGTATTGGTGGTATGGGTATTGACGGAAGAACTTTAGTTACAAAAAACTCATTTAGAGTTTTACACACACTTCAAAACTTAGGTCCTGCACCTGAACCAAACTTGACAGTTCTTTGGTCTACAAAATTACCTGAAGGATTTAAAAAATTCACAACTGAATTGTCAATAAAAACATCATCAATTCAATATGAAAATGACGACTTAATGAGAATTAGTTTAGGAGATGACTATGGCATAGCTTGTTGTGTTTCTCCAATGAAAATTGGTAAGCAAATGCAATTTTTCGGTGCAAGAGCTAACTTAGCAAAAACTTTGCTATATGCAATAAATGGTGGTAGAGACGAAATATCAGGAAAACAAATAACTCCTAAATTTGCACCAATAACATCAGAATATTTGGACTATGATGAAGTAATGGAAAGATTTAATCAAATGATGGATTATGTTGCATCAACATATATAAAAGCTTTAAATGCTATTCACTATATGCATGATAAATATTCATATGAAGCAATTGAAATGGCTCTACACGATAAAGAAGTATTTCGTACTATGGCTTGCGGAATTGCTGGATTATCAGTAGTTGCAGACTCTCTTTCTGCTATCAAATATGCAAAAGTAAAAGTGATTAGAGACGAAACAGGCTTAGCTGTAGACTACGAAGTTGAAGGTGACTTCCCTACTTTTGGTAATGATGATGAACAAGTAGACCAAATTGCGATTGATGTTGTAAAAACATTTATGACTAAATTAAAAAGACAACAAACTTATAGAAAATCAACTGCGACACTATCAATTTTAACAATAACATCAAACGTAGTATATGGAAAGGCAACTGGAAACACACCAGACGGAAGAAAAGCTGGAACACCATTTGGTCCAGGAGCAAACCCATTACACGGAAGAGATAAAAATGGAGCATTAGCAGTAATGAACTCAGTAGCCAAATTACCATTTGAATCTGCTCAAGACGGAATCTCTTATACTTTCTCAATTACACCTAAAACACTTGGTAAAACTGAAGAAGATAGAGTTCAAAATTTAGTTAATATGCTTGACGGTTATTTTGCTCAAACTGGTCACCATATTAATGTTAATGTATTTGATAGAAGCTTGCTAGAAGATGCTATGGAGCATCCTGAGAAATATCCACAATTGACTATTAGGGTTTCTGGCTATGCTGTTAACTTTACTAAATTAACTCGTGAGCAACAGCTTGATGTAATTAACAGAACAATTCACGAAAGAATTTAATGATGTTTTTGGGGACGGAGCAAAAAAACATCGAATTGATGTATTTTTGCTCCGTCCCTAAAAACATCGATTATAAGGAGCTGAACATGGAAGAAAAAGATTTAAAATATTATGCCAAAGTGCACTCAATAGAGTCTTTTGGCACTGTTGACGGCCCGGGAATTAGGTTTGTACTTTTTTTGCAAGGTTGTCATTTAAAATGTAAGTATTGCCATAATCGTGATACTTGGGATATAAATTCTGGTAATTATATGTCTTTGGATGATATTTTTGCCAAGATTGTCCGATATAAAAATTATATCTGCCCTAATGGCGGTGTGACTGTTACTGGTGGCGAGCCTTTGTTGCAGGCTAAGTTTATTGCTGAGCTTTTTAAAAAATTGAAGGCTGAAGGAATTCATACTTGTATTGATACTTCTGGAATTGTTGCTTTGACTGATGATGTTAAAACTGCTCTTAGCTTTACCGATTTAGTTTTATTGGATATTAAACATATTGATGAACAAAAGTGCAAGGAATTAGTTGGATTTTCTAATAAGCTGGAATTGGATTTTGCTCGTTATTTGAGTGATAATGGTATTTCTATTTGGATTAGACAGGTGCTTATTCCTGGCATTACTGATAGCGAAGCTGATTTGATTAAGTTGAAGGAGTTTGTTGATAGTTTGAAGTCTGTTGAAAAAGTTGAGTTCCTTCCTTATCATAATTTGGGTGAGTTTAAGTGGAATAAGCTTGGTTTTAAGTATGAGTTGCAAGGCATTAGGCCTGCTACTGACGAAGATGTTAAAAAGGCAAACGAAACTTTTTTGGCCTGTCCCAAAAAGTTTTAAAAATCCTGCCAAAAAGGTCCGTCCCTCTTGGCAGGATTTTTATTACATTCCTAACAATTTTAATTCTACATCTTCCATTTTATATTTTCCATCAACAAGTTTAAATTCAACTAAAGTACTTTCTAAAGTTTCTTCATTTTGTCTCAAATCTGTTGTAAAATACAATTTAATTTGAGGTATTTCAACTTGTTTAGTTATAATTTCTCTAAAAGTTTCTTTCATATGTTTTTCGTCTTCACATATTAATATCAATTGTGGCATTGATGAAAATCCTGAGTCTCCTTGTACGAAGTTCTCATAAAAGTCTTTATATAGTCTCATTTTATCAACAAGTTTCTTTTCCCAGTCTGGCTCTCTTCTAACAACTTCAAATACAAATTGAATTGTTTTTCCGCTTTTTGTTAGTTTTACTCCGCCACCTGTTGCTTTAAAGATTTTTCCTGCTACTTTTGCTGTAAGTGCTGGTTTTACTGTATAGCTATCAAATGCTTTTACTTTTCTTAAGTAGGCTATTAGTGTTTGATTTCCAGCTAGTCTTTTCTTTATCATTGCTACTGGTTTTGTGTTGTCTGAAGGTTGCCATTTACATTCTACTTCTTTTGAGTTTAATAGGTATTTCCCCATTTTTTCCATACAGTAAATTCTGTAAATTCCTTTTCCTTCTTCTGATGTGAAGTAATATCTTGTTAATATTTTTGATTTTACTAATTGTTCTAATTTATTGTTTAATTTGTCTTGTGATTTTGGGTCTATTCCTTTTATTTCAAGCATTTGGAATAGTTGTCTTGATGTGATAAATTCAAATTCATTTACTAGGTCTAATATTGCGAAGTGAATTTCGTTTATATGACCTATGTTTATCTTGTGTACAATTTGGTTCATTGACACGTATCCGTCTTTTCCGTCAAATGTTTTGATTTCTCCTTCTCTTATTGCAAAAGGTGATACTTGTGCTTTTATATTATTATCTTCAACCATTTTTGTTCTCCCTTCTAGAACTTTATTTTATACTATTAATAATTTAACCTTTTTCTTTTCTCTATCAATTTTTTTGATGTATACATCGACATCTTGCCCATATTGATAGCCTTCTTGATATTCTGCCATTCCTACTAAGTTTGGTGTAAGTTCTATAAATATTCCGTTTTTATTTTTTTCTGTTTCTCTTATTTTTCCTTTTACTTTGATGCCTTGTGTGAATTTTTCAGCGTTTTCTTCCCATGTTCCTAGCATTTCTTTATATGACAATAATATTCTATCTTGTTCTTTGTCTATATATTTTACCATAACATCTACTTTTTGTCCAATTTTTAGCCTTTCGTATGGTGTTTTTATTCTTGCTACTGATAAGTCTTTTATATGAACTAATCCTACTTTTCCATTTCCAATATCTACAAATGCTCCATATGGCTTTATATTCTTCACTTTTCCTGCAACTTTTTGTCCAACTTTTAGATTTTCACTTTCAATTTTATATTTGCCATGTGTTGTTGATTTTTCAGTGTTATTATTCCCCTCTTTATGTTCAAACTTTCTTGTAATCATTTGTTTTTCTCCTTTTATCTTATGTTTGTTTTATTATATATTTAATGGAGTTATTTTTCAATATTTTCTTTTAATATTTTCTTAATTTCTCCTTCTTTTAGATATCTCCATTTTCCTAGTGGGATGTCTTTTACTTCAATTCCTGCTATTTTGCTTCTATGAAGTGCTAAAACTTTGTGACCAACTGCTTCGCACATTTTTCTTACTTGTCTATTTTTTCCTTCATGTATTGTTATTTCTAATCTTGATTGATTTTTTTCTTCGTCTGTTTTTAGTATTTTTACTTTTGCAGGTTTAGTCAAATATCCTTCCTGGCTTGATTTGAATTTATTTCCTATACCGTCTCTCAATTCCCCAGCTTCTTTTATTTTTACACCTTTTCTTAATTGTTCAACTTCTTCATTTTTAACAATTCCACTTATAGTAACTGTATATGTTTTATTAATTTCGTGTTTTGGATGTGTTACTTTGTACACAAAATCTCCGTCATTTGTCAAAATCAAAGCACCTGATGTGTACATATCCAGCCTTCCAACAGGCACTAGCCTTTTACTAGTTTTTACTAAATCCAAAACTGAATCGCGGTTAAACTGGTCTTTTGCAGTTGTAACATATCCAATTGGCTTGTTTAATAAGATGTAAACATATTCGTGGCTAGCTTCTACTTTTTTCCCTTGATATGTAACAATATCTTTGTTTGGCTCTATTTTAGTTCCTAGCTCTGTTACAGTTTCGCCATTTACAGCAACTTTCCCTTGAAGTATCAATTCTTCTGCTTTTCTTCTTGATGCCACACCACAGTCTGCTAGGTATTTTTGTAATCTAATCTTCTCTTCCATTATCTAATTCCTTTATTATTCTTTGTAAATATTCTGGTAATTCTGCTTCTAAAAACATTTCCTTTTGTGTAATCGGATGTTTGAATTCTAAACTTTTTGCGTGTAAACATTGCCCTTGTATTCCCCATTTATTTTTACCTGAAGAATATGTTGCATCTCCAATTACAGGATATCCAATTTGTGATAAATGTACTCTAATTTGATGTGTTCTTCCTGTTTCAATTTTTACTTCTAATAATGTACAATTTTCATTTGGATATCTTTTTATTACTTTAAAATGAGTAATTGCTTCTTTTCCATTTTTAGTTACTGCCATTTTCTTTCTGTCTTTTGTGCTTCTTCCAATTGGCATATTGATTGTTGCTTCGTTTTCTTTAACAATTCCCCTTACTAAGGCGTTATATGTCTTTTTTACTGTATGATTTTTTATTTGTTCACTCATATTTATATGTGCTTTGTCGTTTTTTGCAACTACTAAAATACCTGATGTATCCTTATCTAGTCTATGCACTATTCCTGGTCTTATTTCTCCACCAATTCCTGATAAAGAATCTTTGCATATCGCCATTATAGCATTTACAAGTGTTCCGTCTGGATTTCCATTTGCTGGATGTACCACAAGTCCTTTTGGCTTGTTTACTACAATTATGTCCTTGTCTTCATATATTATTTCTATTGGTATATCTTGTGCTTTTAAGTTGATTTCTTGTGGTTCTTCATCTTCTTGTGTTATTTTGTCATTTTCTTGCACTTTATATGATGCTTTTGTCTTTCTGTCATTTACTAGTATTTTCTCTTCTTCAATTAATCTTTGTATTGCTACTCTTGATATATCTTCATTTTTGCTACTTAGGTATGCATCAATTCTCTTTCCTGCTTCTTCTGCTTTTACTATAAATTCTTGCATCTTTGCTTCCTTTCTCGCTTTATTTAGTCTCGTCTTTTACTCTTTCATAGATTACAAAATAATCATCACTATATAATTCTTTATAATTTTTGTCTTCCGTTTCTGTTATAATCATATTCATTTTTGAATTTTTGTAATTTATTACATGTGTTATTCCGTATTTTTCCATTATATCTTCATAAAATGTTCCAATATTTGATGTGTCTATAAAATCACTAAATATATCTTGTTCTTTTCCACTAAATTCTGGAGCATATAAATCTGCTCTTGAATCTATAAATACAGGAATTCCTCTATATAACATATAACTTCCATAATTATATTCATTATAAAATTTTGCTGCGCTTAAATCAATATTCTCTATTATATAATTACAAGCTTGCACTGGGTAATCTGCTTCATTTATATATTGGTCTTTCACTTTGTCTTTTGCCATATAATAACTTAGGGTCAACATTATAATTGAAAGTATTAACATCCCTTTTATAGTTGTTAAACCTTTGGTTAATTTTTTAATCTCTTCTTCACCTTTATATATTTTAACTATTTCCATTATCAGTCTATTTAATATAAATGATCCCATTAAAACAAACATTGTAGCTTGTCTTTTTGTTGCTAACATTAAATAAAGTAATCCACCTGCCATAAATAGGTCGCTTAGTCTTATCTTCGCCTTTGTAAATGTTAATACTGCTAAAAATATTACTAATGTACACATCATACCTACATCATTTGCTAATGTCATTGGTAAATGCTCATTAATATTTTGTGTTGTGTTACCTTGCATTGTTTTTACTAAATATGTGTATGGTGTATCTCCTAAGGGTGTTAGCAAGCCTGTGAATATACATATTATCATAATTATAATCAGCCATTTTGTGTTGTTATTTTTGTTTAGTTTTATTTTATATGAATTGTGTAATTCTTTTGTTCTTTTAATTTTTATTTTATCGATTTTCTCTTCCAATTCTTTTAGTTCATTTTGTAATTTCTCTAACTTTTCTTTGTCCTTGTTGCTTTTAATTAATCTTTTTATCTTTAATTCTAATCTAAACTTACGTATCTTTCTATAAATTATTGTCTCTGCTAAAATCGCAATTATATATTCCCCTATATATGGTAAATATAACACAAAATAGAATGGGAACACTGCTAAATGCAGATTAGCAAGTAAAATTGGTATTATAATTAATCCTACTGCATATCTCTTCTTTTTGCTCTCTAAGAATTTTTCAATAAAGAAAATTGTTAGAACAAATAGTATAAATGTTACTAGCTGTGCCCTTGCTGCTATATAGTCTTTTATTAAATACATAACTCCTATTGTTATCAAAAATGAAATTGGTCGATTTTTTATAAGTTTAGCATTTGTAAAATAAATTGTAATTCCTAGTACTGCTGATAATATGCATGTTGCAATATATATACCTGTCATTCCAAAAGCATTATATATAAGATATGTTATTACATCATATAACCAATGTGGGTATGTGTATGCTAAATCTTCGTGCCATGAAAATGGATCTTGCATATCTATTCCGTTTTGCGTTATATGCTCTCCAATTTTTATTGTGTAAAAAGTGTCATTTTGCAAACTTACTGGTGTTAGTGCTATGCAGAATATCGCTATTAATATTACTGCTAGTATTGTGAATTTAACATTTGAGCTAATCTTTATTTTCTTCTCTTTCATAACTTGTCTCCTTATTTTTTATTTTTGTGTTTTGATTATATCAAAAAATAATAAAAATTACCATAGTGTTTTTGGGGACGGAGCAAAAAAACATCGTTTATTATCTTAAATATAAAAATAAAAAGTACCAAAAGAATTTAATTTCCTTTGGCACATTGATGTATTTTTGCTCCGTCCCCAAAAACATCGTTTATACAGCTTCTTGATTTTCTGTTTCTACTTCGTTTTCTTCACTTTTTTCGTCTATTACTTCTAAGCTTCCTACTGATACTTCGTATGCTATTCTTGTTTCAACGCTTCCGTCTTCGTGTTTTTTCTCGTATGTTCTTGATTGTACTCTTCCAACTACTTTTACTTGTGAACCTACTTCTAGGTTTTGGCAAAATCTTGCTGTTCTTCCCCATGCTATACATGGAATGTAGTCTGATTTGTTATATGCTCTATTTACTGCTAGTAGTAAGTCTGATATTTCTCTCCCAAATGGTGTTTGTCTGTATATTGGTTTTTTACAGATGTATCCTACTAATACTACTTCGTTTGTTATTGTTTCTTTTTTTACTATTTCGTTTTCTTCTTCTTCAACTTCATTTTCTTCTAGTTCAACTATGTCTTTTGCAAATACTGTTAATATTAGTCTGTTTTTTTCGTTTTCATAGCTGTTGTATGATCTGAATTGTCCTTTTATTAATAGTTTTTTACCTTCTTGTAGTGTTTCTTCTTGTAATAGTCTTTCTGAGACTGTGATTGGTATTATGTCGCTGTTTCCGCTTAGTCTTGGTATTTCCAAGTTAAATACGTAAAAGCTTTCTCCATAAATTTCGTGACTAAATCTTTTTTCTCCTGTTACTTTCCCTACTAATGTTAAGTAGTTGTTTTCTAAATAATTTGTATCCAATTTCTTTTCCTCCCTATTTTTTATTTATCGGATGTTTCTTTATGTGTTTATTTTTTGTATTTTTTTCTTTACGCACGTTTACCTACGTTTTTTATTATACAACATTTTTTTGGTTTTGTCTACATAAAAAGTTAATTTTCTTCAAAAAAGTTAGATTTTTCCTATATTTCATCAATTATGGGATAGTTATATATTAAAAATATGATATATAAAATTAGTATTTCATAATTTTTTAACTTTGATTTTTCCTTAATTTTCACTAGCTTTTCCCCAACTTCGATTGTTTTCTCTTTATTATTTTTGATGTTTCTTTGTACATATATTAAGATATCTCTATCTTTTATACTTGATACTGTTACTGTTGCTTTTTGGTTTAGTCCATATGTTATAATTCCTTTTTTAGGTTTTATTTTTAAATCATTGTCGATGTTTAGGTCTGTATTGATAAATAAATATTTTGCGTTTGTACATATTTGTTCTATTATTTCTTCTTGTTCAAATTCTTCTAAATTGATGTCTATTATTAATGTTTCAAATTTTATATTTTTGATATTTTTGATACTTTTTTTGTTAATGTGAATTAGATTAATATCTTCATTTTTCAGTTTTTCTTTTATATTTTCATAACTTTTACATTCTGACATTATTCCAATAAAAATCATTTACTATCCCCTTAAATGTTTTATATTTGTATTATTTACTCTTTTACCATTTTTATACATTTAATTCTCATTTTGTTGCTGAGTAGAGTTTGATATTTGTGTTCCATTTGCATTTATTGTGTAGTTTTCTTTATATATTAAATCTGAAATTGTTACTACTTCCAATCCTTTTGCCTTTATATTTTTTATCAACATATCTAAACTTTCAGCAGTATGCTTTGTTCCATTGTGACTAAGTATGATGTCTCCTTCTTTTATCTTGTTCTTTAATCTATCCCACATTTGGTCTCCACTTAGTCCTGTGTAGTCTAGTGTATCTAAGTTCCATTGTATGCAGTAATTTTTCTCATCTTGTACTGCTTTTACAACTGTATTGTTGTATTCTCCATATGGAGCACGATATATTTTGTTTTCGCTTCCTGTTATAGCTTTTATTTTTTCATTTGCTTCTCTTATTTCTTTTACGTTCTGTTCATAGCTTAAATTGTTTACATGTGGGTGTGTGTTGCTATGGCTTGCTATTTCGTGTCCTGCTTCGTGCATTTTCTTCGCTGCGTCTGGAAATTTGTCTATCCAGTCTCCTACCATAAAGAATGTTATTTTTGTGTTGTTGTTTTTTAGTACTTCTAGTATTTGGTCTATGTCGTCTGCATTCCATGCACAGTTCATTGTGAATGCTACTTTTTTCTCATTCGTTTGTACATTGTATATTGGTAGTAGCTTTTGGTTGTTTGTTGCTGATGTTTCTATTGCGTTGCTGTCGTTTAGTTTTATTGTGCTTGCTACTCCAAATAGGATTACTACTGTTAGTACTGAGACTATGTATGTGTATATTTTTTGTTTGTTGAATACGAAAAACATAAAAAATTTCCTCCTTAAGTTCATCTTCTTTTCATTGTATGCTTTTCTTAACTATAAAATAACCTTGATTTATGGGCAAATAAAAAAAGCTGTCAATAAAATAACCCTTTGACAACTTTTTTCTATTTAATTAATCTTAGTCATACAACTCATAGTTACGGTAATTTCTAGTAGAATTATAGTTACCATTCGAAGCGTCTGAAATTCCTGCTGCTACTCCTGCTATAAATAAAATTACTATAATAGCAATAGAGATAAATAATCCAATAGAACCTGTTACTAGCCCTGCTACCGCCATTCCCTTTCCTGTTGATTTAAGACCTAATATACCAAATATAATTGCTAAAATAGCACATGGTATAGATATGTAAAACACGCAGAATAATACTAATGCAATAATTCCTAATACCATAGATGCAATAGAAAATCCCTTTCTGTCCTTTTTAGGTTCTTCTACTTTTTTTGTTTGTTGTGTTTTTTCTTCTGTATTATTGACTTTTTCTACTTCTATTAATTCTTTTTTCTCTTCGTCCATATCCATCTCTCCTTTCCCCTATATTTTGATTATACTATTTTTTCTATTTTTTTACAACAAATTTCGAATAATTGTATAAATTATAAGTATAACTGCAAAAATTGTGACATACCAATACTTCGGATATATCCATGTACCTATTTTCTTCTCTTTATTTAAGTTAACTATATATACAAGGTTAAATATTAATAAGTACATTATCCCTACAAAAAATACCATATGTGAGAAAAATGCTTGTATCCAATTTCCTTTTAATAAATATATCAAACATCTAGTTCCACCACAGGCTGGACAGAGTATTCCTGTTTGACTGTATATCCAACATTGTGGTACTAACTTTATATATGTAGAATTAACAAAACTATATAAAATGATAAAAATTATAATTTCAATTAATATTATAAAGATTTTTCTTTTCTTCAATTTTATTTCCCCTTCTTTTCTATTATACAAAATATTTTTTAGAAATACTAGACAATTTTTTCAACTTTCTACATTTTCTTTCATATGATATATAAAGTAACGTAAAAGTTACGAAAAAGAAAGGAATGAATAATTATGGAAATGGATAATAAAAAAGGTTATTGCCCAATTCTTGATATAGATGGAGTAATATCAGGAGGAAAACAATTTGACTTAGACATCACTTTACCAGAAGACAACCGTGACGTAATTTATGGAGTTGTTAAAAACTGCTTCAAGGAGCCAGTTGACAACGCTGTTGTTAAATTAGTAGAAATAGTTTGTGAACATGGAAAAGAAGAAAGAAGACCAATCGGTCATACTTTCACAGATAAAGAGGGAGAATTCGTATTTGGACCACTATGTCCAGGTAGAGAATATGCTCTTCAAATTTGGGTAAATGATACTAAAAAAGTTAAAATATGCGCAAAATGTCATCATGAAGGCAAATGCTTAAAAGGTGACAAACATGATAAATGTGATTGTTTCTTAGATTGTAACAATGACTGCCATGATAAATGCCATGACAAATGTGACAAAGATATGAGACCATTAGATGCTGCTGACTTTGTAGAAGCTGAAATTTAGTTATAAGAAATCTTACCTTCCTTAAGATTTAAATTTAGTAGTATTATATAAGAAAAAGCAGGCATTGAGTTTAAATTTTTAAGCTCAATACCTGCTTTTTTATATGCCTACATAATTCCCATTCTTCTCGCCATTTGTCTTCCTTTTTTAGTTAAAGCTCTTTTATTTACCATACCACTTTCTGCACATAACATAACAACACCTGTTGTTATTAATCCACCTATTACAACACCTTTAACAAACTTCATAAAACTCACCTCTCTTTTTTATTTATTATTTATAATTTTTACTATTTTTATACTCTTTTGTAATGGAATATATTTCATTTAACGCTACTATCGCTAGAAATACACCAAAACACTTCCTTAAAATATCAACATTAATATGAACTGAAATCTCTGCACCAATAATTGCTCCTAGTATTCCAAAAATTGATATAATAATTGCTAATTTTAAATTAATATTTTTATTCTTAATATTAACAATAATTGCGACCAGCGAAGTTGGAATAAAAAAAATCAAATTAGTTGCTTGTGCCATATGTTGTTCTATTCCCATAAAAAATGTTAAGCAAAATATAAGTATTGTTCCTCCACCCATTCCTGTGCCACTTACAATTCCTGATACAATTCCAATTAAAACTTCCATACCTTCCTCCTTGGGACATTTGGGGACGTTTCCTTTTGGACATTTTGTCCATTTGGGGACTCATCTATTTTTAATAGCTCTCTTTATTTTGTTATCATTTTAAATGATACATAAAATAGAAATACTGTAAATGCAATCTTTAGTATTTTTTTGGGCAGTTTTTTTAGTAGTGTTGCTCCTACATATCCGCCAATTGCTCCTCCTATTGCGCATAGTATTGATATCTTCCAGTCTATGTAGTTTCCCTTGTAATAGAAAAAACTGCTAGTTATTACCATTGGTAATATACAAAATATTGATGTTCCTCTTGCTTTGCTATCATCTTCTTTTAATAGATATACCATAGCTGGAACCAGTATCATTCCACCACCTGTTGAGAATAGTCCACATATAATTCCAGCTAAAACTCCTATTGTTGCTTTTTTTATCATTAAAAAAACCTACTTTCTTTTAGTAGGTTTTCCATTTTCTTATTTTTTATCCAATTTTATTTTTCTAATCGATGTTTTTTTGCTCCGTCCCCAAAAACATCAGTCAAATTTGTAGTATTTTGTTCCTAGCATTTTGTCTGGTAAATATTGTTGCTCTACATAGTGACCTGGGAAGTCGTGTGGATATAGGTACCCTTCGTTGTATCCTAATTCTCTCATTTTTTCTACTGGTGCGTTTCTAATGTGCATTGGAATTTCTCCTGTGTCTTTGTTTTTTACGTCTTCTAGTGCTGCGTCTATTGCTAAGTATGATGCATTTGATTTTTTTGATGTTGCTACATATATTGCTGCTTCTGATAGTATTATTCTTGCTTCTGGCATTCCTATCATATGTATTGCTTGCATTGCACTATTTGCTACTACTAATGCGTTTGGGTTTGCCATTCCTACGTCTTCTGCTGCACATATAGCAATTCTTCTTGCTAAGAACAGTGGATCTTCTCCACCATTTAATGCTCTTGCTAGGTAGAAAACTGTTGCGTCTGGGTCTGAACCACGCATTGATTTTATGAATGCACTTATGTTGTCATAGTGGACTTCTCCGTTTTTGTCAAATATTGCTTTTCTTGTTTGTATACTGTTTTTTATTACTTCATCTGTTATATGTATGTATCCATCTTCACTCATTGCGGTTGTTAGTGTTGCTACTTCTAATCCATTTAGTGCTGTTCTTACGTCTCCATTTGATATCCCTGCTAATTTTCTTAATGTTGTTTCTTCTATTTTTATGTTATATTCTCCGTAATCCATCTTTTCTTTCTAGTGCATTTTTTAGAATTTGATAAATATTTTCTTCTGTTAATGGTTCTAGTTTTATTACCATTGACCTTGATATTAAAGCTTTGTTTACTTCAAAGTATGGGTTTTCTGTTGTCGCTCCTATTAATATGACTGTTCCGTTTTCTACAAATGGTAGTAATGCATCTTGCTGTAATTTATTAGATCTGTGAATTTCGTCTATGAATAATATACTTTTTCCAGCAGGATTTAGCATAAAGTTTTTTGTTTCTTCTACCACTCTTTTGATATCTGCAACTCCTGATGTTACTGCGTTTATTTTGTAAAATTTATATTTTGTTGCTTCACTAATAACCCTTGCTAGTGATGTTTTTCCACAGCCGGGTGGTCCAAATAGTATTATACTAGATAGTCTGTCTGCTTTTATTGTTCTATACAATATTTTGTCTTTGCCTAATACGTGTTCTTGCCCAACATATTCTTCTAGTGTTTTTGGTCTTACACGAAAGGCTAATGGCTCATTTGAGTTCATATTTATCCCTCTTTTTTGTTTATCTTCCTAATAATTTTAATCCTATTTTGATTAATTCTTCTGTTGTTTTATCTTGAATTTCTGCCTTTTCAAATGCTTTGTCTATTTCCTTCTTGTTATATCCTAGTACTTGTAGTGCTGCTGTTGCTTCTTCTATCTTGTCGCTGTTTTCTATGGCTTTTTGTAATTTTGTTGGCTCTTTATTTTCTATTTGATTTTTTATTGCTTCTACTTGTTGTTCTTTCTTCATTTTGTCTTTTAATTCTAGAATTATTCTTTTTGCTGATTTTGGACCTATTCCTGGAATTCCAGTTAATGTTTTTACATCTTCTGCAATTACTGCTAGTGCAAATTCTGATGGTTCACATACTGCAAGCATTGCTAATGCTGTTTTTGCTCCAACTCCGCTTACTCCAAGTAATAGTTCAAACATTTTTAGTTCTTCTAGTGTATTAAATCCATATATGCTGATGTCATCTTCTCTTACTCTGTAATATGTATGTACTTTTACGTTTTCCCCTATGTTGCCTAATTTTTCTATTCCTACTTCTGACATAAATATCTTGTAGCCTAGACCTCCTACATCTATTACTACATATTCTGTCATTTTCATTTCTAGTGTCCCTTTTATATATGCTAGCATTTTATTCTCTCCTTTTAAACTTTTTGGTCTGTCCCAAAAAATCCGTTATGTATTATAAAAATATGTTGCTTCTAAGTCTGCTTCGTGTGTAAGTAATGCGATTGGGTATTTTGTGTAACTTGCTCCAATTGCATTGTAGTTTTCTTTTGGTTCTGTATATCCCATATGCCAACGGATTGAGTATTTTTCTTCTGGTGTCAATTTTAGGTATTCTGTTATCATCATTACTGATTTTTCTCCATGTCCATATGGTATTGTGTCATCTACTGTGTAATATGGTACTTTTTCCCATACTCCTAGTGCGTTTTTGGCGTTTCTGTAATCTACTTTGTAGAAGTTTGTTTTGCATATGTCGTGTAGTAGTCCTATTAGTATTATTGATTCTTCTGGGATGTTTATGTCCATTATGCAGTTTTCTACTTTGTGTTTTAGTATTTCATATACTTTTATGCTGTGTGCTACTAGCCCACCTTCTACATTTCCGTGAAATCTTGTGCTTGCTGGGGCTATGAAGAAGTCTGATTTTTCTAGGAATTGTATTAGTTCTTCTATTCCTTCTCTTTTTACTTTTCTTAATATTTCTAAAAATTGTTCTTTCATTTTTTATCACCTATTCTATTTTTTATTTTACTTGCTCATTATATCTAGTTTGTTTTGAAATGTCAATTGATAATTTTGTACTATTATTCATCTAACATTAATTTTGACTTTCTGTCTTTTAGTTTTTTCAGTTGTTCTTTTTCAACTTGTTTAATACTTTTGAGTGGTGTTGGTAAATCTTCTGGCATTGTTCCTCCAATATCTTCTATTGCTTTTCTAACTTTTGTTCCTACTTCATAATGTGTTGACGTAGCTTTACTGCATCCATATATTTTGTCTTTTTTTAGTTTTTCTTCTGTTTGGGAAATTCTAAATAAGTTTGCAATTAGCTCTGTACTTCCCATAAAATCAAGTATTTTTTCATTTTCTTTTAGCTGTTTCTTTTTATGTATGTCATCTACCGTTAGTCCACCATATAATCCCATATATCCAGCATTTTGAAATTCTGCATATTCTTGATTTGTTATTACCCCTGCATTATGTGCTGCTTCTAATAACATTTGGTTCCATTGTTTTATATCTCCACGTATTACTAATCTTTTATTGTTTTCATCTAACTGATTGAAATAGTCTGCTACTTCTTGCCTACGTGTTTGTATTGCAAAATATGTTTGACCAAGTGCTATCACTTCTTTTCTCGGGTCTCCATTTTGTACTATCAAATAACAAGCATATCTTGATAATTCATAATCTTTCAATTCTCTAATAGTGTTACTTCCTATTTCGACCATTTTCCTGACCTCAGGAAAATGGTCAAATACATTATATCCACTATTTTTACATGCCAATTTTGCTCGATCAATTACCTTCTCAAAGTTTTCCCATTTCTTATATTGTAAAACTACACTTAGTTCTCTTGCATTCCAATATTCTGTTCCATCATCTCTTACTTTCTTTATAGCTTCAAAGTTTTTATATTCTTGTGCTTGTAAATCACTCATATTATCAACTCCAATTTTTTATTTGTTTTATTATATCAAACATTTGTTTATTTCGCAAGTGTTTATTATAAAAAAATTACTAAGTTGCATTCCAAAATTTTATATGATATATTTAAGAAAAAATCAAAAGGGGAATAAAAATGAACATAGGCATAGATATAGATGACACAATATCAGAAACATATGAAGCATTTTTTACATATGCGCAAAAATACATATTAGAAGATTTAAAAAGAAACATCGATATATCAGATAGTGGAAAAATAGAGCACTCATATCATTATGCAGATATGACAAAATTATCACAAGAAGAAAACACTCAATTTCTGCAAAAATACTTAGTGCCAGTATTTAATGAAACAAAACCAAAAGCATTGGCAGATAAGTACATAAACAAACTACAAGAAGACCAAAATCAAATAATCATAATAACATCAAGAAGAGAAAAATATAGAGATTTAACAGAAAAATGGCTCAAAGAATATAATATCAATTATGACAAATTAATTATGAACTGTGAAAACAAAAAAGAAGCCATAGAAGAAAATAATATAGATATATTTATCGATGACAATTTAAACTATTGTAAAGAAGCATTAAACAATAATAGAAAAGTATTTATGATGGACACAAGGCCTAACAGGAATTTAGAATTGCCAACAAATATTAAAAGAGTGTTTTCATGGGCTCATTTTTATAATGAAATTTGATAACAATATCGCCAAAACTTGAAAGTAGGAGATACATATGAAAATAATAAAAAAAATATTACTAATAATATTAATATTAGCACTACTTGCAGGAACATTCGCATTTTTAATAGGATTTGGATATTACTCAAGTGTGTTAAAAGAAAAGCCACTAACCGAACGTGTAGAAACCATAACCAGCAAAGAACACTTCACCCCATATGACCAATTATCCAAAGACTATGTAAATGCCGTTGTCGCAGTTGAAGACCATAGATATTATGACCATGGTCCAATTGACCCCATAGGAATTGCAAGAGCTATGTATACAAATATACGTGATAAGGATTTTAATGAAGGTGGAAGTACTATTACACAACAAGTTTCAAAAAATATCATTTTTAATCAAGATAAAACTTTGATTAGAAAACTTGGAGAATTTTTTGGTGCTTTTGATTTAGAGAAAAACTATTCTAAACAAGAAATCCTTGCACTATATGTCAATTCTTCATATTTTGGAGACGGATATTATTGTATTTATGATGCAAGTATGGGTTATTACAACAAAGAGCCAAAAGACTTAACTTTGGCTGAAGCTTCTATGCTTGCTGGTGTGCCTAATGCTCCTTCTGTTTATGCTCCAACTGTTAATATGAAGCTTGCTAAGAAAAGACAGGCTCATGTTTTAAACAAAATGATTGAGTATGGGTATATTACTGAAAAAGAAGCAAATTCCGCAAAATACGATTGATGTTTTTGGGGACGGAGCAAAAAAACATCGTTTTATTGAATAATTAAAAGAGGGTATTCTAAAGTAAGAACCCTCTTTTAATTAATTGAATCGATGTTTTTTTGCTCCGTCCCCAAAAACATCACATTATAACCTTAACATTATAAATATTTCTACCACCGTCAAGCCTAATGCCACCCTCAACAGGCACTCCGTCAACACTAACCTCAGAAACTCCTGTAGATTTACCACTAGGATTTTCTACTCTAATATTATAAATACTATCTCTCCATTTGTACTGAATTTGATACTCTTTCCAGTCTCTAGGAATACACGGCTCAATTTTCATATAACCATTTTCTATTTTTAATCCCAAAATGTTTTCTATTCCAGCTTTATAATACCAGCTACTAGAGCCTGTATACCATGTCCAACCACCACGGCCACCAAGGTTGCCAGCACCATAGATGTCTGCTGCAACGGCATATGGTTCTACTTTGTATTTTTTGCTTGCTTCTTTGGTTCTGCTGTGTTCTATTGGGCTTATCATTCGGTATAGTTCTAATGCTTTGTCTCCAAATCCGAGTATACTCATTGCGATTATTACCCAACAGCTGGCATGTGTGTATTGTCCGCCATTTTCTCTAACGCCTGGCAAATATGCTTTTATATATCCTGGTTCTAGTTTTCCTTTCTCAAATGGTGGGTCTAATAGTTTGATTATTCCGTTTTCTTTGTCTACTAGGTGATTTTCTAAGCTTTCCATTGATATATATTTTTTATCATTATCTCCTGCTCCTGATATAATGCTCCAACTTTGAGCTATGCTGTCTATTCTACATTCGTCATTTTCCATACTTCCCAAGATGTTTCCGTCGTCCATAAATGCTCTTTTATACCACCTGCCGTCCCAACCATTGGTATTTAATGCTTTTCTTAAATTTATTTTAATTTTGCTATATTTTTGCGCTCTTTCGAAGTCCGCCATTTGTTCACATATTGGTATAAATTTTTCTAAAATTGTATATAGGAAGAAACCTAGCCATACACTTTCTCCACGTCCTTTGTTTCCAACTGTGCTAAATCCGTCGTTCCAGTCTCCTGAGCCTATTTTTGGTAGTCCATTTTCTCCAAAGTTCAGGCTTCTGTCTATTGCTTTTACACAATGCTGGTAAATACTTTCTACATACGTTGTTTTTTCATATTTATCATATCTTTCATCTTGATTTTCTTGTAGTTCTTCTGCTTGCAAATATGGTGTTTCTATTTCTAATATGCTCTTATCCCCTGTAAATTCAATATATTCTAGCGTTACATACACAAGCCATAACAAGTCGTCTGAAAATCTAGTTCTAATTCCCCTTCCATTTTCATCATGCCACCAATGTTCAACATCTCCTTCTTTAAATTGATGTTCACTGTGTTTTATTATTTGATTTTTCATAATGCTACTGTCCAAATATTTCAAGCCCAAAGTGTCTTGAAGCTGGTCTCTAAATCCATATGCTCCACCAGATTGATAATATCCGCTTCTTCCATATAATCTACTTGCTAAAGTTTGATAGCTTACCCAGCCATTTAGAAGAATATTTACAGATTCTAGTGGAGTATAAACTTGCAATCTTCCGCAAAATATCTTTCCACCAGTTCTTGCATCTAGTCAATTCTTGTTTACAATTTGTTATCTTGCTAAATTTATATGCTGTATTTTTGCAATCCATTAAGTTTTCTTCAGCGCCTAAAACAATTGAAATTTCTTGACTTGCATAACTTTCTAATTCAATTTCTACTTCATATGCAATGCAAGTTTTTTTACCCAATCCATTGTCATTGTTTAGCCTTATTTTTCTTATTCCTTGTGGGTCTGAAATTCCTCCATTTCCTAAAAAGAAGTTTTTATCTCCAGTATATGAGTTGATTTTTTCACTACACGATACATAAACCATATTGCCTAAGTCTTCTGTTTTATACAAGTTTTTTGCATAAATTATATTGTTATTTGTATCTAAATTTGCTTTTATATATTGATTTGTCTTTATTTCGTCTTCACCTAAAACTGGTTTTATATAATAATACAATTTTAATTTTTTCCTATTTGGAGTTGTATTTTTCAAAGTCAAAATACTTATTTTGCAGGCATCTTCTCTTGGTACAAATACCTCAAGTTCTTGTTCAATTCCATCACTTTTATGAATATATTTGCAATATCCAAAACCATAAACAACATTGTAATTATTATTATCTGGCATAGGATTTAACCCTAAAGACCACGCCCTTTTATTTTGAGTATCTTTCAAATAAATCACTTCACTTGGAATGTCATAACTAGGGTTATTTTCCCAACTTGATACTCTATTTAATCTACTGTTTTTATACCATGTATATCCACCCATATTTTCTGTTACAACACTACCAAATTTCTCATTTGCTAAAATATGGCTCCAAACAGTTGGCAATCTTTCACTTTTATTTACCTTAATCAAATACTCTTTTCCGTCTTCAGAAAATCCACCATATTCATTATAATACTTCAATTTCTCTTTATTTTCTAAAATATTTATATCATCATTTTCTTCATCTAACAGCCTTACTCTTTCCTCGTCTTCCCCCATATCTTTATATTTTTCTAAATATTCTTCTTCCAAATCACAAATTGCATTTTTTAATCCGCCCTTGCTTCCGTCTATTTTTATTGCAGCCAAAAATTCAAGCAATTCTATATCTGATTTAGCTATTTCTCCTTTTGATAAACTGAATATTCCGCCTTTTATATTTTTTAAATATAACATATGATTATTTAAAATTGCACCTTCAATTTCTTCCCTCAAATAATTTTCATAGCTGTGCTTTTCTTCGTCTAAAATCACTAATTCTGTTTCTATATTTTTAGTTCTAAAATATTCATAAGCCTTCAAAACCTCTTTGATTACATAGCTTTCATTTACATCTTTTACCTTTAACAAAATTATTGGTAAATCCCCTGATATTCCATATTTCCAAAGTTCACTTTGATGATATTCTTGTTTTGTGTTTTGCCTCATAAATGTGCTTTTTGTTGGGTTATCAAAAATTATATATGATAACATTTTTTGATAGATTTCTATTTCTTTTCCTTTTACCCTTAAATATCTACTTTCTGCTTCCACTCTAGCTTTTGACACTTCAAATTCTGTTTTAACATTTTCAAAAGATTGATATTTCTTATTGTTTTCTTTTACCTTATCTAATTCTTCACCAACACTTAAAACTAAGTCTATAACAACTTCTTCATTAGGTTTAACTTTTACAGTTCTCTTTAATGCCACAATTGGCTCTGTTACTAATCCAATTTTCTTAGACAGCGGAATTGAGTTTTTAACCATTACTGGTATTCCTAAATTTCCCCTTCCAATGAACTTATCTTCGTTAATTTCGTACTCTAAATCCCCAATTGTTTCACTATTTGTGGATAAACTAGCTGATAAATACATTTCTTTGCAATTTGCTTCTCTTTGTTTTCTTTTAACAATCAGACTCCCTGTTTCTTCATCAAAACTACTTATCAAAAATAGATTGTTAAATACTGGGTGTGCATAGTCTTGTTCTTTTTTTGACAGTACTGGCTCAAAATATGATGTTATTTCTAAAATTTCTTCTTCATTTCCATAGTTTTCTAAAATCATCCTTCTTAGCTCTACTGGCTCATTTGAACTTACTGTTGTTTTTATTTTTGTTTTGATATTTCCTTCTAAAATTTCTTGTTCAATTTTATCTGGCATAAAGCTTATTTGATAATTGTTCTCTTTCTTCTCATTAAAATTATGATTTGAACTCCAAATTTGTTTTGTTTTTATATTTTTTACTGTAAAGAAAATCCCTTGTGGATAGTCATCTGTAGGCTTAAATCTGTTTATATAAATATCTTTGTATTTACTAACTCCTTGCCCTTTTTGATTTTGTGCAACTACGTAATTTTCATTTGAAATCACATTTCCTGTGATTAATCTTTCATCAATATTTGTGTAAGTTCTTTGAGTATAGTTTTCGTAATCTGTATACTTTAATTTTTCTACTTTTTCTTTGTTTTCCTTAGTTATTATTGAAGATTCTGGCATTGTTTCTTGCAATAATATGCTTACTGCTTCCATTTCTGGGTTTTTAATAAATCTTTTTTGCAAAATTTGATTATTAAATAAATTGTTTATTGATAGCAATATAAGTCCTTGATGATGTGCCATATACGTTTTTACAACACTAGATGTCTTTCCTTTTTCTACTCTTTCTGGTGTGTAATCTATTGACTCGTAAAATCCAAACTTATCGTACATTCCTTCTTTTTCTAGTATTTTCAAGTTATCTATTTCATCTTCAGGAGTATCACTAATTGCCAAAATTCCGCCATAAGTTGATACTACAAGTTCATCTGCAAGTCCGCGTTTTAGTCCAAGCCATGGTATTCCAAATGCTTTATATTGATAATTTGCTTTTAGGTCTTTTACGTTAAATGCTGCTTCTGATATCCCCCAAGGAATATTTAGCTTTTTGGCATATTCTTTTTGGCTCATTATCATAAATTTGCAAGATTCATCTAACAAACTTCCTTCATATTTTGGAATATTGATGTTTGGCATTAAATATTCAAATGCTGTTCCTGACCACGAAATTAACCCCTTATATTTCCCAAGTGTAGTCAATGTTCTACTCAAGTGATTCCAATGCTTTGCTGGCACATCTTTTTTTGCTATTGCAACTAAACTTGCCTGTCTTGCTTCTGATGCTAATAAGTCGTAATATGAATCTGTTAGTTTGTTCTCTTCTATATTAAATCCAATTGAAAAAATTTGTTGCTCATAATTATAAAGAACTGAAAAATCTGTATTTTCAATCATTTTATCTACAATTTCTACTAATTCATTTTCTTGCATTTCTTGTAAAAAAGTTTTTACAACATACAAATATCCCACAAAGTTTCCACTATCTACTGTTGAAATATATCGTGGTATTAGTGGCTCTTTTGTTTTTATTTGGTACCAATTGTATAAATGCCCATTCCACTTTTGAAGGCTATCTACTGAATAAATTATATTTTTTAACAATTCAATTGCTTTTTCCTTTTTTATATATCGCAAGTCATATGCTGATATTACTGCAAGCATTGATAATCCTATATTTGTAGATGATGTTCGTGGTACTATTTTTTCTTTTCTATCTTCTTGATAATTGTCTGAAATTAGAAAATTGTTTTCCTTTGTCAAATAAGTCTCAAAAAAGTCCCATGTTCTTTTTCCAATTTCTCTTACATATTCTTTCTCTTCTTTATCTAATCTCTCTATTGCAGTGATTTTATTTAGCTCTTTACTTATATACCACATTGCAAATGGAGTAAATGCCCACCAAAATCCTAAGATAGTTAATGTTATGCTATATTTTGCTATTCCTATTCCAATTGAAATTAATCCAATTAAAACATTTACTGCCATTTGATTATAATATGACCCTATACTTGATTTTGCTTGTTTTTCCGCTTCTTCTGATGTCATCCACTCTAATAAATGCTTTTTAGAAATATGCTTTCTATATGAAGTTTTTATAATAGCCTTAGCTGACATATATGCCTTATATGGTAAACACCCTAAAGTTAGAACTGCTCTTAAAAAAATTCCTTTTACACCTGAAATTTTAGGCGTAAAATTCTTTTGCTTTTGCTCACCTTCTTTTTTGAAAATCAACATATTCAAAAATTCTAATAAAAACGGCAAAATTGCAACTATTACCAAAGTCCAAATTATTCCAGTAGATTTTCTGCCATTTAACAGTCCAATAATAGTTGCATATATTCCTGCTACAACTATACTAACTTCTAATAAGCTTCTTCTTAAATTATCAAATATTTTGTATTTAGAAAGTAGGTTTAATGGGCTACTTTTTCTAAGCCACGAGGTTATCTGCCAGTCTCCCCTTATCCACCTGTACAATCTATTCATAAAACTGTTGTATTTTGTTGGATATCCATCCATAAGTAAAATGTCTGAAACTAATCCACAGCGAAGATAACATCCTTCTAATAAGTCATGGCTAAGCACAGTATTTTCAGGGATTTTATCTTTCATTACTTTTGAGAATACTTCAACATTATAAATTCCCTTTCCTGTAAAAATTCCTTCTTTGAAATTATCTTGATAAATATCTGATATTGCATTTGTGTATGAGTCAATTCCGCCTGCTCCTGCGAAAATTTTTGTAAATAGGCTTTTATAACTGATGTCTAAATTTACACCAACTCTTGGCTGCATTATTCCATATCCATCTACTACAATGTTTTTAGCTGTGTCAATTTTAGGCTTGTTTAAAATATGCTCCATTGCCCCAATTAGCTCAAAAGCTGAATTTAGTATCAAGTCTGTGTCTGCATCTAGTGTAATCACATATTTTATATTTTTAATTAGTTCAGGGGCATTTTCTATTGTGTTCTCTCTAAATGGATTTTTTATATTTCCTAAAATATACTCATTAAACTGGTTTAGCATCCCCCTTTTTCTTTCCCAGCCTAAGTAAGTACCTTCGCTTTTGTTTAAAACTCTTTTTCTATAAATAAAATTAAAGATATTTTTTCCATACTTTTTGTTTAGTTCTTCTATTTGAAGTTTTCCTTCTTCTATTACTTCTTTGTCATATTCTTCTTCTCTATTTAAACTTTCACTACAATCTCCAAGTAGTGTAAAATATAGATTCTCTGATTTATTTGCTAAATAGTACACTTCTAACTTTCTTGATAGTTCTTGCACTTTTTCTCTATTTTTTATAATTGTTGGTATTACTACCATTGTGCTACTTTCTTTTGGTATTCCATTTTGAAAATCTAGTTTTGGAATTAATTTTGGTTTTACTACTTTATTTAAAATATATTGTATAATTTGAATTATAATTTCTGATGCTGGAATTAAAAATATAATTGCTGAAATTAGCCATAGCCATACATTTTCAGTTGGTTTTGCAATTAGCAAACTAGTTATTGTCGAAAGTATAATGCTAAATATTGTAACTCCAAAAACATATAGTTTTGTTTTATCCTTTGATGTCATTTTGCTTGAATTCTTAATGTTTAGCGTTTTGTATAATTCATTTTCTCCTTTACCAATCAAATAATATCCAATGTGTGCTTCTTTGCTCGTTTCAGGCTTTTTTCTCGCTAATTCTAGTACTTTTTTTGTGATATAAATTTCTGATATTTTTGTCTTTTTTGATATTTCTTTTATTTTATTTCTGTAAAATTCTTTTGTCTTATTATCCATTTTTTCATAAACATTACTTGGGTCTTGTTTAAGTAGCTCTTCTACTCCATTTATTTTTTCGAATATTTCTAAAAAGTTAATTCTTTGTATTTTCTTTATACTTATTATACTATTTCCTATTGATACTTTTCTTACTGCTATATCAAAGTGTTCTTTTTTTATTGCTTCTGATACTGTTGTTCCTGTTAATTCTACTGTTTCTTCTAATGCTGTTAAATAGCTTGAACCTTTTTTTCCATATCTTTTTAAAATATAAGACATATATTCAACAAAAGAATATTGCATATCTTCTAATATGCTTTTTTCTAGTGTTTTTCTATTATTGTTTTTAAATGTTAAGTCTGCTTTTGCTTTGTTCTCAACAAGTCTTTCTACTATATTTTCCGCTCTATATTTTTGCATTTGAGAAATATAAATTTTCTCGCATATTTCTCTTATATTTTCAATTATTGCTATTTGCAAGAATAACCCAATATTCCATATTTCTTCCATACTTAGATTCTTTTTAGTTTGA
This sequence comes from uncultured Clostridium sp., assembly GCA_947367845.1. Lineage (GTDB taxonomy): Bacteria > Bacillota > Clostridia > TANB77 > CAG-508 > CAG-269. The sequence goes on along the minus strand of CANBES010000013.1, from coordinate 6,893 downwards.
TAACTTGCTAGGTAATCTTCTAGGTCTTTTCTTTCTATTTTGTTGTCTGTATATGCTACAATTTCAGATGCTAAAACATATATCCTTGCAAATCCTTGGTATGGACCATTTGCTATTCCTAAAAAGTTCTTGTATTTTTTTAATGACAATTCTTTTTGTATTTGTTTTACTGTTTCTTCTATTATATAAAAGTTGTCTAATAACCATTCTCCTGCTGGGTGAATACTTATTCCTAGTTTCAGGTGTTCATTTAGTAAATCGTATACTTCTCCGAATTACTTTATAGTTTTCCAACATTTGTGGTATTGGGTATGTTTCTTTGCTTGATTTGTTTACTAAGTTGTGCCCTGATGCTATTTTTTGCAAGTGATTTTCTAGTTGCTTTTTATCTAACGGTGCTCCACTTATTTTTAATATTTTATTTGTGTTCAAAAAAATTCACTCCTTGCCAATATGTTTTATCCATATTGTTTGCAAAGAGTGGTAATTTTATACATTTATATTTTTTATCTTTCAAAGTCGTCTTCTTGTTGTTTTTGCTGTTCTTCTTTTATCTTTTGAACTTCTCCTTTTGTTGTTGGCTTCAACTCGATTTTTCCATTTTCTTCTTCCATTTCTGATGCTGCCATTTTACTCGTTCTGTCTAAATATCTTTTTGCTTTACTTTTTAGTTCTTCTTTGTTTATATTTCCGTTTTGTGCATTATAATTGTCTAATTGTATTCTTCCTAAATCTTTTATCGCTTCTGATGTCTGTTTAGACATATCAAAGTTGTCATATTGTATTCCGTCTACTGTGATAATTTCTTTGGTTTCTCCTTCTGCTGCTGTGTTTATTCCTGTGAAAAGACTTATACTTTCTTTGTCTTTTCCCATTGTTTTTGCTATTTTTGTTTTTTGTATATCCATATTAAGCTCTTCTATGTTTTGTAGGCTGGTTAACAATTCGTAATTTGTTACAGTGTCTCTGTCTACAATTTGCTTTATTTGTTGTAATTTTACGTCTTGTTCTGGTGTTATTTTTAGTTGTTCTAATGTTTTTCCTGCTTCTTTAGCTTCTTCTAATGTTACTGATTGGCTATTTCTCCAATGACTAACTCCCCCGAATGTTGCTCCTGCTGCAATTATTGCTCCTAGTCCTAGTTCTGCTAGTCTTTTATAGTTTACTTTTCTTCTTGTTTTTGCTTTTGCTATTTTGTGTACTTCTTTTTTAGGTTGTTTATTTTGAAATCTCATTACATTTAGCTCATTTTCCTTTTTATTAGTATTGAATTGCATTACTTCTATTTTTAATCCTTTTTTGAAATCATTTTCCATTTTCATTCCTCCCATCATTTTTCTTTTGCCGTTTTCCATATACATTTATATTATAACACTTTTCTCAAAAAAATGCAAAAATGGCCAAAAAAAGTAGGTTTCAATATATGAAACCTACTCGAGACGTTTATGCCTCACTTGTTAGTGACTAGCCTTTCGTTGCTCGCCTCTGTCATCAATGTTAATTCTTTTACCATTTTTGACTGCTGTTGCATATCCTGCAAAAAATGGGCCAATGCTATCAAATTCAGCATTAGTAATAATTTTTCCACTTTGGTCTTTCAAACCATACATTTTCTTACCATTGTGGATTTCACAGAAGATTTCTGGTGCTTTCCAAAGCTGTTTGCTTTGTGCTTCTTGGTCTGCTGTTGCAGGATTTTTCCATGTATATGACATATTTGTCTCCTCTTCCCATTTTTGGGGTATCTGAGTTTATTATAACACATTATGTGGATTATTGCAAGCTTTTGTAATTTTCTCCAATTTTTGGGTGCTTAAAACAATTTATTTCTCATAAAAATATGAAGTAATCCCATTATAAATTCCCCAAGCAAGTCTATTTTGATACTCATCATCTAGCAATTGTTTTTCTTCTTCTGGATTAGATAAGAAACCACATTCAACAATTGATATTGGAATTTCCACATGTTTCATAATATATACTGTATCTAATTTCATTGGTACTCTAGTATTTTCTTTTTGTATTGATTTATTCAAATTGTCTTGTATCTTTTTTGCCAATTTTGTACTATCTTCGTTTCCAGATTTGAAAAAACATTGCCACCCATAGTATTGAGATTGTGGAATTTTGTTTAAATGTATTGATACAAATATATCTGCTGAACTTTCATTTCCTATTTTTACTCTATTGTGTATATCTGATATCTTTTTTTGCTTTAGTGTGTTTGCATCTAAATCATATATTGCATTTTCATCTGAACGTGTTAATATTACATTGCATCCGCTTTGCTCTAATAGGTTTTGTACTTTTAGTGTTATTTTTAAATTTGTTTGTGCTTCTGTTGTTCCATTACTGCTTTGTGCACCCTCGTCTGGCACTCCATGCCCTGCATCTAGTACTACTGTCTTTCCTGACACTGGTGTTGCTGTTGTTTGTACTGTTTCGTTGTTTGCGTTTTTTGTTTCTGTTATGTTTTCATTTATTGGGTTTGTTTGTTTCATTGCTATTTGAAATGTAAATGCAAATATTGCTATTAGCATTCCTGCTGTTATTATCTTTATTCTTTTTTTGTTGATTACTAACATATTAAAACTCCTAACATAAATATTATTACTATTATTTATATTAGGAGTTTTTTATTTTATTACTGTTTTTTAAGATATGTCCCTATTTTCTTCTATCAATTGCGTAACTGCTACCCATAACTGACTTAGCCGCATGCTTAACTTGTGCACCAATTTCGCCAATCTCAAGTATATTGCTAAATCTATCATGGTCTGCTACAACCACCCCAATTGAAAGTGATGTCAATGGGAATTTTTCTATAATTCCTTTTCTATTTTCTACTTCTATATAACCATTTTCATAGTCTTCTTCTGTAAAGAATTTTTTAACATTTGCATCAAAATATGCTAATATGTTTTGACATAGTTTTTCGCAATGTATTCCTGGTACTATTGCTACAAAGTCGTCTCCACCTATGTGTCCTACAAATGTGTTTTCTAATTCGTCACTGTGTACTAGGTTAACTATTGTTTCTGCTGTGAATTCTATTATTTGGTCTCCTTTTAAGAAACCATATACGTCATTGTATGCTTTGAAGTTGTCCAAATCTAAGTATAGTACTGAAAATGCTTCTTTTCTTAGTAGTCTTTTTTTCAATTCAGCGTGTATCTGTACGTTTCCTGGTAATCCTGTTAGTGGACTTACTGTTCTATTGCTTGCTAGTAGTCTGTTCAGGTTTTTTACTGTGTAATACAGGTATTTTTCGTCTACTGGTTTTTTTATAAAGAATTCTACCGATTGTTGCAATATTTTTATTCTGTGGTCTCTATCGCTTTTTGATGATACTATTATTACTGGTGTTATTGTGTTGTCTTCGTCTTTCCTTATTTTACTGCATAATTCGATTACGTCTCTATCTATTGCGTCCTCGTTTATTACTATTAGCGAAGGTATATTTTTTAGTGCTATGTCTATTTGCTCTGTTTTTACACTAATAAATTTGAATTCTGGGTCATTTTTAAATAATTCTCTAAATATTAATATTGAAGAGTCATCATCATCTATTATATAAATTTCTTGTATCATGATTTTCTCCTTTACCTTTTTACTTTTGTTTATTATATCCATAATTATTTCATTTTTTCAAGTCTTTTTGTTTATTTTTTCTAAGTTCTGCTTTTTTACTTAAGGCTTCTGTTATTTCTTTAGTGTTGATTGCTGGGAATGCTTTTTTTAGTCTATATACATTTTTGTATAAATGTAATATTGTTCTGTTTTTCTTTTTGTTTAGTTTTTCTACTATCTCTTGAATATTTTGTGTTGCTGTCTTTTTGTCTTCGTCTTTTTCTTTTGATATTGCTTTTATCTCTTTTAGTTTTTCTTTTATTTCTTTATTTATTGTTTCAATTTTTTCTAATGTTCCTTTGATGTTTTTTACTTTTATTATGCTTACTATTGTGTCCGTTATGAATACTATTGTTACAATTGATATTATATAGTGTAATAGTGTCGCATCAATGCTTCCTATTATTTGTTGCATAAATGGGTGTATATAGTGCACAAATAGTATTCCTATTACTCCCCAACATATTGAATTTGTTAAACATACTCTGCCTTGTATGTTAAATTTGTGGTCTGAGTAGTCCCAGTATTTTGTATTAAATAATTTTTCTAGCAATACTCCAACAAGATATTCCCATATTGACATTGCAAGTAGCGAAACTATAAATAGTAATACTACATGGTTTTTTAGTCCACTCAAAAATAAGAACATTATGCATGCACCTATTCCATATATTGGGCAGAATGGCCCTATTAAAAAACCTGTGTTTATTACTTTCCTTTCTATTACTGATCTTACTACTGATTCCATTATCCATCCTAAAAATGAATATATGATAAAGTATGTTAGTATTTCAAATATCATTATTTATCCCCTCATTTTTAACAACCTCCCACATTTACATTGTAGGAGGTATGTTTTTACTGATTATGTTTTATTTCCTGAACATTACTCTTGATTCTTCATATACTCCACTTTCGTTGTATGCTCTTATTATTAGCTTATTTTCTCCCTCACGTAGTGGATATTTGTATTCAAATTCTTTTCTTTCTTCTTTTGAAAATACCTTATCTAGGTCTAAGCTATTTCTTTCTGCATTTTCACTGTCTTCGTTTATTATAAATTCTATTCTTTTTACTGCCTCTTCATCTGATGCTTTTATTACAAAGTTTTCTCCTGTTTCGTCTACTGTTACATCTAATTTTGGTTTTGTTACCGCTTTTATTTCTTGTTCTTCTGTTTCTGTATTGTTGTCTATATCTACTACTATTAATGTTAATGTGTGTTGACCTTTTGGTATCTCTATTGTTTTTTCTGCTTCATATCCGTCTAACTCTTCTTCTTTTTCTTCTTCATCGTCCCAACGGTATGTCATGTATGCTAGTTCTGTTTCTGATTCTATGTTTACTTTTAAGTCTGTTCCATTTGCTTCTAGTTGTATGTCTATTTTTCTTTGCACTGTATACATGCTGTCATTTGTTGCTGTTTGCTCGTTTATATCTTCTGCAAATATTTTTAGTCTGTTGTTGTTTCCTGATGGTATTTCTACTATTTGTGAGATTTCACTTCTTGAGTTTGTTTCTATTTCTATTGGTTCTTCGTCATTCCAACTATATGTGACTTTTGATAGTGGTTTGTCGTGTTTTATTTGTATTGTTACTTGTGTTCCTGCTGTTTGACTTGCTACTATTATTGGTCTTGTTGCTGATTTTGGTTCTGTTTTCCCTTTATACATAGAGTATGAACCACTTCCTATTATTGCTATTCCAAATACTATCATTATTATAGCAAATATTCTTACTATTTTTTGAATTTCTATTGGTCCGCTTGGGCTTTTTCTTCTCTTTTCTTTTTTTGTGTTTTCTACACTTAATATTTGATTCAAAGTTTTTTCACCTCTTTTGTTTTTTCGTTAAAATTATATCATATGGTGTTTTAATTGTAAATGTTTTGGGCATAAAAAATCGCAAGCATTTCTATATTTTTTGCTTGCGATTGTTTTTATATTAAAAATTAGTTTTGTGCATATGGTAAAAGTGCAATATGTCTTGCTCTTTTTACTGCTGTTGTGATATCTCTTTGGTGTTTAGCACATGCTCCAGTTGTTCTTCTTGGTAATATCTTACCTTTATCATTTATGAATTTTTTTAATTGTTCTGGATTTTTGTAATCTAATTCAAAGTTTTTATCACTGCATAATACGCATACTTTTTTTCTTTGTTTTCTGAATCTTGGATTGTAATCCTCATCATAATTTTTATTTCTTCTATTTTGTTTTTTGTCTGCCATTTTTATTTCACCCCTCTTTTTTTAGAATGGTAGGTCATCACTTGAAGATACTTCGAAGTCAGCTCCCATGTTTCCTGGTGCTGTGTTTCCAAATGTGTTTTCGAATGCGTTGCTTCCGTCGCCTTCTCTTTTGCTGTCTGCAAAATATGCTTCTTCGGCTACTACTTCTGTTATGTAGTGTTTTGTTCCTTGGTCATCGTCCCAAGTTCTTGTTTGTATTCTTCCTATAACTCCTACTTGTTGACCTTTTTTAAAGTATTTGCTACAAAATTCTCCAAGTTTACTCCATGCTACTATGTTTATGAAGTCTGCTTGTCTTTCTTCTCCTTGTCTTGCAAATCTTCTATTTACTGCTAGGCTGAATGATGCTACTAGTGTATTGTTTGTTTGTGTGTATCTTACTTCTGGGTCTCTTGTTAGTCTTCCCATTAATATTACTTTGTTCATTTTCTATCACCTTTCTTACTTTAAATAAAGGCCCCTATTTACTTTATTTAATTTTATTTTTCGTTTGCTAATTTGCATTAGTCTTCTTTTCTTACTACGATGTATTTGATTATATCGTCTGTAATTCTGTAAACTCTTTCAAGTTCTGCTATTGAAGCTGGTTGTGCTTCGAAGTTGAATAGTAGGTATGTTGCTTCGCTGAATTTTTTTATTTCGTATGCTAGTTTCTTTTTACCCATATTTTCTACTGATTCTACTTTTCCGTTTTCGTTGATTAACCCTGTGAATTTTTCTTCTAGTGCTTTTAGTCCTGCTTCGTCTACATTTGGGTTAACAATGATTATACTTTCGTATTTGTTCATTATTTTCACCTCCCTTTGGATTTTTAACCTACATTTTCTGTAAGTAGAGATTTGAAATCGCACAAAAATAGCTGTGCTTTTTTCAAAACATAGCTATTTTATCATATTTATTTGCTTTTTGCAAGTGTTTTACAGAATTTTGTTTTTTGTCCTTAATTTTTATTTTAAATTCCACTTTCAAGTTAGGTGGATTTTAATTTTGCACAAAAAAATGTTAAAATAATAGT
>CANBES010000012.1 GCA_947367845.1 uncultured Clostridium sp. | reverse complement strand
ACTATTATTTTAACATTTTTTTGTGCAAAATTAAAATCCACCTAACTTGAAAGTGGAATTTAAAATAAAAATTAAGGTCAGAAGTAAACATAACAAAAAAGTATTGTAAAAATATTCATAATATGTTATAATATAAACATATAGCTGATTTTACCTAGTGCAAGATAGAGTAAATCCATTTATTAATATAAAGGAGAAAACTAAATGTTAAAAAACACAAAAACACTATTTTCAGCTTCTGAAAATACTGAAAGAAAAGCACGGAAAGCTTTAGAAAAGAAACTAAAAATGCGTAGCAAAAAAAGTTATGCAGTTGGAGAAATTGCGGTAATACGAACATGTGACAATAAATACATGGCGTATGTAGAGATTTGTAACAAATAGAAAAAAGTAGTTGCTTGCACAACTACTTTTTTCTTTATATAAATGTGTTGAATAAATATAGAAAAATTCACAAATAATAACTAAAATGCTAAATTAAAAATAGCTAGTTAGTCAATAAAAGGAGTGGAATTTTTATGTATAATTTTAGAACAGACTTAGCATCAGAAAGAAGAGACATATACAAACAAGCAAATAAATTAGAAAATGAAATTGACGGAATAGAAAGTAGTAAAGAAGAAATAAACGAAAACATCAAAGTAGAAACAGTAAAAATTACAAATGAAAATGGAGAAAAAGCAATAGGAAAGCCAGCAGGAAACTATATCACTATAGATGTAAAACAACTAAAAATAGCACAAGAAGAAGAGATTGAAAAAGCGGCAGAAACACTATCAAATCAATTAGTAAAAGTGTTAGATGCACACATAGACAAGCAAGGAGAAATACTAGTAGTAGGTCTTGGAAATATGTATGTAACACCAGACAGCCTAGGTCCAAAAGTGATAAATGAAATAGAAGTAACAAGACATATAATAAATTACTTGCCACAATATGTAGAAGAAGGAACAAGAATGGTAAGTGCAATTTCACCAGGGGTGTTGGGAACGACAGGAATAGAAACAGTGGAAATTCTAAAAGGAATTGTAGACAATATCAATCCTAAATTAGTTATAGTAATAGATGCATTGGCTTCAAGAAGCATCGAAAGAATAAGCAGTACAATACAATTGTCAGATACAGGAATAGTGCCAGGTGCAGGAGTCGGAAACACAAGGAGCGAAATAAGCAAAAATACTTTGGGCATTCCAGTAGTAGCAATTGGAATTCCAACAGTTGTAGAGACAGCAGTACTTGTAAATGATTGCTTAGACTTATTTATTGCAAAATTGCAAGATGAAGCAAAATCAAATGATTACTTAAATAAATTAAAAGAAGAGGATAATTATCAAGAAATAAGAGAAGTACTATTACCAAAAGATTATAATTTAATTGTTACACCAAAAGAAATAGATGATTTAATAGAAAATATGTCACAAATAGTAGCTCGAGGAATAAATAACGCAGTATAGAGAGTGCAAGGAACAACATCCTGCCAAGAAGGACCGTCCCCGTTGGCACAACATCCTGCCAAGAAGGACCGTCCCCATTGGCATTAGCAAAAATTTATCAAAAATTGTTGCAAAAAGAAGAATGTTAATATATAATTCAAATGTAGAAATAAATATATTAAAAGGAGAGATACAAATGGATAAAAAAACAAAGAAAGTTTCATTAATTACAACAGGGGTAGCAGTAGTAGCAATAATTGCGGTAGTAGTAATCTTAACAATATTAATGGTTACATCAAGTAATCCAAAAAAATCAGTAGATGGATTATTAACGAATTTAAAAGCAGGAGATTTTGAAAAGGCACAAGAGTTTATGACAGGTGATGGGTTAGTAGAAGATGATGCATTCAACGAAGAAGGGCAAAAATATCTTTTTGACAAATTATCTTGGAAAATTACAAACATAACAGAAGAAAAGGAAAATGCGACAATTGAACTTGAAATAACAAATAAAGATTTTAAAACAATAATTACAAATTATTCACAAAAGATACTAAAAGCAGTATTTGGTGGGGAAAATATAACAGAAGAAACAGCTGGAAATTATTTAGTAGAAGAGTTGAAAAATGAAGGTGTACAAATAACTACAGCTACTAAAACAATTCAAGCTGTAAAAGAGGACGGAAAATGGAAGATTGTTGGTAATGATGATTTAACAAATGCTTTATTACCAGGCTTACAAGATGCTATAAATAGTTTTCAAACAGGTGAATAAGAAAAGTGAAGAAGAACCCAGAGTGTTAAATAGGACTTTGGGTTCTTTTTGCATTTTTATATAGGTTGCAAATATTGCAATCGGTGCAAATTTGAATACGGTTCTCAAATATAGCTTGAAGTGTGGTAATAAATTCGTCAACGTAATAGTCTATTAAATGGACATATATTTTTTTCGGAAGCAGTGTCAATAAAGAATTTAAAGTATAGTCGTTCGAAGAAAATGTGATGTCACTTAAATATTTTGCTTTAAAACATTTATCAGATACAGTTATAATTTCTTTGTTTTCGTCCAATAATATTGATTCTGAATTAGAATATACAATATGGGCAACTTCAGAATTACTAGATTGAGAGTTTATATATAGCCTAAGTAAGGAGATAAATTCTAAATATTCTTTTTCAACAACAAACTGATTTACAGCTTCATTTACAATTTCATCTAAAATATTTAGATACGGTTTTATTCTAAAATTAAGAAATCCGTCAAGTATAATAGTTTTTTTCTCTGAAATAAATTCAAAAAAACATTTATAAATTGCTTTAAATTTCTTATCAAAAATAACTGAGAAATCATTAGCCATAGCATCAAAACATAGAATTAGTATTTCTTCTCTTTCTTTAGCATCAAAATAAAAATAATTTTGAAAAATTATTCTTTTTAAAAAAGTTTCATCCAATTCGTCAATTACAAGAAAAGATAGAATTGTGCTTATTTTATCTAAGAATAATTTGTTATCATTTCCTGTGTAGTGAACAATTATATTTTTATAATGTTTAAATTGGTTGCAAGAATAACAAATTTCTTCTAATTCTAAATTGTTTAACTCATTTAGTAGATAAGAAAGCGAATTTGAATTATTTGTTTTAATACATAATGACTTCATCAAAAAAACTCCTCTCTAATATAACTATTATCTACTAAAAGTACAAAACTTATACACTATACTATGTTGGTTTAATAAAAATGTAGCTTGTTTATAAAACAAAAAAGAAAATAGCTTGTCCAAGAATTAGTATCTTGAAAAAGCTATTTTATAATTACCTATAAATCATATAATCGATATCTGGAAAGACACAGTCTTTTTTGCTAATATCTTTTAAAAATTCTTCATCAATATTATCTTCTTTTATTTGATAATACAATTTTGTAAATCTACCAATATGGTCTTTAATTCTCTTTTTTGCATAGTCAACCATTGTTCCATTTGTAATAATAAACAACCAATCGCTACTTTGCGCTAATAGAAGTTCTCTTGCACATTGATTTAATGCTTTTTTCTTTAATCCTTTTGCATTAGGGTAAAGGTAGGCTAATTCGCACATTCTATCTCCTGCAACGTGAAGATGTCTATGAACATAGTCATTTGAAGGATTTAGCCAAACTTCGCTATATCCATTTGCACCCCAGCTTGAGCGACAAGGGGAAGATATTTGCATATTAGGATATTTATCAATATATTCAGAAGGTGTTATTAACTCAAAATTGCAATCATCATAATAAACTTTTTTAAATAATATGTATAGCCAATATGGACCTTCATACCACCAATGGCCATAAAGTTCCGCATCATAAGGACATAATATGATAGGTGGATTTTGTGTGTATGGTGCTAAATTTCCAATTTGTGATGTTCTAGAATCTAGGAAATGACCAGCTTGTTTTTCAGCAGAGTCTTTTGCCCATTGTACATTATAGTAATCTTTGAATTCTGTTTTTCCAGTTATTCTATGGTATTTAATTCCTGTATGAACTCTTACACCATTATGTGCGATGTATGGTTTTATATAATCATAATCAGCTTCATAGCCAATATCACGATAAAATTCTCTGTAATTAAAGTCGCCAGGGTAACCATTAATAGAACTCCACACTTGTCTTGAAGATTCCATATCACGGCCAAATGCTACAACCCCTTCAGGAGATACGATTGGTGCAGCTGTTCCATAAACAGGTGTAGGATTTGCATATAAAATTCCATGTGATTCAGTTATTATATAATCTATTCCAAATTCTTTTAAGTATTTGTCAGCTTCTGGAACATATCCACATTCAGGTAGCCAAATACCACGTGGTTTTCTTCCGAAGTATCTTTCATATGTTTGAACTCCAACAGCTATTTGGGCTTTTACAGTTTTTTCGTTGACATATAAAATAGGGAAGTATCCATGTGTTGCTCCACATGTTATTATTTCTAATACACCAATATCTTGGAAGTGCTTAAATGCCTCAATTAAATTACATTTATAAACATCTTTAAATAAATGTAAGTCATTTGAATAACGGTCAAAATAATAATGAGAAAGTTTATTTAGTCTTTCGTCACCTGCTGTTCTTTTTATTTCTTTCTCAGATAATTCAATTAATTTTTTTAAATATTTTATATATTTTTTTTGTAATAGTTTATTGTCTAACATTGAAAGTAAAGGGGGAGTCATAGACATTGTTACTCTAAATTTTACTCCCTCGTCTACTAATTTTTGAAAGTTTGTAAGTAATGGTATATATGTTTCAGATATTGCTTCATATAGCCAAGATTCTTCTAAATAATCATCGCTTTCAGGGTGGTGGATAAATGGAAGATGTGCATGAAGTACAAAACTTACATATCCTTTTTTTTCTTGCATATTTATTTCTCCTTTGTTAATTATTGATAGATGCTACCAGATGATGGGTTTGATAAAATACTAACATTATGATTTTTGCCTAAATCATAAATATCATAGATTTTGCCCATGTTTCTAATAAATGAAGCTGTTGCTACTTCTTTTGATGTTTGAATTCCTGTTTTTATATCTCTAAAATAAATCATTTTTTGCTCTTTATTAAATAGAACTTTATCATTTGGAACTTCTATTTCATTAGAGCTTGAAACATATATGTAATCTACATTTATGTTTTCTGTTTTTGTGATAGGGCGTCTACCAAGTTCAATTTTATAATCACATTTACTATCTGCAATGTGTAAGTACCAACTATTTGCAAAATCATTAATTTCTACTTCAAAGCTATAACCAAAAGTGTCATTTCTAACAATTAATACTGGTTTTGTTTTTTCGAAGAAGTTTTCTCCATATTGTTCTTCAAAAGCCTTTCTGTCTTTGTCTGAAATATCCCAATAGATAAATAGGGTGTTTGGAGTTTGTGCCAAAACTTTTACAATTGTTTGATTGTATCTGTATGGTAAATCGTAATATTCTACTATTTCTGGTTTCTTTTTTGTTGTAGTTTTTTTAGTAGTAGAAGTTTTTGTTTTTTTTGTTTTTGCCGCAGTAGTTTTTTTCGTAGCAGATGTTTTTGTTGCTTTTGATTTTGTAGTAGTTTTTTTCTTAGCTGGAGCTTTTTTGGTTTCTGTTTTTTTAGTTGTAGTTTTTTTTGCAGTGGTTGTTGCTTTTTTTGTTGATTTTCTTTTGTTTTCTTCTTTTTCTATTTCTGTTTGTTCTTTTGTTTTTCTTGGCATTTTTTCCTCCTTAAGGTAATCTCTTTTATTCTCCATATTATATTATACTAAAAGTAAAATAAATTCAAGTAAAAAAGTGGAAAAAATATAAAAATAGTGATATACTATGAAAAAACAAATTAGGAGTGGAATATGAACAAAAAATGGCAAATATACCAAACTAACGAAGAGCAAATAGAAGAGCTAAAAAGCAAATACGGACTAAACGAACTACTTGCAACAATATTATCAAACCGAAACATAACAGAAGAAGAACAAATAAGACTATTTCTAAATCCAACAAGAAAAGACTTTTATGACCCATATTTAATAACAGATATGGAAATAGCAGTTGAAAGAATAATAAAAGCGATCGAAAACAAAGAAAAAGTAACAATATATGGAGACTATGATGTAGACGGAATAACAAGTATAACAGTACTAAAAAGCTTCTTAAAAGAAATAGGGCTAGAAACCTCTGTATACATTCCAAATAGGCTAGACGAAGGATATGGATTAAACAAAAATGCAATTGACAAAATAGCAAAAGACGGATGTAATTTAATGATTACAGTAGATTGTGGTATTTCTGGTATAGAAGAAATAGAATATGCAAATTCATTAGGAATTGAGACAATTGTAACAGACCACCACGAACCAGGAAACGAACTTCCAAATGCTGTTGCAGTAATAGATAATAAAAGAAAAGATAGCAAATATCCATTTAGAGAACTAGCAGGGGTAGGAGTGGTTTTTAAATTAACACAAGGACTAGCTAAAAGGCTAAACTTAAAAGAAGAGGCATACTTAAAATATTTAGATATTGTGTGTGTAGGAACAATATCAGACATAGTACCATTAGTAGATGAAAACAGAGTTATTGCAAAACTAGGCCTAATGTTAGTAAAACAAACAAAAAACATAGGATTAAGGTCAATAATAAATTCATCAGGATATACAAAAATAGATTCTAATACAATTTCATTTGGAGTAGCACCAAGAATAAATGCATGTGGAAGAATGGGAAAAGCAAAAGAAGCTTTAGACTTATTATTGTCAACAGATATTCAAGAAGTAAATGAATTAACACAAAAATTAAATGACCACAATAAAGAAAGACAAGAAACTGAAAAAGCAATTTTTGAAAATGCAGTAGAGAAAATAGAAAAAGAAAAATTAAATGAAAACAAAGCAATAATAGTAGGTGGAGAAAACTGGCATCATGGGGTAATAGGAATTGTATCATCAAAAATTACAGATATGTATTTTAAACCAAGTATATTATTAAGCTTTGAAGAAGATGGAATTGGAAAAGGTTCAGGAAGAAGCATTCCAGGGTTTGACTTACACGAAGCATTAATGCAATGCCTAGACACAATTGAAAAATTTGGTGGACATAGTATGGCAGTTGGAATAACTGTGAAAAAGGAGAATTTAGAAGAATTTACAAAAGAATTTGAACAAATAGCAACAGAAAATAACATAGATAAAATTATTCCAATAATAAATATTGACGCTAAAATAAATTTAAATGAAATAGACAAAGAAATGGTGGAAAGTATAAAACAATTAGAACCATTTGGTGAAGCAAATAAAATGCCAATATTTGCATTTAAGAATTTAAAAATAGATTCAATTAGAGCATTATCAGGTGGAAAGCATTTAAAATTAACATTAAAAAATAACAATAACATAATAAATGCAATAGGATTTAATATAGGACATTTAGCAGAAGAATATTTAATAGGAGATAAAGTAGATGTGGCAGGAGTACTAGAAATAAACACTTTTGGCGGGGTGGACAACCTACAAATAAATATTAAAGACATTATGAAATCGATATAGAAAGAGGTGTAATATGCAAGAAACAAAGGAAATAACAATACAAGATATAATTGCAAAAAGAAAAGAACATTCAAGAAGAGTGGATCAAAAATTAATACAAAAGGCGTACAAATATGCAGTAGACCATCATGGTGACCAACGTAGAAAATCAGGAGAACCATATATAATACATCCAATAAATGTAGCATATATTTTAGCAGATATTGGACTAGATGAAAGCACAATTTGTGCAGCACTTTTACATGATGTTGTAGAAGATACAGAAGCAACAGAAAATGATATAAAAAGAGAATTTGGAGAAGAAATATCAGATATGGTAGCAGGTGTTACAAAATTAGGTAACATCGCATTTGCAACAGTTGAAGAACAACAAGTAGAAGATTATAGAAAAATGTTTCTTGCAATGGGAAAAGACATAAGAGTTATAATAATAAAACTAGCTGATAGACTTCATAATATGAGAACTCTAAAACATCTAAAAAGAGATAGACAAATAGCAAATGCAAAAGAAACAATGGAACTATATGCACCACTTGCAAATAGATTGGGATTATACTCAGTAAAATGGGAATTAGAAGACTTAGCATTTAAATATTTATACCCAGACGAATACCACGAATTAGTAGAAGGAATAAATAAAAAGAGAGAAGAAAGACTAAAATTTATTGAGAAAATAATGCAAGATATACGAGTACAACTTAAAAAACAAAAAATAGATGCAGAAGTAACAGGAAGGGCAAAACACTTATACAGTATTTATCGTAAAATGAAAAGAGACAACAAAACACTAGACCAAATATATGACCTGTTTGCACTTAGAATACTAGTAACATCAGTAAAAGATTGTTATGCAGCACTAGGAGTAGTACACGATTTATACAGCCCAATGCCAGGACGATTTAAAGACTACATAGCAGTACCAAAGCCAAATATGTACCAATCAATACACACAACATTATTAGGAGAAAAAGGAACACCATTTGAAGTACAAATACGTACTTGGGAAATGCACAAAATTGCGGAATTTGGTATAGCAGCACACTGGGCATACAAAGAAGCAAGCTATTTTGGTAAGAAACAATCAGTAAAAGTAGAAGAAGACAAACTTGCGTGGCTACGCGAAACATTAGAGTGGCAAAAAGATATGCAAGATCCACAAGAATTTTTGGAAACACTAAAAACAGAACTATTTGAAGACGAAGTATATGTATTCACACCAAAAGGAGCGATAAAAGTACTTCCAAGTGGTTCAACACCAATAGACTTTGCATATAATATACATGCGGAAATTGGACATCATATGACAGGATGTAAAATAAACAGTAAAATGATGCCAATACTAACACCACTAAAAACAGGTGATATAGTAGAAATAATAACATCAGAAAACTCAAAAGGACCAAGTAGAGACTGGTTAAAATTTGTAAAAAGTTCATCAGCAAAAAACAAAATAAAAAGTTGGTTTAAAAAAGAGCAAAAAGCAGAAAACATAGAAAAAGGAAAAGACTTAATAGAAAAAGAACTAAAAAGAATTGGATTTTTACACAGTGACTTATTTAAACCAGAATATATAGAACCAATGTTAAACAAATACAAATATAAAGACCTAGACGAAATGTATGCCGCAATCGGATTTGGAGCAAACTCATCAGTAAAAGTAATAGCTAGAATGCTACAAGAATACAGAAAAGAACATCAAGAAGAAAATATAGAAGAAAAAATACAAGAACTAGCAACAGCAAAAGCCAAAAAACCAAAATCATCAAATGCAGGAATAATAGTAAAGGGAATAGACAATTGCTTAGTAAAACTATCAAAATGTTGTAACCCACTACCAGGAGACGAAATAGTAGGATACATCACAAAAGGAAGAGGCGTATCTGTACATAGAAAAGACTGTACAAACATAGGAGACCTACTATCAGAAGAAAACAGAATGATAGACGTAGAATGGGATAAAGAAGAGAAGGTTGCATATCATGCAGACATAGAAGTACGTTCAAACGACAGAGCAGGTTTATTACTAGATATACTAAAAGAAATAGGTACAACAAAGGCAAAAATAGAAGGTGTAAATACAAAAGTAACAAAAGAAAAAATTGCAACAATCGACATAACGCTAGAAATAGAAAACTTAGCAGAATTAAGCAAGGCGATAAAAGCAATTAGAAAAGTAAATAGTGTATACGAAGTAAACAGGAAAAAATAGGTACACATCTATATAATTGCAGAAAAAGAAGGGGAAAACAAATGATACTAAAAGAAATGAAAATAAACACTTGGGTAGGAGACCCAACAAATTGCTATATAATATTTGACGAAAAGTCAAAAGAAATTATGATAATAGACCCAGCAGGAGATGTAGACAAATTAGAAGAAATGATCAACATTCTAGGAGGAAAGCTAAAATATATCTATTTAACACACTGTCATGGAGACCATATATTTGGAGTGACAGAATTAAAAAATAAATGTGGTGGAAAAATACTAATACATCGAGATGACGCTGAGGGACTAAATGATGCAAGTATAAACCTAACACCATACATAAGAGATGAAAAAATAGAACTAGAAGCAGATTCTAGAATAGATGGAGGAGACTTAATCCACTTAGGAGATTTAGAATTCAATGTAATTCACACACCAGGGCATACGAAAGGTGGTACATCATTATATTGTGAAAGTGAGAAATGTTTATTCTCTGGAGATACTCTGTTTAGGGGAACTTGGGGAAGAACAGATTTACCAACGTCAAATAGAGAAGATATAATGAACTCAATAACCAACAAGCTAATGAAGTTACCAGATGAAACAATAGTATATCCAGGTCATGGAGTAAGCACAAGAATAAAAGACGAAAAACCAATTTACTTAGAATTAAAACCAAAATTAATATAAGGGGATAGGGTGTTTTTGGGGACAGACCTTAAAAACACCCAAAGAAAGGAATGATAGAAATGGCAAAAACAGAACCAAGAACATTATCTGGATTTATGGAATTGCTACCAAATGAACAGATATTGTTTAATCAAATGAGAGAAAAAATAGAAAATACATATAAAAAATTTGGATTTTTACCACTAGACACACCGATTGTAGAGTTATCAGAAGTTTTGCTTGCAAAAGCAGGTGGTGAAACAGAAAAACAAATTTATAGATTTAATAAAGGAGATACAGATTTATCTTTAAGATTTGATTTAACTGTACCACTTTCTAAATATGTTGCAAAAAACTATGGAAATTTGAGTTTTCCATTTAGAAGATATCAAATAGGAAAAGTGTACAGGGGAGAAAGAACACAAAAGGGAAGATTTCGTGAGTTTTATCAATGTGATATTGATATCATAGGTGATGGCGAATTAGATTTAATAAATGATGCAGAGCTTCCAAGTGTTATTTATTCAATTTTTACAGAGTTAGGATTTAATGATTTTACAATTAGGGTTAATAATAGAAAGATTTTGAATGGATTATTTGAAGGTATTGGACAAAAAGAAACTTCTGTTGAAATTTTAAGAGTAATAGATAAAATTGATAAAATAGGAAAAGAAGCGGTAATTACAGAATTGCAAAAGATAGGGATTTCAGAAGATGCAATTCAAAAAATAGTAAACTTTATAGAAATTGAAGGAACATCTGAAGAAAAATTAGAAGAATTAAAATCTATGAATATAGAAAATGAAACATTTAAAACTGGAATATATGAACTAGAATATGTAATTAAAAATATGAAACTATTTGGAATTCCAGAAAAAAATTATAATGTAGATTTAACAATAGCAAGAGGATTAGATTATTACACAGGAACAGTATATGAGACATTTTTAAATGATTATAGAGAATTAGGAAGTGTATGTTCAGGTGGAAGATATGAGAATTTAGCAGAATATTACACAGATAAAAAACTACCAGGTGTTGGAATATCAATTGGTTTAACACGTTTATTCTACAAATTGAATGAATTAGAATTGATAAAGGCAACTAAGAAGTCAATTGCTCAAGTTTTAGTAATACCTATGGTAGAAGATTTGACTGTTCCAATTAAAGTTGCAACTGCTTTGAGAAATAATGGTGTTAATACTGAGATTTATTTGAATAATAAAAAGTTAAAGGCTAAGTTTAAGTATGCTGATAAACTAGAGATACCTTATGTTATTATTTTGGGTGAAGATGAGATTGCAAATAATAAGTTTAAGCTAAAAGATATGGCTTCAGGAGAAGAGAAGGAATATAGTTTGGAAGAAATTAGTGAAATAAAATTTAACTAAAACGGAAGTTTAAAACTGTTGCAAAAGCAACAGTTTTGTTATATAATACCTTCAGAATTGAAAAAGGGTTGATAAAAATGAATTTGAATTTCGATATGGACAGTTTCATAAATGACTTTGAACATAACTGTCACAGAGTACAAAAGAAAACTTTTTCAAAAAACGAAGTAATAACAACATATATACAAAAAAGAAATCAATTTTGCATACTGATAAGTGGAAATGCGGACTTAGTCCGTTATGACTTAAATGGAAATAGAACCATTGTAGAGCATTTATCTAAAAACGATATTTTTGGAGAAGTGTTTTATACTGTAACAACAAATAACGAGCTACTAGTAGAAGCACGTGAAAAATGTGAAGTTTTAATATATATATATGATAGCATACACACTAAATGTAGAAGTAATTGCAAGTTTCACAATTTCTTAACAGAGAATTTACCTGAATTAATTTTAAACAAAGTTATAGATTTAAATATGCGTGTGGAATTATTAACCAAAAGAACTATTCGTGAGAAGTTACTTGGATATTTTACGCTTCTTTCTACAAGAACTTTGAATAAGACTTTCACTTTGCCTTTTTCTTTAACTGATTTGGCTGATTATTTGAGTGTTGATAGAAGTGCTATGATGCGTGAAATGAAGCTTCTTAAAGAGGATGGTTGTATTGAGAAAAATAAGAATAAAATTACTTTAAAAATATATTAGAAAAATAGAAAAGGGGCGAATGAAAATGGAAAAGAAATTAATTTATTTAACAACAAACAAGCATAAAGTTGAAGAAGCAAATGAATTTTTTTCAAAGAAATATGGATTTAATATAGAAATTGTAAACCCTGATTTTGAAATCCTAGAAATCCAAGCTAAAACATGCGCAGAAGTAGCAAAATTCAGCGCAAAATATGCAGCAGATAAACTAGAATGTGCAGTTCTAAAATCAGACACAGGATTATATATAGAAGCGTTAGGAGGATTGCCAGGTCCATATAATGCTTATTTTGATAAGCAGATAGGAATAGAAAAATTTTTAGAATTATTAAAAAATGAAAAAAATAGGAAAGCAAGAATAGAACATTGCTTTGCATATTGTGAACCAAACAAAGAGCCTATTGTTTTCTCAAGTGGTGGAACAGGAAGAATATCTTTTGAAGCAAAAGGAAATTGTGGAAGATGGCATGACAAATTTTATATACCAGATGGAGAAACAAAAACTTTAAGTGAATTAAGAGAAGAAAACCATGAATACGAGTCAACTTTTTGGGGAGATGCAAAAGACCAATTTGCGAAATGGTATAAAGAAAATGTAACAAAAATGTAATAAAACATCAAAACATACAAACAAGCAAACTTATAAAAAAATAAGTTTGCTTTGTTGCTTTTGCAACAGAAAGAAAGGTGAGTTAATATATAATAAACAAAGAAAAAACTTAAAGGGGGAAATGTAGAAATGAAAGTCATAAAAAGAAACGGGCAAGTAGTAGATTTTGATAGAGAAAAAATCAAAATAGCAATAGAAAAAGCAAACCAAGAAGTAAGACCAAAAGAAAGAGCCACAAAAGAAGAAATAAAAGAAATAATAAATTATATTGAAGAAATGGGCAAAAAGAGAATACTAGTAGAGGACATACAAGACATAATAGAACAAAAACTAATGGAAATACAAAGATATGAATTATCAAAAAGATACATAGTATATAGATACACAAGAGCATTAGTAAGAAAACAAAACACAACAGACGAATCTATATTAGGCCTTTTAAGAAACGAAAACAAAGAACTAGCAGAAGAAAATTCAAACAAAAACACAATGTTAGCATCAACTCAAAGAGACTACATAGCGGGAGAAGTATCAAAGGATTTAACAAAAAGAATGTTATTACCAGAAAAAATATCAAAAGCACATGACGACGGAATTCTACATTTTCACGATGCAGACTATTTTATTCAACCAATATTCAACTGTTGTTTAGTAAACATAGGGGATATGCTAGATAATGGAACTGTAATGTATGGAAAAATGATAGAAACTCCAAAGAGTTTTCAAGTTGCATGTACAGTTACAACACAAATAATTGCAACAGTAGCAAGCAATCAATATGGTGGACAATCAATAGATATGATACATTTAGGAAAATACCTAAGAGTAAGCTATGATAAATACAAAAAAGAACTTCAAGAAAAACATGGAAAGCAACTATCAAAAGAAGTTATAGAAGAATTAGTGCAAGAAAGAGTAAAAGCAGAGTTAAAAGCAGGAATACAAACAATGCAATATCAAATAAACACACTAATGACAACAAATGGGCAATCTCCATTTGTAACACTATTCTTGCATTTAGAAAAAGACGACCCATATATTAAAGAAAATGCAATGATAATTGAAGAAATTTTAAACCAAAGATATGAAGGTGTAAAAAATGATGTAGGGGTATATGTAACACCAGCATTCCCAAAACTTGTGTATGTATTAGATGAATTTAACAATTTAAAAGGTGGAGAATACGACTACTTAACAAAACTAGCAGTAAAATGTTCAGCAAAAAGGATGTACCCAGACTATATATCTGCTAAAAAAATGCGTGAGAATTATGAAGGCAATGTGTTTAGCCCAATGGGATGCAGAAGTTTTTTATCACCTTGGAAAGACGAAAATGGAAACTACAAATTTGAAGGAAGATTTAATCAAGGTGTAGTAAGTATCAATCTACCACAAATAGGAATTATAGCAGATGGAGACGAAGAAAAATTTTGGAAATTGTTAGATGAAAGATTAGAACTTTGCAAAGAAGCTTTAATGTGTAGACACTATGCATTACTTGGAACAAGTTCAGACATAAGCCCAATTCATTGGCAATATGGAGCATTAGCAAGACTAAAAAAAGGCGAAAAAATAGATAAACTATTATATGGTGGATATTCTACAATGTCACTTGGATACATAGGAATATATGAGCTTACCAAGCTAGTAAAAGGAGTATCACACACAACAGAAGAAGGACGTGAATTTGCCCTTAAAGTAATGAATTATCTAAAAGATACTACTCTAAGGTGGAAAAAAGAAACCAATATTGGGTTTGCATTATATGGTACACCAGCAGAAAGCTTATGTTATAGATTTGCAAGAATTGATAAAGAAAAATTTGGAACAATAAAAGACATAACAGACAAAGGATATTATACAAATTCATATCACGTAGATGTTAGAGAAGAAATAGATGCATTTGCAAAATTAAATTTCGAAAGTGAATTTCAAAAAATTTCAACAGGTGGTTCTATTTCATATATTGAAATACCAAATATGAATAAAAACATAGAAGCATTAGAAACAGTTGTAAAATTTATATATGACAATATTCAATATGCAGAATTTAACACAAAATCTGATTATTGTCACGAATGTGGATTTGATGGTGAAATAATAATCAATAAAGACAATGAATGGGAATGCCCAAATTGTGGAAACAAAGACCATAAAAAAATGACAGTAGTAAGACGAACTTGTGGATATTTAGGAGAAAACTTCTGGAATGTTGGAAAAACAAAAGAAATAAAGCAAAGAGTAATGCATTTGTAAATAAAAGTTGATATATTTCAACATTTTTATTGACAGATTTATGTTTACATTATATAATGAAAACATAATAGATAGGAGGTAAATATAATGAATATTATATTACCAGAAAAATTTGCTCGGTATATAGGGCAAGAGAAAGTAGCATTTATAGAAAATGGAATTTTGTATATGAAAAATACATATCAATTCAAAAAAATGATGATGGAATTAGCATATGCAATTTATGGTAAAGAACGTTGTTGTTGCTGTGGATGCTATATTTCAAAAGGCAAAGCAACCATAGACCATATTATTCCACAGGACTTTGGAGGGCCAGATATTACAAACAATATGATTCCATATTGTGAAAGATGTAACTCGAGAAAAACAAATCTGATGCCTAAACAACACGAAGAGTATTTAAAACTTAACGACCAAGCAGAAAGACAGCAATTTATAAAAAAGTGCAATTTGGAAAACCAAAATTTACGGTACGACGAAAAATTTTCTTATTTGTATGATGATGAAAACGGTTATTGGGTTAAGCAGTATCCAATAAACAAAATTAAAGGAGCAGATGAAAGAATTGATTATACAAAAGGAAATAAAAAGCGCCAAAGGAAGAAAGGTATAAGCGACTACTATGGCAAATATCATAGATTCCAAAAACCACTTATTGTAGATAAGAATATGCATTTGCTTGGAGGATATCAGTCTTTAGCTTTTGCTAAAGAGAGAAACAGACAAGAAATAAAGAATGGAAGTATCGAGAAAAGGATAAATACCGTGCCAGTAATTGTCTTGGAGAATGTTATAGTGTTTTATTAGCCAGAGTGAAAAATACCAGAAAGAAAATATTCTTTCTGGTGATTTTTTTGTAAATTTATTTTTATTTTTTGGCTTGATCTAGAAAACGTTTAAGTAATTGTTCACGGCAAAGACTTTCGAAAGTGTCATCTAAGGGTTCTAAAACAGTATCTTCACCATATTTTCTATCTAAACAATATTTTATAATATAATCAGCAAGTTCAGGGTTTTTGGAAAGTAGTGGTCCATGCAAATAAGTTGCAATAACATTATTTAAGATGAACCCTTCTTTATCATCACCAAACTTATTACCATTACCAGCAAGTACATTCCCAAAAGAAGTAGAAACATCAAAAGTCTGTCCACCATGATTTTCAAAACCAATAATTTTAGTTTCTTTAGCGTTCAAATTGCTATCTATTACAACATTACCAATACATCTTTTTTTCCTGTCATTTATAGCTTCTGTATAATAATCAAAAACTTCCAAGCCAGGAATAATATTACCTTCAACACCTTTATAATATTTACCAAACAATTGATAAGCACCACAAATTAATAAAAAGAATACACCATTTTCAACAGCTTCCTTAATACTTTCTTTGTACTTAAGCAAATCTTCAGACAAAATACCTTGCTCTTGGTCAGCGCCACCACCAGCGAAAACCAAATCAAAATCTGAGAAGTTAGGAGGAGTATCTCCAATAGAATAAGGAACTATTGTTGCTTTTATTCCACGCTTTTCTAAACGATATTTTAGAACTTGAATGTTCCCAAAATCTCCATATAACTCTAATATGTCAGGATATAAGTATAATATTTTGACATTTGGAACATTTGGGGATATTTCCTTTTGGACATTTTGTCCATTTTGGGACACATCTTCTTTCTTCTCGATTTGCACAGGCTCCAAATTAAGAATTTCTTTTCTAGTAGGTTGAAGTGCTGTATAGTTAGCTATTACATATTTTTTAACATCTGTTTTATATAAGCTTTTTACAGCTTCTTTTAAATCTAAATAAGGCTCAATTTTGCTTACATCAAAGCCAGATGTTTTAATTCTGATTGCTATGTCATAGGCTCTTGTTCCAGCAGTTACAATTCTTGAAACGTTATTTAACTCATCGAAATTGATATCCCAAATCCATGAAACATCATGACCATCTGCTAAATTGTCATTTAAAACAAATAGTAATTCTTTTTCGTCATCATCTTCGTTTAAAATACGAAGACTAACATTACAGCCAGTTGGGTTTTTAGCCAAATTTATTATAGTAGGAATACCATTTATTTCTAATTCTTCTAATCTACCATTATTTAAAACAAATGTTGATAAAGCTTTTTGTATTAATTCTGTTTCAAGATTATATAAACTTACACAAGATATGACAGCAACAAAATTATAAATGTTGTAAATACTGTTGAACTTGATTTTGTAAGTGATATCAGCAACATCAAAGGTTCTGTTTTTTAAATCGACATTTGTAGCTAATTTATAAATTTCGTTATTTCCATAATTGCAGTTAGGGCATTTGAATTTACCAATGTGAGAATATTGATAATATTCATATTCTATACGAGTGTTGCAGAATGGGCAGAATTTGCCTTCTCCAGCTTCTTTTAATTCTTTTGTTGCATATTCGTATTTTTCTACACTAAAGTAATAAACATTATGATTATTTGGATTGGCTTGTCCGAAGTCTTGCAACATTTGGGTCATCATTGTTTAGAACAAGATTGCCAGTATAAGTTTTTAAAAATTCATTAATCTTTAAAATTAAGGACTCAACTTCTCCATTTCTATCTAATTGGTCTCGGAAAAAGTCTAATACAACTAAAGTATCAAGTCTGAAATCTTTAAACACAACAGGCACATAGCCTTCGTCAACTTCAAAAACTAAATAATCAGCCTTTATTTTTCCTGTTAAAGTACAATTTTTTAATAAAGTTGAAAGTATACCAGTTTCCATATTGTTTCCTTCTGTATTGCTGATTACTTTCTTTCCAGCTGTTTTAAAAGTATAACCAATTGCATTATTTGTCATTGTCTTTCCATTAGTTGCTGTTACAGCGATTACAGGACAGTTTACTTTAAAATATTTAAATATATTTTCGTCCCAGTCAAATGCTATTTTTCCTAATAAATTTCCACCTTTTTTTCTGCATATTTTTAAGATGATGTTTAGTATCTTCATAATTAATATAATAAAAAAATCTTTCATATTTTTCTCCATTTTTTGTTTTTATTTTGTGCTAATTATATCAAATGATACCTATAATAACAATAAATTTGTGAAACTTTTTTTAACAATAATTGACTAAGCTACATTCAATATAGTAAAATAGCACAGAGGAGAAAATATATGGAAACAAAAATACCAGAATTTTTAAAAGAAAAGCTAGAAAAGCAATATGGAGAAGATTTAGCAAAAACAATAGTAGAAGGTTACGAAAAAACAAGGAAAGTAACATTACGAGTAAATACAATAAAAAGTAGTGCTGAAAAAATAGAACAAGAACTAAAAAATCAGCAAATAGAATATGAAACAGCGGAATGGAGCAAAGAAGCTTTTATAATAAAAAATAAAAGAGAAAAAGAAATAGAAGAACTAGAAATATACAAAAACGGAGAAATATATTTGCAAAGTCTATCTTCTATGTTGCCACCAATTATATTAAAACCAAAAGAAGGAGCAGACATATTAGATATGGCGGCAGCACCAGGTGGAAAAACAACACAAATAGCAGCATTAGTAAATAATAAAGCAAGTATTACAGCATGTGAATTAAATAATATAAGAGCACAAAGATTAAAATATAATATAGAAAAACAAGGTGCTACTTGTGTGTATGTAATGCAAACAGATGCGAGAAAGATAAATGATTTCTTTTCTTTTGACCAAATTTTATTAGATGCACCATGCAGTGGAAGTGGAACTTTAAATGTAAATGACACAAACTTAAATAAAACTTTTACAGAAAAATTAGTTCAAAAATCTGTGAAATCTCAAAAAGAATTATTAAAAAAAGCACTTAAAGTCCTAAAATCAGGACAAGAAATGGTATATTCGACATGTTCTATTTTACGAGAAGAAAATGAGTGTATAATAAATACATTGAATAATAAAGAATATGAAATAGTACCAATTCAATTCAGTGGAATGGAACAATTACCAGTTCTACCCACGATAATAAAAGGAACATTGTGTGTTATGCCAAACGATTTATATGAAGGATTTTTTATTGCAAAAATAAGAAAAAAGTAACGGTATACATAAGGTTAAGTAAGAAAAATGTCAAAAATTGCGATGAAAAGTTAAGTAAAATAATAAATAACACTTGTATTTTACATAAATGTGTGATAAAATATAAGACATAATTAGTAAAACTAGTAGAACTAGTATGTACAATTTCTCCAATTCAATATGGACAATTGACAGCGTAAAGTAAGAATAAGGAGGAAAATTATGGAACAACTTACTTTAAATTTGAAAAAACGGCTTGAGACTAAGAACATGTATATTGCGTTTGTCAATGGAGAGGTAACAGTCTTATATTATGATAAACCAAAATTGTATAATTTGACTAAGTCGAATGAAGTGGTAGAAAATGATGTCATAGAACATACAATGCCATTTTCAAGGTACTATTCCCATTTAGTACATAAGACGCACATAGATTCTATAACGTATTACTATGATGGTGCTTTGTATGAAAAAAGATATGGAAAAGTGCTACAATGAAGTAAGTAAAAGATACACCTATTAGGTGTATTTTTTTTTAAAACTTAATGTTAGCCTTGACAAACAAAAACAAAAATAGTATAATGTTAACCGTGATTAACAATCGCTAAAACAATATAAAAATAGAGAGGTTTAAATGATATCAAAAGCGTTAGAAGAATACATAAAAAATATGTATATATTAGAAAAACAAAATGGTAACATAAGAGTAACAGACATAGCAAATAAAATGAATTGTACGAAGCCAAGTGTAAACAAAGCGATAAACAATTTGAAAGACAACGGAATGGTAAACTACGAATCTTATGGAACTATCGAACTAACAAAAGAAGGAGAAAATTTAGCAAAAAAAATATTAGAAGCCTATGACATAGTATATCTATTTTTAAAAGAAGTATTAGGGCTAGAAAAAGACGAAGCAGAGCAAGAAGCAGAAAAAATTAAGACAGTAATAACAGATAGCACAATAAATAAACTTGCAAAATACGTCCATAAAGAATTAGAATTAAATGATTTAAACTGCGACTATGACATAAACAAAGAAAAATGCAGAAGTTGTGCAAGAAGAAAAGGAGTAAAGAAATGTTAGAGATAAAAGATTTATATGTAAATGCAGGAGAAAAAGAAATATTAAAAGGAATTAATTTAAAAATAAACAAAGGTGAAATACACGTAATAATGGGGCCAAATGGTTCAGGTAAAACAACAACAGCAAATGCTATTTTAAACAATCCTGAATATCAAAAAAAGAAAGGTTCAATTATATTTGACGGAACAGATATTACAGATTTAAAAACAGATGAAATTGCAAGAAATGGAGTGTTTATGTCATTCCAATTACCTGAAGAAATTCCAGGTGTTACAGTTGCTAATTTCTTAAAGTATGCCAAAAATAAGATTACTGGAAAGCCAGTAAAAGTTTTTCAATTTAAAGATGAATTGAAAAAGTATGCAAAAGAATTAAAAATTAAAGAAGAAACTTTAGAAAGAAGTTTAAATGTAGGATTTTCAGGTGGAGAGAAGAAGAAAAATGAAATTCTACAAATGCTTGTATTAAATCCAAAACTTGCAATACTAGACGAGACAGATTCTGGACTAGACGTTGATGCTATTAAGACTGTTTCTAAAGGAATAGAGATGTTCAAAAATGACGAAAATGGAGTTTTAATTATCACTCATAACACTAAGATTTTACATAGTTTAAAAGTTGATTATGTTCATATTTTAGTTGACGGAAAAATTGTAAAAACAGGAACGCAAGAATTGGCAAGTGAAATTGAAGAAAATGGCTATGAAAAATATAGGAAAGGATAATTTAAAATGGCTAAAACTCAAATTGAAGATATAAACAGAAATATATATGATATTAAAAATAAAGATGAATATGACTATAAAATAAAAAAGGGACTAACAAAAGAGATAATCGAAGAGCTTTCTAAACAAAAAAATGACCCAGAGTGGATGAAAGAGTTTAGACTAAAAGCTTTAGATGTCTATAATAAGCTAGAGTTGCCAACTTGGGGACCTGATTTATCAGAATTAGATATGGACGAGATTGCAACATATGTTAGACCTAAGACAAAAATGAGTGATAGCTGGGACGATGTTCCAGACGATATAAAAGAGACTTTTGACAAACTGGGAATTCCAGAAGCTGAGAAGACTTCACTTGCAGGAGTAGGAGCTCAATATGATTCAGAAGTTGTGTATCACAGTATGAAAGAAGACTTGATAAAACAAGGTGTAATTTATACAGATATGGAAACAGCAGTACGTGAATATCCGGAGCTTGTAAGAGAACATTTTATGAAATGTGTACCAGTACATGACCATAAATTTGTTGCATTACATGGGGCTGTTTGGTCAGGGGGCTCATTTGTATATGTGCCAAAAGGTGTAAAGGTTGATATACCTTTACAATCTTACTTTAGATTGAATTCACCAGAATCAGGGCAATTTGAACATACATTAATTATTGTAGAAGAAGGAGCAAGTTTACACTTTATAGAAGGATGTAGTGCACCTAAATATAATAAAGTTAATCTACATGCTGGTTGTGTTGAATTATATGTAAAAGATAATGCATATTTAAGATATTCAACAATAGAGAACTGGTCAAAAAATATGCTTAACCTAAATACTAAAAAAGCAATAGTAGGGAAAAACGCACAAGTGGACTGGGTTTCAGGTTCGTTTGGTTCAAAGATATCTATGCTTTATCCAATGAGTATATTAAACGGAGAAGGTTCAAAAACAGAATTTACAGGAATTTCATTTGCTGGTAAAGGTCAAAATTTGGATAATGGTTTTAAAGTTGTGCATAATGCTAAAAATACATCAAGTGTTGTAAATGCAAAATCAATTTCAAAAGATGGCGGAACTTGTACATATCGTTCTTTAGTAAGAATAAATGAAAACGCAAAGAACTCAAAGTCAGTAGTATCATGTGAATCCCTTATGCTAGACGATATATCAAAATCAGATACAATTCCAGTAAATGACATTAGAACAGATGAAGTTGAATTTTCTCACGAAGCAAAAATTGGAAAAATTAGTGATAAAACAATTTTCTATTTGATGAGTAGAGGAATGTCAGAAGAAGATGCAAAAGCAATGATTGTAAGGGGATTTGCTTATCCAATATCAAAAGAATTACCAGTAGAATACGCAGTAGAAATGAATAATCTAATTAACTTAGAATTGGAAGGAGCAATTGGATAAAATGGAAGAAATTAAATTAAATCAAACACCAGTAAGAACTTCAAGAAACTATAATATAAATAACATAAAACTAAAAGATATAACAATTCCAAAAGAAATAGGAAAATTTGAAGGAATAGAGCTAAAAGGGAAAACATCATTAGTAGAAAAAGTCGCAAGTTTAGGGAATATGGAGTTGAAATACGGTGTTGGAATAGAAAACGAACCAAATGTAAAACGACAAATAAATATAACAGAGAGTATAGAAGAACCATTAGAGTTAGATTTTATGTTGAATGAGCAAAATAAAAATTTAGTAGAAAATATTGCAATTAATGCAAGCAAAGGAGTTCAAGCGACTGTTATATTAAAATATGAGACAGATAAAGATGTGCAAGGTTTTCATAATGGAATAGTAAAAGTTAACGCTGATAAAAATGCTAAAATAGAAGTGGTATTAGTCAATTTAGTAAATGAAAAAACAAATAATTTCATAAGTATAGAAAACGTGTTAGAAGAACAAAGTAATGTCAAATATACAGTTGTTGATTTTGGAGGAAAGAACAGTATAACAAATTACTATTCTAATATAAAAGGTAAAAAAGCAGATAGCACAATAAATACAATATATCTAGGCAAAGAAAATCAGCTGTTTGACATAAACTATATAGGTGAATTATGGGGAGAACAAAGTAATTTAGATATAGATGTTCAAGGAGCCATAAAAGATAATGCGAAAAAGAATTTCAAAGGTACAATAGATTTCAAAAGAGGTTGTAAAAAAGCAACAGGAAATGAAAACGAATATTGTACAATTTTATCAGACACAGCAAAATCAATTGCACTTCCAATGTTGTTATGTGAAGAAGAAGACGTAGAAGGAAATCACTCAACAAGTGCTGGTAAAATAGGAGAAAAAGAATTATTTTATATTATGAGTAGAGGATTTGAATTAAAAGAAGCTTTGAAGCTTATGTTAAGAGCTAAATTTAATAAAGTTCTTGAAAATATTCCTGTGGAAGAGTTAAAAGAGCAAATTATAACTGAAATGGAAGCAAGACTAGACTAGAAAATAATAGTAAAGCTGAGTTATCGAAGAAATTATGCAAAGCAAATGAATTGATTTATGTAAAAAATTAAAAATTGCTATGAAAAAGAGAAACAGGCACAAAGTTTTATGTAAAATTAAATCGAAAGGAAATTAAAATGGATATAGAAAAAATAAGAAAAGACTTTCCAATATTGGAAGGCGATATAGCATATCTAGATAGTGGAGCAACAACGCAAAAACCAAAACAAGTAATAAAAGCAATAGAAGAATTTTATGAAAAAAATAATGCAAACCCACATAGAGGTGCATATTCGTTAAGCATTGAAGCAACCGAAGCATATGAAAATACAAGAACAAAAATAGCAAGATTTATAAATGCAAAACACAGAGAAGAAATCATATTTACAAAAAATGCAACAGAAAGTTTAAACCTAATTGCATATTCATATGGGCTAAACGAGTTGAAAAAAGATGACGAAATAGTGGTATCAATAATGGAACATCATTCTAACATTGTGCCTTGGCAAAAAGTTGCAAAAGCAACAGATAGCAAATTAAACTATATGTATATAAATGATGAATTCGAAATATCAGATGCAGAGATTGAAAGTAAAATAACTGATAAGACGAAAATAGTTGGAATAGCACAAGTTTCAAATGTTTTAGGAACAATAAACAATGTGAAAAAAATAATAGACTATGCTCATAAAAAAGGTGCAATTGTTATAGTTGACGCAGCTCAAAGCATTCCACATATGAAAATAGATGTACAAGAATTAAATTGTGACTTCTTAGTATTTTCAGGTCATAAAATGTTAGCACCATTAGGGATTGGAATATTATATGGTAAAAAAGAAATATTAAATAAAATGTCTCCGTTTTTAATGGGAGGAGATATGATAGAATATGTGCATGAACAAGAAACAACATATGCACCACTTCCAAATAAATTTGAAGCTGGAACTCAAAATGTTGAAGGTGTAATTGGTTTAGGTGCAGCGATAGATTATATTGAAGAAATTGGATATGAGAATATTCATAAGATAGAAAATGAAGTATTAGAATATGCAAGAGAGAGACTATCAAAATTAGGATATATTGACTTGTATTTAACTCCAAACAAGCAAAATCATTCAGGAGTAATTTCGTTTAATATTAAAGGCATTCACCCACATGATGTTGCAAGTATATTGGATTCTCAAAATGTGTGCGTGCGTTCTGGTAATCATTGTGCTCAGCCACTTCTTAGATCTATGGGAATTGATTCTACTTGCAGGGCTAGTTTTTACTTCTATAATACTAAGGATGATGTGGATAAGCTTGTTGCTGGACTTGAGAAGGCATACAAGATGTTTGAAAAATATATTGCGAAATAAGCGAAAGGAAAGAAAAATGGACGAATTAAGCCAAATGTACAATGAATTAATAATGGAACACAGTATGAACTCATACAATAAAAAGAAATTAGACCGCTGTGATTATTGCGAATTAGGGCATAATCCAAACTGTGGGGATGAAATAGAAATAGAAGTAAAATTGAATGGAAATGTAATAGAAGATATGGCATTTACAGGCCATGGTTGTGCAATTTCTCAAGCTTCAACATCAATTATGATAGACACATTAAAAGGAAAAACAGTAGAAGAAGCAAAAGAAATAATAGAAACATTTATAGGAATGATTAAAAGAGAGACAACGAGTGAAGAAGAATTGCAAAAGTTAGAAGATGCAATTGCTTTTAGAAATATTTCTAATATGCCTGCAAGAGTAAAGTGTGCTTTGCTTGCTTGGCATACAATTGAAGATATATTGAATAAAAAATAGAGGAATAAAAAATGGAAAACAAAAAAGTATTATTAGGAATGAGCGGTGGAGTAGACAGCAGTGTATCAGCTCTACTACTAAAAGAAAAAGGATATGAAGTAGTAGGAACAACACTAGAACTATTTACAGGAAGCAGTTGTTGTAACATAGAAACATACATAGACGCCAAAAATGTATGTAATCAAATAGGAGTGCCACATTTTACATACAATTACAAAGAAGAATTCAGAAAACATGTTATAGATGATTTTATAGAATGTTATTCTAGCTGTAAAACGCCTAATCCATGCATAGAATGTAACAAATATATGAAATTTGGAGTAATGTGGGAAAAGGCAAAAGAATTAGGATGTAACTACATAGCAACAGGACATTATGCTAGAATAATATATAGTGAAAAATACAGAAGGTGGGCATTAGCAAAATCAGACGCTGGAAAAAAAGACCAAAGCTATGTATTATGGAGCATACCGAAAGATTTAATAGAACATATACTATTTCCACTAGCGGATTTTGAAGAAAAAGAACAGATTAGAGAAATAGCAAGAAAAAACAATCTAAAAGTTGCAAACAAACCAGACAGTGAAGATATATGTTTTATACCAGACGGAAATTACAAAAAATTCTTGGAAAATAATTCAAGCTTAAAACCAAAAGAAGGAAATATTGTAAATTCCAAAGGTGAGATTTTAGGAAAACATAAAGGTTTATATTATTATACAATAGGTCAACGTAAGGGACTTGGAATTTCTAACCCAGTACCATTATTTGTGCTAGGATTTAATAGTGCCAAAAACGAAGTGGTTGTTGGAGAAGAAAGTGAGTTATATAAAAAAGAGGTTGCAGTTGCAGATATAAATTTATTATTAGTAGACGAAATTAACGAGTGGATTGATGTTGAAGTAAAAACAAGATATTCTGCTAAAAGTGCTAAAGCAAAAATTAAGCAGGAAGGGACTCAAATTAGTGTAATCTTTGAAGAGCCACAAAGGGCTATAACTCCTGGGCAGTCTGCTGTTTTCTATGATGGCGATTTAGTTTTAGGTGGGGGTAAAATTTTGTAATATAATTGTAATAAAACTTGTTTCCTTAGAGACGTGCAAATAAAAACACGTCTCTAATTTTTTTTGCTCAAAAAGTTGCAATTGCAACAGTTAATAAAAAAAATAGAGATATAATGATAGCAGAAAAACGAAAGGGGAATAAAAAATGAAAATCATAAAAAGAGATGGAACAATAGTTGATTATAATAGAGAAAAAATCAAAGTAGCAATTCAAAAAGCAAATAATGAAGTACCAAGAAAAGAAAGAGCAACACTAGAAGATATAAAAGAAATAACAAACTATATTGAAGAGTTACAAAAGCCAAGAATATTAGTGGAAGACATACAAGACATAATAGAAGAAAAATTGATGGAAATGGGAAAATACCAACTATCAAAAAAATACATAACATACAGATACACAAGAGCACTAGTTAGAAAAGCGAACACAACAGACCAATCAATAAAAGAGTTAATTGAAGGTGAAAGCGAATATTGGAATAATGAGAATTCTAACAAAAATGCCAAAGTAGTAACAACACAAAGAGACTACTTAGCTGGAATAACAAGTACAGACATAACAAGAAGATTTCTATTACCAGAAAATATAGTAAAAGCACATGACGAAGGAATAATTCACTTCCACGACGCTGATTATTTTGCACAAAACGCACTACACAACTGTGATTTAATAAACCTAGAAGATATGCTACAAAATGGAACAAATATAAATGGTGTAATGATAGAAAAACCACATAAATTCCTAACAGCAATGACAATTGCAACACAAATAATTACAGCAGTAACATCTAGCCAATATGGCGGTGCAACAGTAACAATGACACATTTAGCCCCATTCGTAAGAGATAGTTATAATATATACTTAAAAAAATACGAAAACAGAAAATTAAGTAAAGAACAATGCGAGAAATTTGCAAAAGAAGATTTACTAAAAGAAATAAAAGATGGAGTTCAAACATTCCAATATCAAATAAACTCAATGACAACAACAAATGGACAATCTCCATTCCTAAGTGTATGTTTCTATTTAGGAGAAACAAAAGAATATAAAGAGGAATTAGCATTAATAATCAAAGAATTCTTAGAGCAAAGAATAGTAGGAATGAAAAACGAAAAAGGAGTATATATTACACCAGCATTCCCAAAATTACTATATGTATTAGAAGAAGACAATATAAAAGAAAACAGTAAATATTGGTATTTAACAGAGCTTGCAGCTAAATGTACAGCAAAAAGAATGGTACCAGATTACATATCAGAAAAGAAAATGAAAGAACTTAAAAAAGACAAAAACGGAAATGGAAATTGCTATCCATGTATGGGATGTCGTTCATTCTTAACACCATATGTTGACCCAGAAACAAATCAACCAAAATACTATGGAAGATTTAACCAAGGTGTTGTAACAATAAATTTAGTAGATGTTGCATTATCATCAGGAAAAGATTTGGATAAATTCTGGAAAATATATGATGAAAGACTAGATCTATGTCACCAAGCACTTCAACTAAGACATGAAAGACTAGCAAAAGCAACAAGTGATGTAGCACCAATATTATGGCAATATGGAGCGTTAGCAAGATTACCAAAAGGGGCAAAAATACACGATTTATTACATGGTGGATATTCAACAATATCACTTGGATATGCTGGATTATATGAATGTGTAAAATATATGACAGGACACAGCCATACAGACAATGGAAAAGGCAAAGATTTAGCAATCGAAGTAATGAAGAGAATGAATGCTAAATGTAAAGAGTGGAAAGAAAAAGAAAATATGGACTACAGCGTATATGGAACACCAATAGAATCAACAACATACAAATTTGCAAAATGCTTAAAAGATAGATTTGGAGAAATTGAAGGAATAACAGATAGAGACTATATAACAAACTCATATCACGTACCTGTATTCGAAGAAATAGACGCATTCTCTAAATTAAAATTAGAAAGTGAATTCCAAGAATTAAGCCCAGGTGGAGCTATATCATATGTAGAAACATCAAATTTACAAAACAACTTACCAGCTGTATTACAAGTAATTAAATTTATATATGACAATATTATGTATGCAGAATTAAATACAAAATCAGACTATTGCCAAGAATGTGGATACACTGGAGAAATATTAATTGATGACGATTTGGAATGGTATTGCCCAAACTGTGGAAACAGAAATCACAATACATTGAATGTGGCTAGAAGAACTTGTGGTTATATTGGAAGCAATTTCTGGAATAAGGGTAGAACTCAAGAGATTAAGGAGAGGGTTATTCATTTAGATAATAAAGACGATGAATGATTTATGAGATAAATATAGCCATTCTTTCATAAATCAAGGAGGAATAAAAGTGAGATATAGCAAAATTAGAAAAATGGACATAGCAAATGGTCCAGGAGTAAGAGTATCAATATTTATGCAAGGATGTACATTTAATTGTAAAAACTGCTTTAATAAAGACACTCATGACTTCAATGGCGGAAAAGAATTCAATGAAGAAACAATAGATAGAGTTCTGGAACTATGTGATAATAATGTGATAGAAGGATTATCAATCTTAGGTGGAGAGCCAATGCATCCAAAAAACATAGAAGGAACAACAGAACTTGCAAAAAAATTCAAAGAAAAATTTCCAAATAAAGACCTATGGGTATGGTCAGGATTTCAATTTGACAAAGAACTAAAAGACAAAGAAGCACTACAATATATTGATGTATTAGTAGATGGCCAATATGTAGACGAGCTAAGTAATCCTACTTTAAAATGGAAAGGTTCAGAAAACCAAAGAGTAATAGATGTACAAAACAGCATAAAAAGCGACAAAATATTGACATTATAAAAATTAAATAGTATAATAATTATATTGTTATCAAGAGTGGACGAGAGACTCGGCTTAATGACTCCACAGCAACCTATTGAAAAATAAGGTGCTAATACCGACAAAGCAAAGTGCTTTGGCTGATAAAATAAAAAGAAGAATACAGCCTTTGCACGAAAATGCAAAGGTTTTTTTGTTGATGTATTTAGGGACGGAGCAAAAAAACATCATCAAAAAATATTAATATAAAAACGATGTATTTTTGCTCCGTCCCCAAAAACATCAAAGAGAGGAAGTATAGAAATGAGAAAATTATTTACGTCAGAAAGTGTAACAGAAGGGCATCCAGATAAGTTATGTGATTATATATCAGATAGTATACTAGATGCGCATTTATCAGAAGATGAGAATTCAAGGGTAGCATGTGAAACAGTGGCAGGAAAAGGTGAAATCTATATAACTGGAGAAATAACTTCAAATGCAAAGGTTGATATTGAAGAAGTTGCAAGGCAAACAATAAAAGAAGTTGGGTATGACAATGAAGAGACTGATATGGATTATAGAACTTGTAAAATAATTGTTAATATGTCAAAACAGTCTAGTGATATAGCATTAGGAGTGGATAAATCATTAGAAACAAAAGAAGGGGAAGATGTTATGTCAGAAGGTGCTGGTGACCAAGGTTTAATGTTTGGGTATGCTTGTGATGAAACAGAGGAATTAATGCCACTTCCAATTACATTGGCTCATAAGTTGTCAAAAAGATTAACAGAAGTTAGAAAAGAAAATATTGTAGAAAATTTGAGACCTGACGGAAAAACTCAAGTAACAATAGAATATGAAGGAGATACACCAGTTAGAGTAGATACAGTGGTAATTTCTACTCAACATACTACTGATGCAGATTTAGATAAATTAAAAAAAGACATAAAAGAAAAAGTAATAAAATATATTATACCAATTGACCTATTAGATGAAAAAACAAAGTATTACATAAATCCAACAGGGAGATTTGTAATAGGTGGACCTTTAGGAGATAGCGGATTAACAGGTAGAAAAATAATTGTTGATACATATGGAGGGTATGCGAGACACGGTGGTGGAGCATTCTCAGGAAAAGATGCAACAAAAGTTGATAGGTCAGCTTCATATATGGCAAGATGTATTGCTAAAAATATTGTAGCAAATAAACTAGCTAAAAAGTGTGAAATACAATTATCATATGCAATAGGAGTTGCAAAACCAGTATCAATATATGTAGAAACTTTTGGAACAGCAGCAATTCCAGAAGAAAAAATAGCAGAAAAAATATATGAAAAATTTGATCTAACACCAAGAGGAATAATAAATTATTTAGATTTGCGTAAACCAATATATAAGAAAACTACAAACTATGGACATTTTGGAAAAAATGATCTACCATGGGAAAAAATAATTGAACTATAAATGTTACAAATTAAAAGTTGTATGCTATAATATATGAAGAAGAAAAAATAAGGAGTAGTGGATGAAAGAAATATATATAATATTAACACATACAGGAACAGTATTATCTAATATTGTTAGAGCATATACTAAAAAGCCATTTTCTCATGTTTCAATTGCTTTAGATAAAGATTTGCAACAGATGTATAGTTTTGGAAGATTAAAACCTTCAAACCCATTTTTTGGAGGATTTGTACACGAATATATACATAAAGGAACATTTAAAAGATTTTATAATACAAGAACTAAGATTTATTCACTTGAAGTAACAGAAGAACAGTATGAAAAAATGAAAGAAATTATTGATAAAATGGAAAGACAAAAAGAAAAATATAAGTTCAATATATTAGGGCTATTTGCGGTAGCATTTAATATAAAAGTAAGAAGAGAAAATGCTTTATATTGTGCAGAATTTGTAAAGTATTTGTTTGACGAGTCCAAAATTAATAATGATTTACCAGAGATTATAAAACCAGTTGATTTTGAAAAGATAAAAGGAGTAAAGCAGGTGTATAAAGGACTTTTAAGAAATTACAAAGCACCTAAAAAGATATTAACAACAATATAGAGTAAATCCCAATTTTAAACAAAAAACAAAAAAATGTCAAAAATATGTTTGACATTTTTTTGTTTGTGTGATATTATGTGTAAAAATAGAAGAAATAGGAGTGATATAAATGCCTAGAAAAAAACCAGAACTAAATAGAAGAGAAAAATCAATACTAAGATTTATTGAAAAACAAATAATGACACAAGGATATCCACCATCAGTAAGAGAAATAGGAAAAGCAGTAGGGCTAAGTTCAACAGCAACAGTACATGGATACTTAAGAAAACTAGATGAAAAAGGATATATTAAAAAACAAGACAAAAAAGGAAGAACATTAAGACTATTAAAAGGTGGTTCAGGAGAAACAAAGAAAACATCTAGCAAAGACTTCTACACACAAAAAGAGCTAGTAGAAGTACCAATAATAGGTAAAATAACAGCAGGAGAACCAATACTAGCAGTAGAAAATGTAACAGATACATTCCCAATACCAGTAGACTTCGTAGGAAATTCAGAAAGTTTCATGCTAACAGTAAGAGGTGAAAGTATGATAGAAGCCGGAATATTAGACGGAGACTATATACTAATAAAAAGACAAAACACAGCAAACAATGGAGAAATAGTAGTTGCACTAATCGGAGAAGAAGCAACAGTAAAAACATTCTACAAAGAAAAAGATCATATTAGATTACAACCAGAAAATAGCACAATGGATCCAATAATAGTACCAAACTGCGAAATATTAGGGAAAGTAGCAGGAGTATTTAGAAAAATGTAAATTTGTAAATTTACAAAGAATTCACATAAAAAGTCTTGACTAAATGACACTATGTCACATAAAATGATATGGTGTTATTTATTTACGAAAAATTGCCAACAGGGACGGACCATAATGGCAGAGAATACAAGGAGGAAGAAATGTTAAAATTACTAAGTAATTTAAAGAAAACGTTTTGGTCAGTAATAATAATAGTAATATTACTATGTATACAAGCAGCAGCAGATTTAGCACTACCAGACTATACATCAAGAATAGTTGATATTGGTATACAAGCAGGTGGAATAGAAAATGCTGTACCAGAAGTAATATCAAAAGAAAATATGGATTTAATTCTAATGCTTTCAGAAAATGACGAGAAGATAACAGACAATTATACTTTATTAGGGAGTACCCCAAATGAACATGAGGAAAAAATAATAAAAAAATATTTAGGAAAAGATTATAAAGTAGAAGCAAATGAGCTTTATATCTTAAATGATATAGACGAAGATGAAATAGAAAAATTATCAAGTGTGTTAGCAGTACCACTTTTAGAAGTTACGACTATAAAAAATGAAGAATTTGCGTATATGCCAGAAGAGCAAAGAAAAAGTGTTTTAGAGCAATTTACTGAGCAAATAAACAATATGCAAGATTCTATAAAGGAGCAAGCGGCGATATCTTCTGTAAAACAAGTATATACAGAGCTAGGAGTAGATACAGAAAAACTACAAAACGATTACATATTATTATCAGGTGTAGAAATGCTAGGAGTAGCATTAGTTATAATGATTTCAGCTGTGTCAATAATGCTATTATCATCTAGAGTGGCAGGAAGACTTGGAAAGACATTAAGAGAAAAAGTATTTTCAAAAGTACTAAAATTCTCAAATGAAGAGTTAAACGAATTTTCAACAGCTTCATTAATTACTCGTAGCACAAATGATATACAACAAATTCAACAAATGATTACAATGCTATTTAGAGTTGTAGTATATGCACCAATTATAGGTATAGGTGGATTTGTAAAAGTTCTAACAAATAGCGACAATTCTATGGCTTGGATAATAGGAGTTGCAATACTTGGAATTTTATTTGTAGTAGGAACTTTATTTATAATTGCAATGCCTAAATTCAAAAAACTACAAGAACTAACAGATAAATTAAACTTAGTATCAAGAGAAATATTAACAGGATTACCAGTAATCCGTGCTTTTAATAAAGAAAAAAGAGAAGAAGCAAGATTTGAAAAAGCAAATAAAGATTTAATGAAAACAAATATGTTTGTAAACAGAGCAATGTCAATGATGATGCCAACATTAATGTTTATAATGAACTCAATGATGCTTTTAGTAATATGGGTAGGAGGCCAAGGCGTAGACCAAGGTTTATTACAAGTTGGAGATATGATGGCATTTATTCAATATATGATGCAAATAGTTATGGCATTCTTAATGATATCGATGACATCAATAATGTTACCAAGAGCAACAGTTTCAGCAAACAGAATTAATGAAGTACTAGACAAAGAACCAAGCATAAAAGATAAAAAAGAAACAAAGAAATTTGACCAAAATAAAAAAGGATTGGTAGAATTTAAAAATGTATCTTTCAGATATCCTGATGCAGATACAGAAATTTTAGAAGATATTAACTTTACAGCAGAACCAGGAAAAACAACAGCAATAATAGGAAGCACAGGAAGTGGTAAATCAACAATAGTAAATCTATTACCAAGATTTTATGATGTTACAGTTGGAGAACTTTTAATTGACGGAGTAAATGTTAAAGATGTACCACAAAAAGATTTAAGAGATATTATAGGATTTGTACCACAAAAAGGAATTCTATTCTCTGGAACAATAGAATCTAACATAAAATATTCAGATGAAAATATGTCAGATGAAAATATGATAAATGCAGCTCAAATAGCTCAAGCAACTGAGTTTATAGAAGCAAAAGAAAACAAGTATAAAGATGCAATAGCACAAGGTGGAACAAATGTATCAGGCGGACAAAAACAACGTTTATCAATTGCAAGAGCAATTGCAAAAGACCCAGAAATATTTGTATTTGACGATAGTTTCTCAGCATTAGATTTTAAAACAGATGCAATATTAAGAGAAGAATTATCTAAAAAGACAAAAGATAAAACAGTAATAATTGTAGCACAAAGAATTAGTACAATTTTAAATGCAGACCAAATTATTGTATTAGAAGATGGAAAAGTAGTAGGAATCGGAACACACGAAGAATTAATGAAAAACAATGAAAATTATAGAGAAATCGCATTATCACAATTATCAGAAGAAGAACTAACTTCTAATTTTAAAGAGAATAAAAAAGCCGGAAAGGGGGAATAACATATGCCAGGACCTATGGGAGGGCCAAGAAGGAAAGTTGGTCAAGAAGCTAAAGCAAAAGATTTTAAAGGAACAACAAGCAAATTGATAAAAAATTATTTGGCAAAATACAAATTTTTATTGTTAATAGTATTTATATTTGCAGTGCGGAAGTGCAATATTTACAATTGTTGGACCAAAAATATTAGGAAATGCAACAACAGAAATATTTAATGGATTAGTTAGCAAATTATCTGGTGGAGACGGAATAGACTTTGCTAAAATTGGTCAAATATTATTGACATTATTAGGATTATATATAGTAAGTGCAATATTTTCATTTATACAAGGTTTTACAATGACTAATGTGGCACAAAAAATAACATTTAGAATAAGAAATGACATAATAGCAAAGATAAATAGATTACCAATGAGATATTTTGACAAAAAAACACATGGAGAAGTATTATCAGTTATAACAAATGATATAGACACATTAAGTATGAACTTAGA
The DNA here is from genome assembly GCA_947367845.1 of uncultured Clostridium sp. Taxonomy (GTDB): domain Bacteria; phylum Bacillota; class Clostridia; order TANB77; family CAG-508; genus CAG-269. Next base: position 13,852 of record CANBES010000012.1, on the reverse strand, counting down.
CCAAAGTATAACAGAAATAATAAGAACAGTTTGTGTTGTCATAGGAATAATAGTAATGATGTTATCAATAAGTTGGCAAATGACACTAATATCATTTATTATAATTCCAATAGCAGGAATATTGGTAAAAAATATTGTTGGAAAATCTCAAAAATATTTCCAAAGACAACAAAATTATTTAGCAGAAGTAAATGGGCAAGTAGAAGAAATATATGGTGGATTAAATATAGTAAAAGTATTTAATGCAGAAAATAGAACTAAGGCAGAGTTTGAAAAAGCAGTTGATAAACTATATCGTTCTGGATGGAGAGCATATTTCTTATCAGGACTAATGCATCCAGTAATGAACTTTATTTCAAATATTGGATATGTTGGTGTAGCAGTAGTTGGTGGTTATTTAGCGATAAGAGGAACAATAACAGTAGGAAATATACAAAGTTTTATTCAATATAATAAGCAATTTACAAACCAAGTAGGTTCAATAGCTCAAATATCAGGTACACTACAATCAATGGCAGCAGCTGCTGAAAGAGTATTTGAATTTTTAGAGCAACCAGAAGAACAAGAAACAGCAAAAGGAAATATAGATATTGAAAAACTAAAAGGAAATGTAGAATTTAAAAATGTTCACTTTGGCTATGATGAAGATAGAACAATAATAAATGATTTTAATGCAAAAGTCAAAGATGGACAAAAAATAGCAATTGTTGGACCAACAGGAGCTGGAAAAACAACAATGGTAAAATTATTAATGAGATTTTACGATGTAAACTCAGGAGAAATAAAAGTAGATGGACATAATGTAAAAGACTTTAACCGTGGAAAATTACGTAAAATGTTTGGAATGGTATTACAAGACACTTGGTTATTTGGAGGAACAGTAAAAGATAACATAAAATATGGAAACGAAAATGCGACAGATGACGAAGTAATAAGAGCGGCACAAGCAGCACACGTACATCACTTTATAAAAACATTACCAAAAGGCTATAATTCAGTCTTAAATGAAGAATCAAGCAATGTGTCTGCTGGACAAAAACAATTACTTACAATTGCGAGAGTAATACTTGCAAACCCTAAAATACTAATATTGGATGAAGCAACAAGTTCAATAGATACAAGAACAGAAATACAAATTCAAAAGGCTATGGATAATTTAATGGAGGGTAGAACAAGCTTTATTATTGCACATAGGTTATCAACAATTAAAAATGCTGATTTGATTTTGGTTATGGATCACGGTGATATTGTTGAGCAGGGGACTCATGATGAGTTACTTGAAAGAGGCGGATTTTATGCTGATTTATACAATTCACAATTTGAAGAAGTAGAGGAATAAATTTAGATGAGTGAAGTAAAATGGACCAAAGAACAACAAGACGCAATATATGAAAAAGGCTCAAATATACTAGTAGCAGCTGCTGCAGGAAGTGGGAAGACAGCAGTACTAGTAGAAAGAATAATAAACAAAATAATAAACGAAAACATAGATATAGACAAATTACTAGTAGTAACATTCACAAACGCAGCAGCATCAGAAATGAGAGAAAGAGTATTAAGTGCGATATACAAAAAGCTAGATGAAGACCCAGAAAATGAAAAACTACAAAGACAAGTAACGCTATTAAACAAAGCAAGTATCTGTACAATAGACTCCTTTTGTTTAGAAATAGTAAGAAACAACTTCTATGAATTAGAAAATATAGCACCAAACTTTAGAATAGCAGATACAGCTCAAATTGAATTATTAAAGCAAGAAGTAATAGAAGACATATTTGAAAAGAAATATGAAGATGATGACCAAGATTTTGCAAAACTAATAAATACATATACAAGTTATAGAGATGACACGCCTTTAAAAGACTTAGTTCTAAAGATATATAGTTATATACAAAGTAATCCATTTCCTGAAAAATGGCTAAAAGAAAAAATAGAAATGTTTAATTTAAAAGAAAAATTAGAAGAAGATTTTGCAAATACACCATGGGGAAAGGTTTTACTAGAAGAAGTTGAAGAAGAACTTATTGACGGTATTCAAAGTTTAGAAAATGCGAGAAAAATTTTATGCTTAGAGACAGAGTTAGAAAAATTTGAACAAACAATTAGAAATGACATAGATATGTTAACAGGTTTAAAGAACAATTTGCATAGTTGGGATAAAGCATATAACATAAATCAAACACTTAAATTTGTAACTTGGCCAAGGCAGAAAGTAGATTCTATAAAAAAAGATGAAGTAAAGCAAATAAGAGATAGTGTAAAAAAGAAATTAGAAAAAGCACTAAATAAAATAATAATTTGTGACTCAAAACAAGCCAACCAAGATATCTATGATATGTACGAAATACTAGTAAAACTTCAAAATTTGATACTAGAGTTTGGAAAAGAATTTTCGAAAAGAAAAAGAAATCAAAACATAGTTGACTTTAATGATGTGGAGCATTTTGCACTACAAATTTTAATAAAAGAAAAAGAAGGAAAAATTGAACCAACAGAAGTAGCGAAAAGATACCAAGAAAAATATACAGAAATAGCAATAGACGAATATCAAGACAGTAACTTGGTACAGGAATATATTTTAACATCAGTATCAAAAGGTAATAACATTTTTATGGTAGGAGACGTAAAACAAAGTATATACAAATTCCGCCAAGCAATGCCAGAGTTGTTTTTACATAAATATGAAACATATAAAAATAAAGAAAAGCGAAATACAGAAGATGGTTTGAAAATACAGTTATTCAAAAATTTCAGAAGCAGGGAAAATATATTAAGTTTTACAAATTTAATTTTTCAAGACATAATGAGCAATCTACTGGGAGACATTGAATACAATGAAGAAGAATATTTGAATTTAGGTGCAAGTTATCCAAGCGTCAATCAAAACTTAGATACAGAAATAAATGTTATAGATTTAACAGAAGAAGAGACAGAAGAGATTGATAATGAAGAGCAGGATGAAGAAAGAATTGAAAATATCGAGCTTGAAGCAAGATTTGTAGCAAATAGAATAAAAAAGTTGATAGACGAAAAATATCAAGTATGGGACAGGAAGAAAGAAACATACAGAGATATTGAATATAAAGATATTGTAATATTGTTGAGGTCAACTGCAAACACAGCACCAGTATATGAACAAGAATTGTTACAGCTGGAAATGCCAGTATTTTCAGATAGTTCACAAGAATATTTAGACTCAATGGAAATTCAAACAATAATGTCATTATTAAAAATTATAGATAACCCTATCCAAGACATTCCGTTAGTTAGTGTATTAAGGTCACCAATTGCGAAATTTTCAGATGACGAACTAGTAAAAATTAGATTATCAGATAAATATGATAATTTTTATACGTGTATGCAAAAGGCAATGATAGACGTAGATAAAGACTTAAAAACAAAGATAGAGCAATTTCTATACAAATTAGAAGAATGGAGAAAAGAACAAGAATATTTAGCTTTAGATGAATTAATTTGGAAAATCTATTCAGATACAGGGTTTTATAATTATGCTGGACTTATGCCAAATGGAGAGCTTAGACAAGCGAATTTGAAAATGCTATTTCAAAAAGCTAAACAATATGAAAGTGCTAATTTTAAAGGATTATACAATTTTATAAACTTTATAGATAAAGTAAAATTGAGTAGTGGAGATATGGGAGCTGCTAAATTAATTGGAGAAAATGATAATGTAATAAGGATTATGAGTATTCACAAAAGTAAAGGATTAGAGTTTCCAGTTGTATTTTTAGCTAGCACAGCAAAACAATTTAACTTGATGGACTTAAACCAAAATGTATTATTACATCAAGATTTGGGGATAGGCGCAAAATACATAGATTATAATATGCAAATACAGTATGATACATTAACAAAAGCAGCAATAAGAAATAAAATGTTTACAGAAACATTGTCAGAAGAAATGAGAATTTTATATGTTGCTTTAACAAGAGCCAAAGAAAAGCTGATAATAACGGGGCTTAGTAAAAATTATGAAAAAGAAGCTAACAAAATGAATTTGCAAGTTGAGCAGTATCAAAAGAATGCTGGAAAAATTAATCCTATAGTAGTTAAAAAATATAAAAAGTATTTAGATTGGATATTACTAGTTTATCAGTATGAAAAAGAAACGGCAAAGGCAATCCAGCTTAATGTTTTGAAAAAACAAGAAGCGATGAAAGGATTTAAAACAATAAAACAAGAAGAAGTTGACGTAATTGAATTGCTAGAAAGTAGTAATAATGTTGATAGTGGAGTTACAAATAAAATTGAAAAAATATTGAAATATTCATATCCACACAATAATTCAATATCAATACCAACAAAAACATCAGTAACAAACTTAAAAGGCGAAAATCACGTTGCAATAACAGAATTACCAAAGCCAGAATTTTTGAGAGAAGATGAAGAACAAAAAATAACAGGTGCACAAAAAGGTACATTAGTACACTTATGTATGCAAAGATTAAACGAAAAAGAAGATTATGATTTGAACAAAATAAGGGATTTAATAAATAATTTACTAATAAAACAGATAATAACTGAAAAAGAAGAAAAGGCAATTAATCCATTTAAAATTTTGGAATTTACAAAGTCTAACATTTGGCAAGAAGTTAGAAATGCAAAAGAAGTATACAAAGAAAAGCCATTTTACATCAATATACCAGCAAAAGAAGTGTATGAAGAAGATGTACAAGAAGAAATTTTGGTACAAGGTGTTATAGATTTATATTATATTGATGAAAACGGCAATCTTATTTTAGTAGATTACAAAACAGATTTTGTCGAAGATGAAAATGAACTTATAGAGAAGTATTCAAAACAATTGGAATTTTATCAAAGAGCTCTTGAAGATGCTTTGGATAAAAAGGTGTGGAAGAAATACATATATTCTGTATACTTGGGAAAAGAGATTGAAATTTAACTAGAAATTTGGTATAATATAGACATCGAAGTAAGAAATGGAGAAAAATTATGAAAAGAATGAGAACATTTTTAAAATATGCATTATGGGTAATACTATTTTTTATATTTTCAGAATTTATAATAAATGTAGGATTAAACTCATCATATAAAAATATTAAGAGAAAAGACGAAACCACACAAGTTCAAATGGAAGTAGCCCAAGCAACATTGGTAAATGGAAGAATGAAAGGTACAATTACAAATACCAGTGATGATTATTTAACAGGAAAATATGTAAGGATAGATTTTTACTCAAAAAGAGATGTTTTAGTAGGGACAAAATATATACCAATTACGACTACTGAAGCAACAACATATCAAGAGTTTAGTGCATATTTTGAGTTGAATGAAGTAACATCATACAATGTGTCAATTGTTGACCATAAAGATACAGAGGAAATAAAATTAATTCCAGAAGAATGGACAAAGAGCGAAATAGTAGTTGCAACAATATTTACTTTGTTAATATTCTGGTAAAATAAAAATAAAACCTTAAAATGTACTTGCGTACAAAATTAAGGTTTTTATTTAATTTCCAAGAAGGAAATGTCTCCAATTGGACATTTATGGGTTAACATACAAAGTGGAATTATTTGTATAAATAACCATACCAGGTTTTGCACCATTAGGTTTTTTAACAAAACGAACTTCGCAAAAGTCCACAGGAACATTAGAAGACAATCTGGCTTTACTATGAGAAGCAGTAATTTCAGCACATTTTGTCAAAACTTCATCAGAAGGGGAAGTGTTAATATTATTTAATAGTAGTATTGCGTGACTTCCATGAATATCCTTTGTGTGAAACCACAAGTCATTTTTTCTAGCATATTTTAAAGTCAAATAATCATTTTCTTTATTATTTCTACCAACTAAAAGAGTAAAACCATCAATTGTATATTTTATAGGATTAAAGTTTACAGCTTTATTTTTTGTAAGTGACGATTTTTTTACTTTTGTAGGCTTTTTCTTTTTATATTTATCAGTTTGAGCTTTAAAAATAACATTTTCAGAAATTTCTTCATATATATCAGAAATTTCTTCAATATTTGTTGCCACCTCTAATTCATAAACTATGCTCTCTATATAGTTTAATTCTGTAACAGTTTCTTCTTTTTGTGCACCTACAATTTCTAAAGCGTTTTTTAATTTATTGTATTTCTTAAAAAATCTTTTGGCATTAATTGCTGGAGTATAGGCAGGGTCTAATTTTATTGTTATTAATTTGTTATCATCATAATAATTTTCTAATTCAATTTGACTTACATTTTCGTTTTTTATTCTATATAAATTAGCAGTAATTAACTCACCATACAATTTGAATTTGTCCATATCAGAACAGTCTTCTAATTTTTTATTTATATTTTGTAATCTTTTATTATATTTTTTTAGTGTAGACAAAATTAGCTTTAAAACAGTATTTCTATATGACTTTAAATCTTCGCTTGTTTCCTTTTGATAATAAAAATCATCAATAAAAAAGTTTAAAGCAAAATTATCAGTATTAGCATTAGTATCCGAAATTAAGAAATAATCTTTTTCGAACTGCTCAAATTCTAAAGTTTGCGAATCTGTCTTTGAAATAGTTTTTTCTAGATAATCATAGATGCCTTTTAAATTATCAGTATGCAGTTTGTTGATTATAAAATCAATATAACTTTTACTAATCCCATTAAAAGTGTTTGAGATAGCAGTAGCAATGTCAATTTTATCAGTTAAAGAAACAGCGTTTTCAAACTTATCGAAATCAGCATATTCTAAAAAGTTTTGCTTTGTAGGTTGAGGATAAGTATATTTTATATGTGGTACAATAACACGTGAAGTATTTTCATTATTTATGTGTCTTAAACTATCTATAATTGTATTATCATCATCTAGCAAAATAACGTTACAATGTTTTCCCATTAACTCAACAATCAGCTTTTTACAAATAATATCATCGACATCATCAAAACCTTCAAACTCAATAGTCACAATTCTTTCCAAATTATCTGTAATTATATTTTTTATGTGTAAACCAAGTAAATGCTTACGTAAAACCATACAAAAATTAGGCGCAACCTTTGGATTAGGCCTTGGATGCGTAGTTAAATGAATTCGATAATTAGGTGAATTAGTACAAATATTTAATGCATAATTAGTACCAGCCAAATAAAAACCTAACACCACATTGTTTGAATTAGGTTGAAAAATTTTATCAATTCTTGCCCCTGAAAGTTGTTGTAGCTCAGAAGCAATAGCTTTTGTTACAATTCCATCAAATGCCATATTTATCTCTCCTTTTTAATCCTGCCATTGGGGACGGTCCTATCTGGCAGGAATCTGCCAAAAAGGACCGTCCCCAATGGCACGAATCTATAATACCACAAATTTTACAAAAAAGCTATTGATTAAAATAATTTGTAAGTATATAATTAATGAAAAAGAAAGGAATGGAGTTAAATTATGAATGAAGAGACAAAAGAAAAAATACAAGATTTGCTAAATCAAATACCTATAAATGAATGGAATATAGATGCGGTTGAGGACGTAAAGGAATATATAACAAATAAGAATTATATTGAAGCACTAAAAAAGCTTGAAGAGATAGTCAACCAAAGGGAAGAGAATGAAAGACAAATTCTGAATGCTCCAAAAGTTAATGAGAAAAAAGATGAGATGGTTGGAATTTATCCGAAGGAATTAAGCAATAAAAAGTTAGAGCGTGAATATATAGGGGTACTATTGTTAGACCCTAAATTGATAGTTAAGTTCTATTTTTTACGTGAAAATTGTTATTTTGAAGACAGTGAGTTGGAGAATATATATAAAAGTATTTTGTTTACAGAAGGTGGAGCATATAGTTCCGAAGCTGCCAAAAAAGGATATAACTTTGCAAAAGATACAGAGCAATCATTTAAACTAAAAAGTGAATTAAAAAGGGAAATGTGTGATGAAAGCTACAATATGGAAAAAGTGTATGTAGAACTGAGTAAGTTATTTGTACTAAGGAAAAACTATTTAGCAATTCCTATACAAAATATTCAAGATAGAGTTGTTGAGATAATAGATTACGATTTATATGATAAAATGTCAGTGGAAGAAGTTGAAGATGCGGTTATACAAGTAAATGATACTGAGAAATTTAAAAGAGCAGTGTTAAGCCAGGACCTTACAGAATTTCTAAAAAAAGGTGATAATAATTTAAGAAATGGTTTACCATTGCCTTTCCCAACATTAACAAGTGTATTTAAAGGAATAAGAAAAGGCGAAACAATGGCATATGCTATGCCTTCAAACGCAGGTAAAAGTAGATTTACAACAGATTTGGCAGCACATACCGCTTTAGTACACAAGAAAAAAGTACTTATTATTTCTAATGAGATGTCAGAAGAAAAAATGCGACTTTGTTTAATTACTACAATAATAAACAATAAAGCAATTCAAGAATTACATGGGCATACAATAAGTAAAACAGAAGGAGAGCTTTTAGAATTTAGGTTTAGACCAGATAACAAGAAAAATGTAGAAGTAGATGAAGATGGATTTATTTTGAGAAGAGATAAAGAAACTCAAAAAGAATTTGTAAAAAGACTATCTGAAGAATCAACAGAATTTAATGAAACAATAGAAATAACAAATTGGGCAAATAAAGAAATAAAAAATTCAATTTACTTTATTAACATAACAGACCATACAAATGATGAGTTAAAAAAAGTAATAATGAATTATTATTATAAAGAACAAATTGAGTACGTGTTTTATGATACGTTGAAGACCGATACTGCTAACATTGGTATTGGTGAAGAATTGAAAAGAACAGCCACAATACTTTCGAATTTGGCACAAAACTTTAACATGTTCATTTGTTCAACATTACAGTTGGCAGAAAGTAATACTTTACCAGTTAATTTGAATGTAAATGATTTGGCTGTTAGTAGAACCGTAAAAGAAGTTTTGGATACATTGTGCTTAATTAAACAGATTAATAGAGACACTTTGCAAAATTATGAGTATTCTTTGAATGAAGTTGACACTAAGTTTTTTGATTTGAAAAAGTATGATGATCCTGATGTCAGATATTATGCTTGTGTTGTTGATAAGAATAGGGCTGGTGCTAAGCCTACATTGTTGTTTAGATTAAACCTTGCTTACAATGTTTGGGAAGAACTTGGATATTTGAGATTGAAACAATAGAGAATATTGATAAATATTAAAAGAACTTCAATTTGAAGTTCTTTTCGATTTATTTAATTTAAAAGATTTCCAGTTTCTTGATAAAGTTCATCACTATTTGCTTCATTTATACTTGCTATCAAACCATTTATAACATCCATAAAGGTATGTTCTACAAGATATGCAGTAACAAATAAAAAAATAGTTTTTTGGCTAATTTCAGTTTTATCAGCTTTAAAAAACAAATCTCTAAGTATTGCAATAATAAGCAAGGCCTTAGTGTTGGATAAAATACTTAGTTTAAAACGAGTAATGTTAGCAAACTCGGGATTGTCTTCTAACGGAGTTCCTTTAGCTAAAGCTTTTAGCCGTATAAAAATTTCTTCGAAAGATTTGCAACTAAAATAATCATCTGCTATACTATTTATTTTTTGATTGCAATCAGGATATTTTTCAAAAAATAAATTGACTTCCTTATCAGTAAAAGTAAAATCAAAAATGTGCATAGTTTGTTTCATAAATAAATCTCCTTCTCTAGCATTACGCATAATGATAGTTTAACATATTTTAAACATAAAGTCAAACTTATGTAAACGTAGGATTGTATATAAGACCATATGAAATGTTTGCTTCTGAAGTAGACCACAAAAAATATCCTGACATAAAACAAAAATATAGATTTGAAATGCAAAACATAAAAAGTGTTAAAGATAAATAAAATCAATGTAACAAAAACAAACTCCAACTCATAAAATATACAAAAAATGAGAGGAGTTTATTTTTTATGGACTATGAATTAATGATGAATGGCAACGTAAGAATAGGACAAAAAGCACCAAACTTTGAAGCAGAAACGACATTTGGAAAAATAAAACTAGAAGACTACAAAGGAAAATGGCTTGTGTTATTTTCACATCCAGGAGACTTTACCCCCGTATGTACTACAGAGATGATAGCATTTACAAGAGCGCAAAAGTACTTTAATCAAATAAACACAGAATTGTTAGGGCTAAGTGTAGACTCAAATAGTTCACACTTAGCATGGATGTATGACATATATTGTAGAACAGGAATAAAAATATCATTTCCAATAATAGCAGATAGAAATGGGCAAATAGCAAGAAAATATGGAATGATAGCAAGCGACATAAGCAACACAGAAACAGTAAGAAACGTATTCATAATAGACGATAAAGGAATAATAAGAACAATTTTAATTTATCCAATGAATGTAGGAAGATTTATTCCAGAAATACTTAGAGTAGTGCAAGCACTGCAAATGGCAGATTGTGCGAAAGCATCAACAGGGGCAAATTGGTTACCAAACCAGCCTGTAATTGTACCAATGCCACAAAATTATAATCAATTAGAAGAAAGAGTAGAAAGCATTAATAAAAATAGAAATGGAATAAGCTGGTATTTGAGTTTTGAAGAACCACCAAAAGAATGCGTCAAAGAAAATGAAAATTGTAAAGAATTAAATGAATAGTATTTTTTTATTTCAACATAATAATAGTATGAGCAAAACAAAAAAGTTCATACTATTATTTTTGTGGAGGTACAAAATGGAAAAAAATCAAGAAATAAAATGTTCAGTAACAAGTTGTAAATACAATAATAGTGAAGAAGGAAAATGCATACTAGAAAGTATACAAGTAGAGCCAATAATGGAATGTGAGACAATGCAACCAGATGAATCTATGTGTGCAAGCTACGAATATATAGAAGAATAACATTTGAAAATCTTTGTGGACGAGGGTGTTTTTTGGGGTGTTTTTGGGGTTTGTCCCCAAAAACACCCCAAAAAACACTCAGTCTACAAAAAGTTTTACTTGACATATTAGCAAAATAGAAATAAAATAAAAGTGGCAAAAATGCCAAAGAATGGAGGAATGAAAAATGTTAGTAACAACAAAGGAAATGTTTGAAAAATCAATGAAAGAAGGATATGCAATAGGTGCGTTCAATGTAAACAATATGGAGATAATCCAAGCAATTGTAGATGCAGCGGCTGAAGCTAAATCACCAGTTATATTGCAAGCATCATCAAGCGCTATAAAATATGCAAGAATAAATTATTTAATGAAAATGGTAGAAGCAGCTGTAGAAGAACACCCAGAAGTGCCAATAGCAATTCACTTAGACCATGGGCCAGATTTTGAAACTGCAAAAATGTGTATAGATGCAGGATTTACATCAGTTATGATTGATGGTTCAAAATATGACTTTGAGGAAAATATAGCTTTAACAAAAAAAGTCGTTGATTATGCACATTCAAAAGGTGTAGTAGTTGAGGCAGAACTTGGAAAATTAGCTGGAATTGAAGATGATGTTAACGTAGATGCAGCTGATGCAATGTATACAGATCCAGCACAAGCTGAAGAATTTGTAAAAAGAACAGGATGTGACTCATTGGCAATTGCAATAGGAACAAGTCATGGAGCATACAAATTCAAAGGTGAGGCAAAATTAAGATTTGATATATTGAAAGAAATAAAAGAAAGAATTCCAAATACTCCAATAGTATTACATGGAGCTTCTACAGTAATACCAGAGTTAGTAGAAATGTGTAACAAATTTGGTGGTGATATACCTGGTGCCAAAGGTGTACCAGACGAAATCTTACACGAAGCAAGTGTTTCAGGAGTATCTAAAATAAATGTTGATACAGATTTAAGACTTGCTATGACAGGTGGAATTAGAAAGGTATTTGCGGAAGAACCAAATGCTTTTGATCCTAGAAAATATTTAACTCCTGCAAGAGAGTTAATTAAAGAAACTGTAAAACATAAAATGGTTGACGTTTTCGGTTCAAGTAATAAAATTTAAAAAATAAAAGAAATAAATACTATTTTTGAGATTTTCTCATTACATTGGAAAACTTAAATTGGCGAGAAGAAAAAGTGGCAACGCCACTTTTTTTCTCTAATATAATTAACCTTTCATATTTCTAGCAATTTGTCTTTCGGCATCTTTTTTTGCAATATCTTGACGTTTATCATATAATTTTTTACCTTTACCAATACCAAGCTCCAATTTTACAAAACTACCTTTAAAATACAATTTGATAGGAACTAAGCTATAACCTTTTTGTTTAATAAGTCCAAACAATTTATTAATTTCTCTTTTATTTAGTAAAAGTTTTCTATCGCGTAAAGGGTCTTTATTAAATATATTTCCATGTTCATAAGGACTAATATGCATTCCAACAGCAAAAACTTCACCATTTTTTAAAATTGCGTATGTATCTTTTAAATTAACTTTTCCAGCACGGATAGATTTTATTTCAGTACCAGAAAGAACAATTCCCGCTTCTAAAGTATCTGTGATATCATAATTGTGATAAGCAGTAGGATTTTTTGCAATTAATTTTATATCCATAAATATTCTCCAATCTGTTGTTAAGAAAAATGCTCAACAACTTTCATCAATAGTTAATGCTAATTATAACATAAAAAAAATAAAAATGCACCTCAAAATATTAATAAATAATAAATTGAAGTGCATAAGATTAAAATTAATCTCTGTCATCGTAATGAGTAGAATTAAGTTGCATTCCGTAATACCAAACTAGAGCAACAATTGCAATTGCAGCAATTCCCATAATTAGCCAAGTCCAAGCAGTAGCAGTCATACCCATAAAAGTATTAGCAGTAGTATCAGCAGAAGTTCTAGTTGCTGTATAAGCGTTGTCATTATTGTTGTTGCCATTATCATTATTGTCATTATTCATCATATCATTTCCAGCTTTGTTAGCACCCTTTTCCATATTTCCTGTAACATTCTTTGATGCATTTGTAACATCTTTTGCAGCATCTTCAACAGCATTTTCAGCGCCACCAACAACATTTCTTACACCATCAGCAGCATCTTGAAGCATATTATTATCATTTGCAAAACAAAATGTAAATGAAAAAGCTAAAGCAACAAGAACACCAAAACTTATAAGTAATTTCTTGTACATAAAAGTCATCCTCCTATTAAAATTTCGAAATTTCAATTTTTCATAAAATCAGAAAAATAAATTCTATTAATAGTATTTAAAATTTTGGACAAAATATACATACAAAAAAAGACAAAAAAATGTAAAAAATAAAAGTTCTACAAAATAGAACTTTTAAAATTAATTTTTTAATCTTATTAAAATTGCTATAGCTAGTAAGATTAATAATACTCCAATCACTATTAGAAGAATATTTAAAATGCTTCCTAAATCTAATTCACCTTCTGATGAAGAATTAGTACTACTTATAGTAGCGGTAGATGTGTTGTAATCTTGAGTTGATGTTGTATTTGTATTATAATTGTTATTAGTATTAGAAGTATTATTAGAAGCTTCATCGTCTGTGTCTGATAAAGTATTATCAGAAGTATTTGTATTTGTTGCTTCATTATCAGAAGACTCATTATTAGATGTTAAATCATCTATTAAATCTAGTCCAACAGCATAGCAAGAATTAAACGCGAATACCAATGATAATATTAATACTATTGTGATTATTAGTTTTGAATTTTTTAATTTTAACATTTTTTACCCTCCATTTGAAATTAAATTTCATTTCTTTTGTTTACCTTATTATAATAGCACAAAGAATAAAACCTGTCTAGTATCTGTCTCTTATACACATCTCCGAGCCCACGAGACATCTCAGGATCTCGTATGCCGTCTTCTGCGTGAAAAAGGGGGGGGGGGGGGGGGGGGGGGGGGGGGGGGGGGGGGGGGGGGGGGGGGGGG
>CANBES010000011.1 GCA_947367845.1 uncultured Clostridium sp. | reverse complement strand
AATTTTATAAATAATTTATCAAATTTAGAGTATTTAGAAAACTTTTCCATTGCAGAAAGATTTTTTATATACAAGCAAGCTGATTTTACTAATTATTCAGACATGTCCATAATATTAAGTTCATATATAACTCTTACATATGATGTTGAACCAATGAAATTTCTAAATATAGGTTCATGTCCTAATACAGGCAATTTTGAAGAAAATGCCAAGGCAATTTCAGAATATATAAAAAATTATCCTACAGAATATGATGATGAATTTTTTACATCTCTTTGTTTTAACTGTCATGTTATTGAAACTGCTTGTTTTATAAGTATTCTAGAATTAATAAAAAATAATACACCAATATACATTTGTAAACATTGTGGTAATTACTTTATTCCTTCTTCAAAAAAGAATACTTTATATTGTAACAACATATATGAACATGGCAAAACATGTCAAGAAATTGGTGCGATGATTACTTATAATGAAAAGTTAAAAAAAGATGAAATAAATTCACTATACAGAAAAACATTATCTGCCAAAAAAATGTTGGCAAATAGAAATCCTGATATTCCAATGTATTTAGAAAAATACGAACAATGGAAGAAAGAAGCTAATGAATTTAAGAAAGATATCAAACAAGGTAAAAGAACAGAAGAAGAATTTCTAAAATGGATAGAAGAAACTAGAAAAAATAAATTATATATATAAATCCTTGCCATAGGTATACTGAAAGGGGGTGAAAAAAGTAATGGCAGGGTATCTTGAAAAGAGAGGCAAACGCTCATGGAGATTAATTGTATCACATGGTTTTGACAGCTATGGTAACAGAATTAGATATACTAAGAGCATCAAAGCAAATAGTAGGCGTGAAGCAGATAAAGAACTTGTGAACTTCGTTTATAAAGTAGCAAATGGTATTGTTTTGCCAAACTCTTCAATGACATTTAAAGAATTTACAGATTTATGGGCTAAAAATTATGGTGAAAAAGAATTATCACCAAAGACCTATGAAAGATATAAAGGAATGCTAAAATCACGAATTATTCCCTACTTTGGTCATTATAAGTTATGCAATATAAAACCAACTCACATTATGAATTTTTACGATTATCTTTCAAAAGAGCATCAATTAAAAAGATGTAAAAATCATAATGGAAAAACTGTAATGAAAAGTCTATCTTCTAAAACAATACTAGAGCATCATCGTTTACTACATGCAATGTTACAAAATGCAGTATATTGGCAAATACTCCCCTTTAATCCAGCTGACAGAGTTAAGCCACCTAAACATCAAAGACCTCAAATTAAATACTATGATGATATTCAATGTAAACAATTATTAGAAGCTTTAGAAAATGAAGAAATTAAATTTCAAACTATTGTTATATTAACATTGTTTACCGGTATGCGTAGAGGCGAAGTATTAGGCTTAGAATGGTCAGATATCGATTTTAAAGAAGGTTTTGTTAATATTACTAAGGCAAGTCAATACACTTCTGAAAAAGGTATTTTCGTAAAAGATCCAAAAACACATAGTTCAATTAGAAAAGTCGGTATTCCTGATATTGTTATAAATATGCTTAGCAAATATAAGACTTGGTATGATGCTGAAAAAGAAAGATGTGGCGATTTTTGGAATGACTCAAACAGACTATTTGTTACTTGGAATGGTAATCCAATGCATCCTGATACAGTTACAGATTGGTTTCGTTCTTTTATTGAAAAGAACAACTTACCAAAAATTACTTTTCATGGTTTGCGACACACAAATGCTACTTTGCTTATATCTAAAAATGTAGATGTAGCTGTTGTAGCATCAAGATTAGGGCATGCTCAAATAACTACTACCTTAAACTTCTATGTGCATCCAGTTGAAGCTCATAATAAAGAAGCTGGTAATGTGTTAGAGAAAATGCTCGTATAAAAACTCTTTTCAAAATTTCTCGAAAATTACTTTTTTAAGATTTTCTAAGTTTAATATAAATTAGTTAGGCTAAAATATGCTATTTAATGCATAAAAATGTAGGAACTGTCCCCAAATTGTCCCCAATTTTGTAAAAATATAATTTTAGTCAAAAAAATAAGAGTCCACAATCTCTTGCGACTCTAATAAAATCTTTGGTTGCGGGGGTAAGACTCGAACTTACGACCTTCGGGTTATGAGCCACCTTCTATCACAATTACACTATCAAAAAACTATCAGCTTCTCCTTCACCTACCCCCATATAATCTATTACACAGCACTCTTCCAAAGCCTTATACATAACGCCATTCAACTCCACACACTTCTCCGCTTCCAACACAGTACACAAGCTCTCCATAGTTTTCCACGATGCTGGATTACCTTTATCCTCACCAAGCAAAACTTGATTGGGATTTAAAAAGATATCTAAACCTACTATCTGGAAAAGAAGTCTTAGATTTAGGAATTGGACAAGGAACAAATTCTATTCCTTTAGCTAAGCTAGGTTATAGTGTAACAGGTGTTGACTTTTCTTATAAAAATTTGGAAAGATGCAAGGAACTTTGTCAGGAATTAAATTTAGCAAGAGCAAATATAAGAGATTTTGAGATAGAAAAGGATAAGTACGATTTAATTTCCTCAAGATGTGTCTTACATTTTTTCCATAAAGATGATATGCATGAAATAGTACATAATATTAAGGAAAATTTGAAGACTAATGGCTTAGTATATATTTCTGTATTTTCGGAGGAGGACCCAAAATTACAGAAATGTACTAATTCAGATAATTTTGAAGTGTTAGAAAATAATATTTTTCATAACATTGTAAATGATACATTTGTTAATTTCTTCACGAAAAATGAAATATTAGATTTGTTTAGTGATTTTCAAACTATTTCTATTTCAGAAGAATATTTCTTGGATCAAGGTGGCGATATTCCTTATTATTCGGGAATTATAAAATATGTTGGACAGAAAATAGCTAAATAAATTATTTCTGAATATTTTTGCAACTTTTTTCATATAATTAAAATAAAGGTATTGACAACAATGATTTATCGTAGTAAAATAGATATTGTCAATAACATCGCGGGGTGGAGCAGTTGGCAGCTCGTTGGGCTCATAACCCAAAGGTCGCAAGTTCGAGTCTTGCCCCCGCAACCAATATTATAAAAGATTTGCATTTTTGCAAATCTTTTATTTTTTGTTTAACCAACTATTGTCCAATTATATAATTATTACACAATTCTTATAACAAAATATCTTGTCACTCTTTATTACTTGTCTTTTTGAGCCTCTGATTGCAATGGAAAAATCTTTACGGAAATAGCACTTGTAGTATATTTAGTCACAAAAATATACCATTATATAAATATTTTTATTTTATGAAAACTAAATTTAAAATTTTCATATAATAATTCTATGTATTTACGTAAAATATTAACACTGTGCTCGTTAAAAAGTGTATAATGGTTGACGTTGTGAAAATTATAACAATAGGGGTGAAATTTATGCAAAATGCTGAAGAAGCAGACAACAAATGTGGAACGGTAACAGTTACTGTTTATAAAGATAAGACTGGACAGCCATATTTTACAGTTACTACCGATACAGATGATGTTTTACCTGTATCATACGTTATTGAAGATACTTTATATCTATATTAAACAGACTAACTATACGTTGGTCTTTTTCTTTTATTTGCATATCTTACTTGGCATTTCACCTAAAAATTATATAATTATTAGTCCCTTGATATTATTAAACTTGCTCTCCCCAACGCCTTTAACATTTTTAATATCTTCTATATTTTTAAACTTACCATTTTCTTTTCTATAATTAATAATCTTTAAAGCTGTAGCTGTGCCAATTCCTGGCAACGTCTCTAGTTCTGTTTGATTTGCAGTATTTATATTTATTTTCAAATTATTTTTACTATTAGAACTTACTGGAGCTTTACTTTCAGAATTTTCTGCCAGATTTGCATTATTAGATTTTATAATCTCTGTTGATACACTCGCGGTTTCTAAATTATTATTTTTTTGTGCTTCCACTTCTTCTTTTGTTGGGATTTTAATCTTCATACCATCTTCTAGCAAATAAGCTAAGTTTATTTCTTCCATACATGCGTTTTCCGTTATGCCACCAGCTTTTTCTATTGCATCTGCAATTCTACTATTTTCTTCTAGTTCTACTAACCCTTCACCATTCACAGCTCCTGATATGTGAACCTTTATCATTTGCTTATTTATTTTATTTTCGCTTTCATTATTCTTATTGCCATTTACCACATCTTCTTCAGCTTGGCTTAGTTCTAGATTTTCGTCTACTGCAAAAGTTCCAGTTCTACCATATGCATAGTAAGCGATGCTTACTATCGCAATTACTGAAATTGCTATTACAATTATTTTTTGTTTTTTATTTAATTTATTCATAAAATCATCCTTTCTTTTGCAATCACTCAGTTAGCAATTGCTTCTATTTATTAATTTAAATTTTCAAACTTTTTTGGTCTGTCTCAAAACGCCCAAAAACGTCCTTTTTCGAGATTTTTTACCCTGTCCCAAAAAGTTCCTATTGAAATTTTTGTTAAAATGAGATATATTATTTGCATAATATTTTAGGAGAAATAATGATGAAAACAAGGAAATTAATTATTTTAACACTGACTATTTTAGTAATTTTGGCAACTACATATAATTCAATTTTTGCAGCAGAAATTCTTATACAAGAGCGGTACATCAACTAAAATTTTAGAAAAAGATGACTCAACACCGCACACTGAAGCGACTAATGTTCCTGATATTGTAGCTAATTCTGTTTATTTAATGGACAACAAGACGAATGCAGTTTTATATAGCAAAAATGAAAATGAAAAAGTTTATCCAGCAAGCACAACTAAAATTTTGACTGCTATTATAGTTTTAGAGAATTGCAATTTAGATGATATTGTAACAGCCAACTATAGTGCCATAATGAATATACCTGAAGGTTATACAACAGCAAATATTCAAATAGGAGAGCAACTTAATGTTGAACAACTTTTGGAACTTTTATTAGTTTATTCTGCAAATGATGCTGCTAATGTCTTGGCAGAGCACGTTGGTGGGTCTATTGATAGTTTTGTTTCTATGATGAATACAAGGTTAAATGAACTAAGTTTGACTAATACGCATTTTACAAACCCATATGGTTTACATGATGAAAATCATTATGCAACTGCTCATGATTTGGCTTACCTTATGAAATATTGTTTAAAAAATGATACTTTTAGGAAAATAGCTGGAAAGGCTTCTTGTGCAATTCCTGCAACAAATCTACATGAGCCAAGACTTTATAGTTCTACTAATGAACTTTTAGTTCCTGATAATGCTAATTATTATAAGTATTTAGTTGCTGGAAAGACTGGTTTTACATCACAAGCTAAAGGGTGCTTAGTGTCTTCTGCATATAGAGATGATTTAGAGTTTATTGGTGTTGTTCTTGGAAGTGATAGTCGTTTTGTAGATACCAGAAACCTTTATCAATATGGATATTCGAATTATTCAGTTCAAAAAGTTGTTAATAAAGATGCAATAGTTACAAATTTACAAATTAGCAATGCAAGTTATACTTCGAAAGATTTAGATTTATTAGCAAACGAAGAAATATCTGCATTAATGAATAACCAAGAAAATTCTTTGAGTTTAAAACCTAAAATTACTTTAAAAGAAAATATTTCAGCTCCAATTGATGAAGGTGCAATTCTTGGGAAAGCAACATATGAAATAAATGGTGTTGAATATTCTACTAATTTAGTTGCTTCTCATAGTGTAGAACCGTCAAAGTTTCTTGTGTATTCTATATACACTATTATTGGTGGTAATTTACTTGTTTTGTTGGTTTTTGGTGTTATTTGGTTTATTAAGAAAAAAATAATTCTGAAGAAATAATTTCGAATCAAGGGTAAGCTTTTTAAGCTAAACTTACCGCTCAATATAAATTTAAATACAAAGGCTTGATTAGACTTTCTCAAGCCTTTGCTTTTTTATGTTAGAATAAAATGTGGTAAATCACTTTTCTTATTCATAATCTTTTCCTATAACTATTGTAATGTTTTTCTGAGAAGAAGTAGATTCGCTCTTTTGAGCAATTCCTGCTCCTATTGTCTCTATAATATCGTCTGATATTTCTGAACTTACATCTTTGTTTTTTATAACTACTGTTTTAGAAGTTTCGTTTGTAGTATCTTTTTGGCTTACCTTGTATCCTTCTTCTTTTAGTTTTTTTACTACATCTTCTAAGTTTTCTTTATTTCCGCTTCCATTTAAAACTTCTATTTTTATTTCTGATTTTTTTGTTATCAAGTTTCCTTCTTCTTCTAAGTCTTCTTCTGTTTTGTCTCTATCTAAAAATAGTTCTTGAACTAAAGTTTTTGTTTCTTTTTTGTTGTATACAAATATACTTACATTGTTAGTTTGGCTTAAATCTGGTACTGTTCCTGGTAATGTTGCTGTTAGTATATTTGCTGTGTCAAATTCTACAATATATGGTATATAATCTTTTGCTACATCAAAGTCTATATTTGTTATCAAGTTATTTTTGGCAACGTCAAGTATTTCGCCTATTTTAAATATGTTTTCTACTTTTGCTGTTTGTTTTATAACTTGCATTATAAATTCTCTTTGTGTTCTCATTCTTCCTAAGTCATTATCTCCATATTCTGCTGGATATGTTGGATATGTTCTTGTTTTAGGGTCCCAATTCCCATGTCTAAATCTAACCAATTGTTCTGCTTTGTCTCCGTCTAATAGTTGTTCTCCTGCTTTTAAGTCTATATGTAAGTCTTGTGTTGGATCGTCATATTTCATATCTATTGGAACATTGAATGTTACACCACCTATTGCGTCAACTAGCTCGATTAATGCTTCTGTTTTTACTACTGCATAATATTTTATGTCTAAGCCTGTAATTTCATTTACTGCTTCTAATGTTTCGTCTGGTCTGTTTTTTCTTCCATATAGTGAATTTATCTTTTCATAAGCTGTTGCTTTTGCAGTGTTTTTCCCTGTATATGTATCTCTCGGTATTGATAATAGCGTTGCTTTTTGTGTATTTGGATTATATGATGCTACCATTATTGTGTCTGTTAAGCTTGACCCTTCTAAGTCTGTACTAATTCCCAGTACTAAACATTTGAATTCTCCTAGATTTTTTCTGGTGTTTTCATCATGTCCTACCATTGTTGCTAACATTCCTGTCATTCCTCCACCGTTCTTTTGTACTTTATATGCAAATACACCACCTGCTATGGCTATTGCTAGTAATATTATTAATAATATTTTTTTCCATATTTTCTTTTTTCTTTTTTTACCTTTTTGGGCATGTTTTTCTCTTTCTCTCAAGTTTTCTCACTCCTAAAAATTGATATTGAAAGTATATCAAAAAACTGTCAAAATTTCAACTTTTTTTAAAAAAATATATTTAAGATATTATATGTTGTCATTGTCTTAGCAATATAAGATGTACTCATAGTATTTCCTAAAGTTCCTGCTGGGTTCATTGTTACAATTAAATTTATTATAATTAAAACTGCATATATAATTAAAAAACCTCTTAAAGCACCATATATAGCTCCACCAGCCTTGTTAAATTGGTCTAATATTGGCAATTTTGCAACAAAGTTCGCTATTGCTGTTACAAATATTAAGGCTATTCTTATACCTACAAATAATATAAGCATTGTTGCCCCATATACAATATTTCTTGCAAGTTCTTTTGAAGCTTCTGGTAACATTCCTTGTTTTGCACTTTCTACTAATTCATTAGTAATTCCATTTGCGTTGTCTGTTTGTATCATTTCTCCAACATTTTCTTCTATTGCCTCTTGAATTTTTTCGTCTATTGTTGTTGTATTAATTATAATGTTTCCTATTGGTCTATAAAATACCATTACTGCAACAATTGTGATTATAAAAGCTACTAAATTTATTCCTAATGATATTAACCCTTTCTTATACCCAAAAAATATTGAAGCTAGTATAAATAAAATTATTACTCCATCAATTATAAGTCCCATATTTTACCTCCTATAAATTAATTATTTCAATTTTGTCTCTATATATAATTCCAGCTATGCTGTTTGAAACTACTACATTTGTAATCTCTTGGTTAGCTACATATCTTTTTACTAACCAGCCACCAGTATTAATAAATTCAACTTCTGTCCCTAAATTTAATGCAATTATGTCACCATCTGTATATATTTTTCTTGCTACAGAATCTGCTATATATTCCTTTTTGTCCTGGTTGTCTGTATTTATCAAATTCACTAATGTATCAGCTGTAAATAGTCCAGATGATTTTTCTTCTATTGAACATATGTAGTTATTTAAATTCAATGACTGAAAAATTACTTTTTTACTTTGATTATCTACAAGTGTTTTTGCCTGCCCATTTTCTACTTCTATAATACAATCTGTGTACATACATACCAATCTATTTTTGTCTTGATATTTTATATTTGTTATTAATTTTCCAGCTTCACTTTGATATGCATTTTCTACAGAATCTGTTTTCTCTTTTTCAGCTTTATCAATTGATACCACTTTTATATTTGATTGAATTATCGTTCCTGATGTATCGACTTCTGCTATTGCTAAGAATTTGTTGTCATTTGATATACTAACATCTACTACTCTTGAAGACAGATATGTTTTAAATATTGGAGTTCCATTTGGGTTGTACATTGCAATTACTGTTTTGTAACTTGTATCTACAATTACTACTGCAACATATCCATTTTTGTTGATGTGTATTTGCGAAATATTTCCTTCCACTGTTGCTTCCCAAGAAATTTCTTTGTCTGATATTGAATATATTTTCTGACCTTTGTTTTCTGCAATTGCTAGAAATCTGTTTTCTGAACTGTATATTGGGTTTGATATTTGTATATCTAATTCTTTTTCTTTATTTCCTGTATTTCCGTATATTGTGAATTTTGTTTTGTTCAGTATTCCTATGTATTTATTAAATGAATATATTGATGTTGCTTCACTTTCATTTATTTCTATTGTTGCAACTTTGTCCTGTTGAACTTCTTTTCTAAATATATTTATATCTATCCAGTTTCTTGCTTGTCTATTTGTATTGTACACTCCTATTACTATTATTGATATAACTGTAACTACTATTATTACTGTTATTATTGCGATTTTTTTGATATTCATTTTTCTTTTTTCTGGTATTATTTCTTCCTGTGTCCAGACATCTTTCATATCTATTTTCTCCTTGGTTTTTTCTTTATTTTACTATACCAATTAATAAAAAGCAAGAAAAATATTTCTTGCTTTTCCTGCCAAGAGGGACGGACCTTTTTGGCAGATTTGTTATTGCCATCTTAATGTTGGATAACCTTGGTTTATGTTATTAGTGTCTTTAGTTAATATTCCATTGTCCCCTGTTAACGCCGCTATTGTTACTCCGTGCTAGGATTAATAGAATTATTATTGTTATTACTAATGCTACTAATGTAATCCCTTTTTCATCTCTCTCCTTATCATCTGTTTTTATTATTTTATCGTTCATAGGAGGATTACGTCAACAACTGTCTCTTTATCTTTTTTTATTTGCTATTTTTAATTTAGAATTTTTCTTAAATATTATAAACAAAATTTGAACAATCCCCAAATATCCAAAAATTGGATACAAGGAGTTTATCAAATTAGAAAATCCAATTTTTGAAACTAGCACAGAAGTTATACACATAAATACCGCAATCTGTGTATAACTTTTCTTTGATTTGCTCACATTCTGCAAATAGCTTGCTCCTAATGAAATGGCTGTGGTAAAAATTGAACCTAATATTATAAATCCATATACATATTTTAATATTTTAAGCATATGTGAAACCACATAAACAGCAGGCATTTCTAAGTTCACAATATCCACATCAACCCTAACTAAAAGTAAAAATATTATAACAGATAATACTATACTAATTACTGTTGAAATTGCAGCAATTGAGCCAATTTGTCTTTTGCTATGCAGATAATCTTTTAAGGTTATTAGAACTGGCAATAATAAAATACTGTTATAACTGCAATATATAATTGCACTAATTACATAGCTTGATGTGTTTGTTCTTATTATATATTTGTCTAATTCTAATAAATTAATTTCTATTATATTCATAAGTCCTATAATTACAACAAATATTATTAGTATTGGTACAAGCATTTCACTTGCTTTCACAACTCCTTTTATACTTGTCATAAATATAAAAAAACAGAAACTTGCAAGTATAATACTTCCAATTAAACTGTTTATTCCTAACTCCTGCTCAAAATATGCTCCAAAGCCTGCTATCATGATAAAAAAAGTTACTAGGATAAATATATTTATAACTATGTTTACGATGTTTTTTAAATTGAAGAAGCTCTCATTTTGTTTTGGCTTTACAAACATTTCTAAAAATTCTTTATATGTTTTTATGTTGTATTTATCAATTAAACATAATGCTTTATATATAATTAACCCCATTAATACACAAGATATAACTATTCCTATTAATCCTTTTATTCCGTAAGAAAAAAAGAACAAGTACATTTCTTGACCTGATGCAAACCCTGCCCCAATTAATGTTCCTATTATTACAAATACAACTTTTAAAATATTTTTCATAACAAAAAACCCCATATTAGTTTATGGGATTTTTTTATTTTTATTCTATTTTTTTCTTCTTCTAACTATCCATACAACAATTCCTGCAAATATTATCAGCGCTGGTACTCCAAATATTGCAATTTGAACTATAATATCTTGTTCTTCTGTTGGTGTATATATTACTGTACCTGTACTTTTTCTAGCTGTTATGTCTTCTGGTCTTTCTGCTAAATATGCAATTGAATTTAAAGCCATGTCTTTATTACGAGCTAATGCTACTATTGGTGATTGTGCATTTTGTGATAGTGTAAAGTCTGTTATAAATGTATTTTCTCCAATTATAACTAATTTAGATGTTTTTGCTTTTTCTCCTGTTTCCTCATTTGCTTCTTGTAATGTTTTTTCTAATTCTGCTCCTACTACAAATGTTCCCGCTTCTTCATCTTCTTGTTTACTTGATGATGAAATTGTATAATCTTCTCTAAAGAATGATGTTTCTCCTGTTGTTAAAAGTTCTGTTTTCGCAACTTTTAATTCTTCTAATCTATCTTCATCTATATTAACTTTTGTTGGATTTATTAGTAATACATCAGATGTATTGTATAAAGTTTTTGTCAAATTAGAATATCCTATTGTTGGGAATATTACATAAGGCATTCCTGATACAGTTTTGCTTGAATCTGTTTCAAATATCATACCTACGTCAAATGGATTAACTCCATATAATTCCAAAACACTATTTACATTTGGTAAGTCTTGTTTTTCTGCAATTACTCCATTTAGCCACAATATGTTTCCACCATCATTTATATAATCTTTTATTGCATTTGTAGCCATTTCGTCAAAATCTTTATTTGGAGTTGTTATCACTAATACCTTACAATCTTCTGGAACTTTTCCAGTTGATAGTACATTCAATGTTTCTATTTCATTTACTTCGTTTGCTAAAAACATACTTAAATATCTCATATTTGTATTTAATGTATATTCGCTATATCCCTCTAAGAAATATACTTTTGGTACTTCATTTGACGTTACTGTTAAAATTGAACTTGTCAATTTCTCTTCTGCAATACTTATTGTTTCATATGTTGTTGTATCATAAGTGACTAAATCATTTGCTGTTAGCACTTTTGAATTCTCTCCACATTCAACTATAATGCCTTGTACACCATCTTCTATTCCATATTTTGTGGCTAAATCTGGTCTAGCATTTATATCTATTGCTTCTGCCACTATTTTTTCATTGGCATTTTTGTATTGTTTTGCTAACTCTAAATTTGAATCGTCATCTGTTGACCCTACAAAATAAATATGTACATCTTTTTCTATATCTTTTACTTTGTCTTTACTTTCTTGCGTTAATGTATATAGTTTTTCTTGACTGAAATCTATTGGCGTTAGTTCTAATTTTTGCATTAAAATGTTTATTCCTATAAATAACAATATTATAGCTAGTACTAATAATGTTGTTTTTGTTCCGTCAATTAACCATTTTTTCTTTATTATTTCAATAAATTTATTAGGCTTTTTCTCTTTATTTTCTTTTTTCTTTTCTTTCACTTTACATTCCCCTTTCTACCTTACACTTTTTCTTCTTTGCATAACAATTATTGTTAGTAGTATACAAGAAATTGTAAAGGTTACAAAAGTTACTGTATCTGCTATGTCAATTTGTCCCCTTGGGAATTTTGAAAACATATTTATTAGTGAAAAATTATTAAATATGCTATTAAATTGTGGTAAAAACCATGTTAATATGAAAAATCCTATTGTAACTACTCCTGCTATAATTTGATTTTCTGTTATGCTAGATGCTAATATTCCAAATGATATGTAGCTTATTGCTAGTAATAAAAATCCTAACAATGTTACTAATGCTGTTGTAATGTGTGGTACTCCGAAAAAACTTAATATTCCGAAATACATAAATGTGCATATTTCTGTTATTACAACAATTAATGTTGCTGCAATAAATTTTCCTAAAACCACTTTTGTAATACTTATTGGTGATGTTAGTAATATTTGCTCTGTTCCTGTTTTTCTTTCTTCTGATATTGTTCTCATTGTAAGTATTGGTGTTATAAATGTTAATATTGTTGCACCAGAATAGAATATGTATTCAAAATTTGTACTTTGATATGCAAATACATCAATATAGAAAAATATACTAAACATAATTAGAAATAATCCTATAAAAACATACCCTACTGGTGAACAAAAGTAAGTTTTAAATTCTTTCTTTATAACTGCTAACATTATTGTTTTCCCCCTTCTATTAATTTCATAAAAGCATCTTCTAAGCTGAAGTCAACTTTTTTCATTTCAAATATTGTAATATTTTCTTTTGCCAATTCTGAGAACAATATCTTTCTTAAATCTTCATCTTCTTTTGATGTAATCTCGTATTGCTTTGTTCCATCTTCATTAGTCTTTATCAATTTTAAAGTTTTAATTTGTGTAATTTTATCCTTGATTTGTTCCATTTTATTTTCTGTATCTTCTACTGTTACATATACACTATTATTGCTAGAAACTTTACCTTCTAAATTCTCTGGTGTATCAATTGCAACAATTTTACCTTTATTAATAATTATTACTTTATTACATATTTGACTTACTTCTGACAAAATATGTGAACTTAGTATAACCGTATGTGTTTTGCCCAATTCCTTAATTAACTTTCTAATCTCTGTTATTTGTTTTGGATCAAGTCCAACCGTTGGCTCATCTAAAATTAATATCTTTGGTTCTCCAACTAACGCACCTGCCATACTAACTCTTTGTTTATATCCTCTTGATAAGTTTCTTGTCAACTTATTCTCTACATCTTTTAACCCTGTTTGCTCTATTATCTTTTCAACTTTTTCTTTTCTTTCTTTTTTATCTATGCCCTTAATCTCTGCCATATACTTAACAAACTCTTTAACAGTCAAATCCGCATAAAGTGGCACACCCTCTGGCATATATCCAATCTCTTTCTTCGCTTTTTTAGGTTTCTTAAGCATATCATAACCATCTATTATTATCTCCCCACTTGTTTGCTCAATAAAACCTGTTAGCATATTCATTGTAGTACTTTTACCAGCACCATTTGGACCAAGTAGACCAACAATCTCTCCCTCTTTTATCTCGAAGCTAATATCATCTACCGCAACAAATTTGCCATATTTTTTTGTAACATTTTTTACTTCTATCACAAAAAATTCCTCCTTTTCAATTTTCTC
The DNA here is from genome assembly GCA_947367845.1 of uncultured Clostridium sp. GTDB lineage: Bacteria > Bacillota > Clostridia > TANB77 > CAG-508 > CAG-269. The sequence continues at coordinate 35,290 of CANBES010000011.1, read as the reverse complement.
TTAGCTTAAATCCTTATCAAGTTTACCATTATATTTTTTCAATGTAAAGTAATTCACAAAAAATTCACATTTATTTACGGAACTCTGCCATTGGGGACGGTCCTTTTTGGCATATTTTTTGCCAACGGGGACGGTCCTTTTTGGCATATTTTTTTGATTTTCCGAATACTTTTTAATACTTATTATTTTGAAAGAAGTGTGGAGATTTATGGCTTTTGTTTATCCTTTTTTGGTTAGCTTTTTTATGGTTTTTTTATCTGAATTAGGTGATAAAACTCAACTTTTAGTTTTGTCTTTTTCTACAAAGTCTAGGGCTAAAAATGTGCTTTTGGGTGTTGCTATTGGTACTTTTTTTAGTCATGGTTTAGCTATTTTGTTTGGTAGTAAACTTGCTTCTTTTGAAAATGTTTCTTTCCAGTTTTATGCTGAGATTTTGACTTATTTGTCTTTTCTTTTGTTTGGTATTTGGGGATTTATTCCTAAAAGAGAAAAAGAAAATTCTTCTGGTTCTAAATTTTCTTTATTGCAGAAACTTTCTAATTTAAAATTGAATTACGTTCTTTTGATTGCTTTTAATATTGTTATTGGGGAGTTTGGTGATAAGACTTTTTTGGCTTCTTTGGGGCTTGGTTTACAGTATCCTGAGTTTAAGCTTTCTTTGATTGCTGGTTCTATTTGTGGTATGGTTGGTAGCAATTCTATTGCTTTGTTTTTTGGTAGGTTTTTGGGTAATAGGTTTAATCCTAAGTTTGTTGAGGTTTTGTCTAATGTTATTTTTGTTGTTTTTGGTTTAGTTGGGCTTTTTTGTGTATTTTTTTGATTGATTGGACTGCATATTATTTTTTTCGATATTTTTTTGATTTTTTGCTGTTTTTTTATTGACACTTGCTTGTTTTTGTGATATTATATTTATTGTCATTTAGAGTTATGGGTCAGTAGCTCAGTTGGATAGAGCACAGGCCTTCTAAGCCTGGGGTCGGGGGTTCGAATCCCTCCTGGCTCACCATAATAAAAACCGTTATATCAATAGATATAGCGGTTTTATTTTTAATCCAAATCAAACTATTAGTGCACTATATTTCTTATTTCCCATTTTTAAAATCTACATATTTTCAATAGTTTCAAGAGAAAACATGAAGGTTTTCGTTGTTCTGCTTTCACATTATTAATGTGTTCATTATTAAGATTACCATTGGTATACTATTACTAACACTTACAAACATTAAGGAGGTAAAACATGAGTACTCTTTCTAAATCAAATATTGATAAAAGCTTTGGTAAATTATTAAGAGATTATCGTATAAAAGCTGGACTTACACAAGAAAAACTTTCAGAGCAATTAGGTATTTCTTTAAAATATATTTCAAGAATTGAAAATGGTAACAATGGTGTTAAAACTCAAACACAAATTAAATATATGAATATCCTTGGAATTAGTCCTAATACATTATATAAAGAATTCATTACAAATTCTGCAATCAAACAATCTGTTGAACTATCAGAAAGAATTGATAATCTATCTGAAGAAAAGAAATTTCTTGTTTCTTCTATTATAGATTTAGTAGAAAAGTTCTAAACGAAAAAACTGTAGTATCTAATTATACTACAGTTTTTATTTTATATTATTCTTGCCAAAATGCTTTATATGCTTTATACGCAGAATAAACATCATATTTACTTGTAACTTCATATGGAGCATGCATTGAAAGTACTGGTACACCACAATCAATTACATCTGCTCCCTTGTTAGCTATGATGTAAGCAATTGTTCCGCCACCACCAACGTCAACTTTTCCAAGTTCTACCACTTGATAATCAATACCGTTTTTTTCTAACACATTTCTTACCCAAGCTACATATTCTGCATTTGCGTCTGATGCCTCTGATTTTCCCCTTGAGCCTGTATATTTGTTAAGGCTTATACCTTTTCCTATAAATCCTGCATTGTACTTGTCTGATACAGATGCATAAAGTGGGTCAAATCCTGCATCAACATCTGATGATAGCATTTTTGAAAAACAGAAAACTCTATCTAATAAATTTGGTCTATTTACTCCTAATTTATTTAAAATCTCTGATATGAAGAAATCAAACATATGTGATTCCATTCCTGTATTTCCCATACTTCCTATTTCTTCTTTGTCAGATAATATACACACTGCTGTATTTTTTACATTTTCTAATTCCATCATTGCGTGTAGTGATGTATATGCACATACTTTATCATCTTGACCATATGCTGCAACCATGCTTCCATCAAAACCTAAACTTCTCGCTTTAAATTCTGGTACTAATTCAATTTCTGAACTTGTAAAATCAACTTCTGTTATTCCATATTTTTGGTTTAATATATTTAATATATTTAATTTTACCTTTTCTGAAACTCTTTCATCTTCATATGGAATACTTCCTATTAATAGGTTTAAGTTTTCTCCTTCTACTCCGTTTTTTAGCTTTTTTTCCATTTGTTCCTGTGCTAAATGTGGCAATAAATCTGTTATTGTGAATATTGGGTCATTTTCATCTTCCCCTATATTTATCTCTACTTTCTCACCATTTGTTTTTACAATAACACCATGCATACTAAGCGGTATTGTTGTCCATTGATATTTTTTTATTCCACCATAATAATGTGTTTTGAAATATGCTAATCCTGTATCTTCATATAATGGGTTTGGTTTTAAGTCTAATCTTGGTGAATCTACATGTGAACCTATTATATGTAGTCCATCTTCTATTGGTTTTTCTCCAATTATTGCTAGATACATGCTTTTTTCTCTATTTACAAAGTATACCTTATCTCCTGGTTTTAAATTTTCAAACTCTATGATATCTCTGTATCCATTCTCATCAGCCATTTTTCTAGCTTGTTTTATAAACTCTCTTTCTGTTTTTGCTACATTTAAAAAGTTCATATATTTTTTTGATAAATTAAAAATTGCTTCTCTTTCTCTTTCATTCGCTTTTTCCCAACCAGCTTTTGTTGGTTTAAATAGTCTTTCTTTCAAATTTTCTTCCATAAAATCCTCCTTCGTGTTTTTTTGTAGTATATCACTATCTAAATTATTTTTCCACTATTTTTATAATTTATTCCAAAAATTTGGTTATACTAATTTTAAGATATATCCCAAAATGGACATTTTGTCTCATTGGGGACGTTTCATTTTGGACACGACACATAGAAAGGAATGATTGTTATGAATTCTTTATGGTTAGTAAATCAGAATATTTTTGAAAATAAATTTGAGAATAAAGGTGATATTGAAACTGATGTATGTATTATTGGTGCTGGCATTTTCGGTATCACTTGTGCTTATTACTTAACTAATTTAGGTTTTAAAGTCACTGTTGTAGAAAAGGATTTTGTTGGAAGTAAGACAACTGGTCATACTACTGGAAAAATTACAAGTCAACATGGATTATTTTACAAATATTTGACTGATTCTTATGATGAGAAATTTGCAAATGATTATTTGAATGCTAATGAAAACGCTATTAAAAATATAAAAGACATTATAGATACTGAAAATATTAAATGTGATTTTAAATATCAAAACAATTATGTTTATGCTACTACCGAAAAAGAATATGATGCTTTAAAGTTAGAGAAAAAAGCTCTTGATAAACTTAGTTTTAATTGCGATTTTGTTACTAAGACTGGATTACCTTTTAATGTTAAAGGAGCTCTTTGCTTCAAAAATCAGGCTCAGTTTAATTCTATTAAATATTTGAACGGACTATGTAAATCAATTATTTCAAAAGGCGGCAATATTTTTACCCGGCACTACTGCTTTTGATGTGCAAAAAATTGATGATGACTATACTACTTTTTGTAATGACTTCACCGTAAGGTCTAAATATGTAATAGTTGCAACTCATTATCCTTTTATTAATTTTCCTGGATTTTATTTTACTAAAATGTATCAGTCTAGTTCTTACTTAATTGCCATAGACCCCAAAAAAACTTTATTTAATGGTATGTATATTTCTGCTTCTGACCCTGTTTTTTCTTTTAGAACTGCAAATTACGAAGGTAAAGAATTGCTTTTAATTGGTGGTGGAGAACACAAAACTGGCGAACCTCCTTCTTATGAATATACTTATGGTGCTTTAGAAGCTGTTGCAAAAAAATATTTTCCTGATTGCGAAGTCCTGTTTCGTTGGGATACGAGGGATTGTATTTCTTTAGATAAAATTCCCTATGTTGGCCACTATTCTTCACTTATGCCACACGTTTTTGTAGGTACTGGTTTTAAGAAATGGGGTATGACTTTGTCAAATGTTGCTGCCAATATTGTTGTAGATGAAATTTTGGAGAAAGAGAATAAATATGCTTATTTGTTTAACCCCTCTCGCCTATCTGCTTTTAAAAATAGAGATGAGTTTAAAAACATTTTGGTACAGTCTGCAAATTCTTTGCTTTTTGATAAGTTTCGTCCTGCTCAAATGAATTTCGATGAAATTGCTAATAACTCTGGAAGTATTATTGAGATTAATAATCAGAAGGTTGGCATTTATAAAGACCCTAATGGTAAAATATTTGCGGTTAAGCCTGTTTGTACTCATCTTGGTTGTCAACTTTCTTGGAATGATGTTGATAAGACTTGGGATTGTCCTTGTCATGGTTCTCGTTTTGATTTTTCTGGTAAGAATTTATATGACCCAGCTATTAAGGATTTGGAAACTTATAATGTAGATTGAGTTCTGATGTTTTTGGGGACGGAGGAAAAAAACATCGTTTTCAAAATTTTTTGTCTATTTTTGTTGACTTAAAGGACTTTTTTTGCTACAATTCTTTTATAATAATCATATATTTATATGTTTATTTTTTGTTTATTGAACTAGATTTCTTCGTTTTATAGAATCTAGTTCTTTTTTGCTCTTTCTATTTGACATTATGTTAAATCCAGTGTATAATTGATATATGAAACTTTTTAAGTTTTTTCACGGATGCGAAAGGAGAGTACTTTATGACTAAGAAGACTGCACGTGATTTTTCTCGGATTCAGATAAAACGTATTGCTGAGCAATATGCTTCAACTGCGCTTGACTATTCTGCTGAGTATTTTGCAAGAGAATATAAAATTAGTGAAAAGACTTTTTATACTCTTTTGGAGAAAGCTGTTGTGGAAAGTATTGTTGATTTGAAGACTGTCGACTTTATGGAACGGAAAGCTAGCGGAAATTCCGCTGGTCATGCTGGTGTTTCTGGCTCTATTCGTTCTTTGAACCATTACAGACATTTGAAGCAAAAACGGAGGATTTATCTTCCTTCTAACAAACAATGCATGAAAATTGCTACTGAATTTGCAAAGAGTGATTTGTCAATGTCTCAATACTCAAAGAAAATGTGTATTGCAAGTGATAGTAATTTGTTAAAACGAATTGTTTATCACAGCGTTGATAAGAGCCTTCTTTCTACACAGGTAGTAAAGATGTTGCAAGATAAAAATGTTTTTGTGAATCCCAATCGTGAGCAAAAAAGAGACTGAATTAAGTCTCTTTTTTGTTGTTCAATTTTTAAAATATTTTACTGCGTATAACTTGTTTACATTTCCAAGAAATATGTATACAATAATGTTGAAAAAGTGCATTTTTATATTTAAAAGCTTGAAAAAAGTACTTTTATATACAAAAAAAGAAAGGGGATTTTTATGAAAAAACTAAAGAAAATTATGGTTGTCCTTATATTATTAATTCTTTTAATAATGTTTTTGACAACAAAAAAAGTATTTGCAAACAACTCTGCAAATTTATTTGAGCCAGCAGAATATTCAGATGATTTTAAAAAGTGGCTAGAATTATCTGATGAAGAAAAGAAAAATGTTATAATGCCTAGAATGTATGATGTGCCATTCTCTAAACCAGAATACACTAATCCATTTTATAAGGCAAAAATGTTAAGGTCTAATATTAGCCCAAAATATGATTTAAGAGATATTATACCTGCAAATTTAGCTATACGTAATCAAATGCAGACAAATTCATGTTGGGCTTTTGCTAGTTTGTCTTCATTAGAAACAAACCTAGCATTATCTAATTATAAAAAAGGTACAAATCTATCAAAAATATATGACTTTTCAGAAAGACATATGGAATATTCTACAAATAGATATTTTAAAGATAATGTGGAAAATCCAAAAGGCTTTAACAGGGAAGTTGGTAGTGGCGGTACTTATCTTATGGCCGAGACTTATCTTGCTAATGGATATGGCGCAATACCGGAATCAGAAATGCCATTTGAAAATAATGAGAAACTTATAGATATTAGCCAAATTCAAAATAAGACTGTTTCTAGTCAATTATATGATTTTGCTATGTATCCTGATTATAATACCGAAGCAACTGAAGTTAAAGACATAATCGTAAATCAAATTAAACAACATATTCAGAATTATGGTTCTGTTTCTGCTGGATTACATGGTGCTAACATTTATGGTGATTGTTTTAACTTTGTTACTGGAGCCCTATTTTGCGGCAATTCATCTGAACATCCTGATAATCATGCTGTTTCTATTGTTGGATGGGATGATAATTATAGTGTTGATAACTTTAATGAAAATGGCAAACCTACATCAAACGGTGCTTGGATTGTAAGGAACTCTTGGGGAAAAAGAATTGAAAAAATGACAATACAACAATTTAGAGAAGAACTTTTTGCTGAAACTCGAGAAGAATGTATTCAAAATGGCTGGAATTCTCCTGATGACCTTTCAGATGAATTTATAAATTATGCTTCTAAAGTATATAATTATTCAATTGAAAATGATATAGTATATCAAAATTATGGAGATAATGGATTTATTTATGTATCTTATGAAGATGTTAATATTTCCAAAAACTTATGTGGTGTAGTAAAAGCAACTGATACTGTTAATTATGATAATAATTATTATTATGATGAGCTTGGTTTTTGTAGTGCACTGAACATAGCCAGCCCAAGTATAATGCTATGTAATTTATTTGATAAGAAAACTACTGATTCTGAATATTTAACTCATGTTTCTTTATCAGTACCTTCTGCATGTATTTGCAAAGTATATGTAAACCCTAATGGTACAAGTAAATCTAAGTCTGATTTACAACTAGTACCACTAAAATCTGGTGAGACTGGAATGCTTACTTCAGCAGGATATCATTCATTAGAATTTTCTAAACCTGTTGAAATAACAGCAAATTCGTTTGCCGTTGTTGTAGAAATTCAAAGTCTATTGACTTCAACTCCTATTTATGTAGAAGCCAAAAACACCATTCGGCATTGGTAGTCCATATTCTAATGTAACAGTTGAAAATGGAAAGTGCTTTGTGGCTGCTGGAAACAATTTAGAAAACTGTGAATGGCTTGATCTAGGAAAAATTTCAGAAACTAGCGCATTATTATCAAATTGTGATAGTACTATAAAAGCATTTACAACAACAGAGTTAATAGACGAATCTTTAAAAAGCATTGAAATTACAACACCACCTGCCAAAACATCATATTTTGAAGGAGAAAACTTTGATAAGACTGGTATGGTTATAAAAGCAAATTACAATAGTAAAACTAAGCCAACAGCTATATTAGATTCTTCAAGCTATACTATTACAAATGGAACAAATTTAAAAGCTGGTCAAACTAGTGTAACAATAACTTACGAAGACAAGAATGTTACTCAACCAATAACCGTTGAAAAAAATACTGTAACAGATTTAAAAATTAAAACACCACCAACAAAAACGCAATATAAAGAAGGTCAAAATTTTGACAAATCTGGAATGGTTGTAGAAGCGACATTTAAAGATGGTACTAAAAAAACTATAACAGATTATAAAGTAGAAAATGGAAATAACTTAAAAACAACTCAAACAGAAATAAAAATTTCTTATGGAGAAAAAACTGTAAGTCAATCTATAACTGTCATTCCTAATCCTTTGGTTGGAATTAGTATAACTACTGCTCCTAAAAAGATAAAATATGGAGTTGGCGAAAATTTTGATAAGACTGGTATGGTTGTTACAGGAACATATCAAGATAATTCAACCCAAGAAATAATAAATTATACTGTTGAAAACGGTACAAATTTAAGCCTAGGCCAAACTTCTGTAACTATTAAATATGAAGAAAAAACAGCTAGTCAGCCTATTTCAGTTGTTGAATTAGCTAAGAATTCTAATTTTGATAATGCGACTTGTAATGTAAAAAAAGTTCAGGCTTATTACTATACTAGTGATGATAAAAAAGATCATGCTTTAATTAACATTGATGTTACTGGTATTGTAAAAACTACTGATAACGTTGAATATTATTACTATTTATCTTCAAATAAGGATGAAAAAGATATTTCTAATTGGGTTAAAATTTCTGAGAAGCAAACTTCTAATAATTCTATTCAGTTTGTAATTGATTCAAGGAAACTTGCCAATTACAGTGATATCGCTAATAATAATGTTTTATATCTTTATGTAAAAGAAGTTGCTACAAAAGGTTCTGAACAGAGTGTGTTTTCTTCTAAGGCTATGAGTGTTGTTTATAAAGATAAGGTTGAGACTTTTGTAGATGATGCTAAGAAGGATGATGTTCAAGGTAATACCGGTTCTTCTAATAAAGATGTTGATGATACTTTGGCACATGGTAAGTTACCTTTTGCTGGTTTTAAAACTGTTTTAGTTTTAGCTTTGATTGTTTTGATTTTCGGAGCTTTGGGCTTTGTTAGGTATAAGCATTTAAGTAAATATGTTAAATAGTTTTAGACTAGAATTTGCTTTTTTTGTAGAACTATGATATATTATTAACATAATTGTAGCCAACGTGCTAATTGGTTTTGTATTATCCATTTGGATAACCTATTTATTGATGATTGTCAAAAAGGAGGGATTTTTATAAGTAATCTTGTTCAAATCTTTGTTGAATTTCGTTAAAACGTGCTAAAAGACAAACCATGGAGGTATTGTATGAAAGAAAAATTAGCAATTGCACGTAAACTTAGATCTTCTCGGAAGATTTTTAGATACAATTTTGAAACTGAAAAATTGTGTTTAAAGTGTTATCGTGCATATGTTTTCCAATGTATTTTGAAGGGAAAAGATCAGTTTAGGATTGTTTTTAACAGCAGTTATAATACAAGTTTTCTTAAAAGGGTGTCTGATTGGTATCACTATATAGTTGATAGTATTTATCGGATATATTTGATGAATTTTGAACCAGATGCCCAAACCCTTCGAAAATATGCACTTATTCATTCGGGAGTGTCTAAACCTCTTCATTTGAAGTTTGCTGCTGCTCCTGATGAGGAAGTTCTGTATGATTTCCTTATTTATAATGGGTTTAATATTGTTGATGAACATTTGGATAGCATTTCTACTGAGTATGTGGTTGCTAGAAAAGATAACTTATAATTGTTTAAAGAACTTATGGAAAACCATAAGTTCTTTTACATGGCCGAGACAAGACAAATTTAAATTTCAAAATTGTTTAATTTGTACTACTTTGAGCTTTTCTAATCTTTATATCCAAATTTCTCCATTCTTTCTTCTTCTCTTTTAGATAATTCTTTCAACCATTCAGCTAAGCCATTACTATCATTATTTCTTAAAAATTCAAAATACTTTACTCTATCTTCTTTTGCTATAACAACAGGAGGCAGACTATTTTTTAACAATTCATAATTTATAAGTAATCTACCCGTTCTTCCATTTCCATCTTCAAAAGGATGTATTCTTTCAAATTCAATATGATATCTAGCAATTTTAGTAAATATATCTTGCTCATCATGATTATAATTGTATATATAATACATCATCAAATTTGGTACTTTCTCAGGTTCAGGTGGAATATGTTCACTACCTTGAATAAATACTTGTACAGTTCTATAACCTTCTGTATCTTTAATATCTCTATTTATAGTTTCATTTAATTTTTTAATGAACCTTTCATCAAATCCTTCATTATTTTGTAAATTCTTAAAAACTAATTCTAATGCCTTTTTATGGTTAATAGCTTCGTATATTTCTCTAGGTTCTTTTCCTTCTATTTTAAAGCTATTGTCATTATAAAGAATAGCATAAGTTTCAGCATAAGTGAGTGTACTTCCTTCAATAGCATTTGAATGGTATGTACTTCTTGTTATTATGTCTTTCAAATAATTATCATTATTTAAAATAAATTCTAAAATTTTCATTATATTCACCCTTTTATTATAACACAAAAAGCTGTGCTTCTGCACAGCTTTTACTATGGTCGAGGTGACAGGGATCGAACCTGCGACCTCATGGTCCCAAACCACGCGCGCTACCAACTGCGCTACACCTCGATATTAGCATTCACAAATGAACGCTAATATATAATATCACAAATTAAATAAATTTGCAACCCATTTTCTATAATTTTCAAAAATTTTTTTAAAATTTCAAATAACAGTGTATCAACGGAATCCTCCGGCCACCGTCTCCGCCGCCGAAAGAATCTCCACCTCCGCCACCAGAAGAAAATCCATCACCACCTGCTGAATAGTCACTAGCTCTTCGTTCTGTCTGAGTTCTAGCACTTTGAGCACTTGTAACTATATTTCCAGCATAATAATTTACAAATATAATATCATTATAAGAGCTGAATTTAGATTGTTCAATAACTTCTGGATATAACTCTTTAAATTCTTTTGCTACTTCTTTTGCAATACCTAGCATTTGCGCATATATCAAATAGTCTTCGAATAGAGTTACTTCAACTGCTTCTCTTTCTTTTATAAGTGTATATTCTTTTAAATATTTCTTTAATCCAGCTAACTGTGTAGCTTTTTCTCTTAATTGTGGTGTTAATACATCTACCTTTTTCTTAAATACTCCTAATATCTTTTTTTCTTCACACACTATTAAGTCTCTACGTTTTAATTCTAGTCTACTACTTTCTAATACTGTATCAAACCAGTCTAATATTCGTGAATATTGTTTTTCACACCATTTTTTAAATTCTTGACTTTCTAGTATTCCGTCTTCACTTGCTTGGTATAACATTTTGAATAATTTCATTTCTTCTTGATTTTTTATTTTTCTTAAATCATTATATCTAAGGGCTACTGCGATTTGTTCTTCTTCTCCTATACCACATTTTTCTATCGTAGCATTTCCTTCTTTAATCCATTTTAATATAACTGCTCCCAATATATCAGTCTTATTCTTTATTAATCCATAAGTATAAGCTATGTAGTAAGCTATAAATATGTCTCCATTACAAGGGATATCTCTATAATACGGAATATTTTTAGGAATTCTTTTATTTTTTGTGCGTAACACTGGATAATTTGGATACTTGTATTTTCTTTTTAAAAGGTAAATAATTGGAATGATAGAAATTCCTATGATATAAATCCAAAATGCAATATACTCCGCCAAATTTACTCCATATTCACTGTTATCATCTTTATTATATTTAGTACTTCCTTCTTCTGCCTTATTTAAATAATAATTAAAGTTATTCTCTATAAAATTTGATGTTTTAAAAGTGCCTTTTGGGAATTTAACTAGCATTGTCATGTACTCATTTTTATCAAGTCTGCCATCAGACTGCATCTCAATATATCCGTTGTAAACATATGCAGTTCCACCATAATTTCCATATCCCCAAACGTCAACAGTATTTGGTATTTTAAATTTTGTATGTACTTTTATGTACGCACTTCCTATTGAAGTTGAAAGATTGTGTGGTATAAACGTCCAATAAAGCATTTGTGCATCTTCTAGTTCAGATACGAGATTTGTTATTGTATATTTCACTGTGTATGTGTGTCTTCCATATTTACTTATCCCCCAACATAGTTCAACACTTTTCTCGGTTTTGTTTATTCCACATTTGTATGCTTTGTTTTCAAAACTTTCTGACGTGTTCCAGTTTTTTAGCGTTTGATAGCTTTTCCCTTGTTCTGAAACTGTTAAGTCTTTTATCTCTGAGTTTCCTAGGTTATAATATGGATGATATACTTCTGTTCCTTGGTTATTGTAACAGTCCCATACTTCTGTGATTTGTGCGTCTCCATTTTCTTCAATGTAGATGTCCATTGATATTTTGTTTGTTGTGTTTGCTTCGACATTTTTGCTTAACCCAATTATTAGTATTGTAAATAAAAATATTGATAGTATTTTTATTGCTTTTTTCATTTTTTCCCCCTTTTTGTTACGAATATTATTTCATATTACTTGCTTTTTTTCAATATTTTTTATTATTTTTTTGTTTTCTCTTGAAAAATGCTGTTTAAAACGTTATAATATTAGAGTATTTATATTTGTGCCTGTAGTTTAGCTGGATAAAATGCGAGCCTACGAAGTTCGAGACCGGGGGTTCGAGTCCCTCCAGGCACACCAAAACTCTCAATTCTAATTGGGAGTTTTTTTATATTTTTATGATAATACTAATTTAGATAATTTAAGTGATACAAACGCAAAACACATCATATAAATATATGGGGTGGAATACATTGATAATAAAAACACTAAAAATAAATAAAAAATTGATTGTCGGAGTAATTCTATTATTAGTAGTAATTGCATCAATAACAATATATTGTACTTTTGCAAATAGCGAAAACGTAGAAAGCAACGTAGAAAAAGAAAGTAAAAAAAACTTTATTAAATGGGTAGATTTTAACGTAACAGCAGAAGCTATGAATTTAACTGCAAAATTAGATATTGACTCTCATACTAAGAACGAAGAAATAAAATACGATTGGATACAATTACTTGCTTATTTAGCCTGCAAAAATGGTGGTAATTTTAAAAATTTTAAAAAGTCTGACCTAGATACTTTAGTCGCTAAAATTAAAGACGGTGAAACAATTGAAAGTTTAACTCAAGATTTAAAATTCTATGATTATTACTACGAAAGCTATAGTGCTGTGCTTTCAGGATTTATTGGAAACTATTCTATTGAAACAGAGGGATCCAAAAGTAAATCCAATTCTGACGAAAACATTATAGAAGATGAAAATTCTTCAAATACAGAAAATAATTTAAGCACAGAAAACATTTCCAACTTTGAGCAAAAATATGGCGTAAAAGCTTTTCTTCCAATCGCCAAAAACTATTCATTTAGTCATTATGATGACTTTGGTAACTCTAGATCTTATGGATTTAAAAGAACTCATTTAGGAAATGATTTAATGGGAAGTATTGGCACACCTATTGTAGCCATAGAATCTGGCGTTATTGAAAATTTGGGTTGGAACCAATACGGAGGTTGGAGAATTGGTATTAGGAGCTTTGATACTAAAAGATATTACTATTATGCACACTTACGAAAAAATCATCCTTATGCTGAGGGATTAGAACAAGGTATGGTTGTTAAAGCTGGCGATGTCATTGGATATCTTGGAATGACTGGTTATAGCACCAAGGAAAACGTTAATAACATTAATGTTCCGCATTTACATTTTGGTATGCAACTAATTTTTGATGAATCTCAAGTTGATAGCCCTAATGAAATTTGGATTGATGTTTATCAGATTATTGAATTTTTGAAACAAAATCGTTCTGAAGTTTATATGTCTAACAAAGAAACTAAGGACTATTCTAGAAAATATAATTTTATGGATGAAAATTTTAATGAGTGATGCTTATACAAAATAGATTTATATTATTTTTTTATTACCTTGGTGTCGCACTCACACAGCTCGTTTGGTCGCTTACGCGGTAAGTATAAAATAATATAAATCTATTTTTGAACAATCTATTTTTTCCCTAAAATCAGTTTAATCTGTTTATTAATTTTTCCCCTACTCACGTCCAAAACAACTTCATCTCCAGGTTTTTTAGTATAAATATACTGTCTCAAATCATTCATAGTATTTAAAGAAGTACCATCAATAGAATTAATAATGTCCGCTTCCTTAAGCTCAGTTCCATCAGCTGGACCATTTTTAGTTATCTGAACCACATAAATTCCTTTATTAAAATTAGACTTTATAGAGCCATCAATATATGGGACAACTTCCCTATCATACGCATATATGCCAATTGTTGCTTCTTCAAAACTATTATATTGTTTTAAGTTGTCAATAATTGGTTTTATTATATTAATCGGAATTGCGAAACCAATTCCTTCAGCTGTAGAAATTTTTACAGTATTTATCCCTATCACTTCACCATTAGGATATATCAGCACTCCCCCACTATTTCCTGGATTTATTGTGGCATCTGTTTGGATAAGGTCTGTCATATATGAGCTTTTATTTTCTTCTTCTATTTTTATCGTCCTATTTTTTGCACTTATAATCCCAGAAGTAACAGTTCTTCTAAACTCAAACCCGAATTGGGTTTCCTATTGCATACACAGTTTCTCCTATCCTTATGCCGCTTGAATCTCCAAGACTGACATACTCTAGTTTTTTTGCTTCTATTTTCGTAATTGATAAATCTAAATCTGAATCACTCCACACAACCGTCCCATCATATGTCGAACCATTTTCTAAAGTAATATAACACTTACTATACTTCTCTCCAGTCACATGGCTATTGCTTACAATATATCCATCTTCTGTAACAATAAACCCTGTTCCCAGTCCTAACTCTGTTTCTGTACTTTTGGATAAAATGCTACTTCCTGTATTTTTCAATTTTGATATCCCTACTACACACTTAGTTGTTTTCTCTAATATATCTGCTACTTTTGTGCTATTTTCTTCAACTTCTTCCACAGTTTGTTCCTTTTGTGTGGATAGTGTTCTTGTAGCTGTATAATTTTCGTTATTTATTTCTATTTTTTTGTATGTAAAATATACATAGAACCCAAATATCCACAATACTATTGCTATTATTGCTAGTGTTATAAACTTTGTTCTGCTTTTTTTCTTTTTCATTTTCAAATCGCTCCACCGCCTTACACTTATTCTTACCCTATATTTCTTTTTTTAAACTTTGTTTTAGGTGTTTTTGGGGACAGTCCTTAAAAACACCCAAAAACATCGGTATTTATATTGACATTTTCCGCTAAAAAGCTATATAATTTGACTATAAAATATAATCGGGAGAAATAAATGAAAAAGGAAGTATATGAATTAACAAACCCACAAAAAAACATATGGGAACTAGAACAAATAAATGGAGATGGAACACCAATAAATCATATTATGTCGGTGTTAAAGCTTAACAGAAAATTAGATGAAGATTTATTAGTAAAAACCATGAATAAGATTATAGAGAAAAATGATTCTTTTCATTTAAGATTTATTAAAAATGGAACAAGTCTATGTCAATATGTTGAAGATTATCAGTATGTGCCTATTGAAACAAAGCATTTTGATACAGATGATATTTCTAGTGCGATTGAAGAGTATCAAAATTTAGAACTTTCTTTAAATAAACTATTTAGTATTTGTCTTGTTTTCACACCTTGTTCTTCTTATGTTTTATATAAATCTCATCATATTATTGCTGACGCTTGGAGTATGTCTCAAGTTGCTGAGCAAATTAAAGATTTTTATGAGAAATTACAAAGGAATGAGGGTGAAGAGGCTTTCGAAAAGCCTAGTTATCTTCCTTTTATTGATAGAGAAAATGCTTATTATGAAAGTAATAAGTTTAATATAGATGAGCAGTTTTGGAATGATTATGTAGCAAAAATTCCTTCTACTAAGTTGTTTCAAAATTCTGATTATTTAAAAAAGGACGGGAAGCGTTACATACAGCCACTCGATGCTGGTTTGTTTAACTCTATTTCTGCTTATTGTCAAGAGAATAGAATTACGGAGTATACCTTCTTTTTAGGGATATTGTCTATTTATTTTAGCAAGATTTATAATTTAGATAAAATCACATTTGGTACACCTTTTTTAAATCGTCAAAAGAGATTAAAAGAGCTTGAATGTACTGGTATGTTTGTTTCAACTTTACCTTTAATGGTAGAAGTTGATATTCAAGATACCTTTTTGTCATTGTGCAAAAAAATATCATCAACAAATATGTCATTATTTAAACATTCTGGCTATCCTTATCACAAGATACAAGAATCTTTTTGCAATACTGCAAAAGATAATTCTGGTTTGTACGAAATTGGATTTTCTTATCAAATTAATAAACAAGAAAACACTATGGAAAATGATGATTTAGGCGAATGTAGCTGGCTTTTTTCAGGTCAACAAAATAATCCTCTAACTATACATCTAACAACTTTAAATAATGACAAAGTTCTAAATTATGATTATTTATTTACCTGTTTTACTGAAGCAGAAATTAAAAAGATGAATTCGTTTATTTTACATATAATTTCTCAAGTGTTAAGAGGAAAGTCAAACCTATCTGATATAACACTTTTGACAGATGAAGATGTTTCAGCTTTAACTGCTTTTAACTTGACAGGAACTATCGAAAATTCAAATGAAACTGTAGTTTCAATTTTTGATAATATTGTTGCAAAATATCCTGATAATATTGCAGCTTGCTGTGATAATACAGAAATAACTTATTATGAGTTAAATAAAAAAATAAATAATGTAGCAAAAGCATTAATAAATCTAGGGGTTACAAAAAATACACCAGTTGCTCTATTTTTAGATAAAAGCATAGAGATGATCATAGCTATGTTTGCTGTTCTAAAGGCTGGCGGTTGTTATGTACCAATTTTGCCAGATGAATCCGCTTCTAGAGTTGAATATATTTTAAATGATTGTAAACCAAAATGTATTTTAACACACAAAGACTATGACACAAAAATTCCAACAAAGGCTATCATTATTAACCTAGACAACTATGGATTTAATGGTTTTTATGATATTAGCGAAAATAAACCTTCTCCAGAAGATACTGCATATATCATCTATACATCAGGCTCTACTGGCAATCCAAAAGGCACTATGGTTATGCACAAAAACATAGCTGGTTTAAAGGCTTCCATTGAAAAAGATGCTGTTTTAAAGGCAACTAGCAAAGATATATCAATTTCTCTTTTAAAATATTCTTTTGATGCTTCTGGAATTGATATTTACAGTTCTTTACTTTTTGGTGGAAAACTTATTTTAGTAAAAAAAGAAGATGAGCTAAATCCAGAAAAAGTTATTAGAATTATGGAAAAAGAAAAAGTAACAAGGTCTTTTCTAATTCCAAAATGGATCGAACATATTGCTCTACAAGATAAAATATTAGATGCAGATTTATCTTCTCTTAAAATTCTTGGAACTGGTGGAGAGACTTTAAAACCATATATTATAGAAAATTTACTTTCTAAATATAGTAACTTAAAAGTTCTAAATTTATATGGACCAACAGAAACAACAATGTTTACAACTTATAAAGAAGTAAGCGTCTATGAAATAAAAAATAACCATACTTCAATTGGTAAACCTATTTATGGTTCTCGCCTTTTGGTTGTTAATTCTAATTTAGAAGTTATGCCAATTGACACAAAAGGAGAATTAGTAGTTTACGAAGACGAAAATTCTATACAAAATATTGCTAAAGGATATCTAAACTTGCCAGAAGCAACTGAATCTCGATTTGTACAAATTTATCATCCTATTTTAGAAAAAACTGTTAAAGCATATAGAACAGGAGATATAGCAAAAATAAGTAAAGATTTAGATATTGAATTTATTGGTAGAAATGATGATATTGTAAAAGTAAATGGTGGATATTTAGTCGCATTAAACGAAGTTCAAAATAAAATTCAAAAATTACTTGGAAATAATTTTGAAGTCTTCCCTGTTGCCATACCTTACAAGAATACAAAAGCAATTTACTTGTTCTTAACAAAAAAAGAAAGAAACATTAATTTATATAATATAAAAAATTACATTAACAGTACTATTTCATTTTATATGAAACCTAAAAAAATCATTGAGTTGGATGACTTTCCTCGTAACTCTTCTGGTAAAATAAATAGAAAAGAGTTAGAAAATTTAGCACTTAACTATTTAGAAAAAAATAATAGTAAACGTATTGCGCCAAAAACAGATTTAGAAATTAATATCTACAACTATGTAAAAGAGTTGGTTGGAATAGATGAGTTTTCTATCACTGATGATTTAATTGAAGATTTAGGAATTGATTCTTTGTCTTTAACTGCTATTTATACATATTTAGAAAAATATAATATCTTAATTCAAGATATATACAACAATTCAAATATAAAAGACTTAGCAAACTTTATTGAAAGCAACTCTTCTAGTGAAGCAAAACCTGACTTAACTGGTGTCGAAGATATTCAGATTTTAAATAATGTTAAAAAGTTTGATTTAAGTACTGTTTTAATTACTGGTGTTACAGGATTTTTAGGTATTCACTTATTAAGAAGTTTACTTGTAAATGAAAATACCGAAAAAATTTATTGTGTAATAAGAAATAAAATTAATTTGAATGGAAAAACAAGATTGCAAAAAATGATTGATTTCTATTTTGCTTCTGACGAAAATCTGTTAAAATTAATTGAGCAAAAAGTAACAATTTTGAATGGAGATATGACAAAAAATCAATTAGGATTGGACCAAACTACGTATTTAAAAATCAAAGAAGAAGTAACTTGTGTTATTAATAGCGCTGCTAATGTAAAACATTTTGCAAGGCCTAGTGAAATTTATAAAGATAATGTTCAAAGTGTTATCAATTTGATTGATTTTTGTGAAAATAAAATATCTTTGGCACATATTTCTACTTTATCAATTGCAGGTTATAAAGGAGATTTAACTAAAAATAAAATTTTTGATGAAAATACTTTGTTTATAAATCAAGAATTTAACAACAATCCTTATTTAGTTACTAAATTTGAAGCAGAAAAGGAAATATTAAAAGCTTCTAAAACTGGATTAAATGCTGTCATTTTTAGATTAGGTAATATTATGCCAAGATTTAGTGATGGTGTTTTCCAAGAGAATGCTAATCAAAATGTATTTTTAGCTTCTCTTAAAGCTATTATCGATAGCAAGGTTGTGGCTAAAGATTTGCTTGGTTTTAAGTTGGAATTTAGTCCTGTTGATGAATGTGCTGATATAATTTTAGGATTATTAAAAAACAGTTCATTAAATTCTATTTATCATATCTTAAGCGACAAAGAAATTACTATTGCTGAATTTAAAACTATTCTTAAGTTTTTAAATTGTGATTTATTAGATGTTGATTTAAAGACTTTTATTGATGAAATTAAACAAAGTGCAGATGAATATACAAAAGAATACATTTTGGGTACTAATACAAATACATATTCTCAAGATATTACTTTATCAAAATTAGAGGAATTAAACTTAGAATGGTCTTCTATTGATATTAACTATGTACAAAAGATTTTAAATATTATAAAAAGGTTGTGATGTTTTGAAAGAAAAATCTACAAAAGAATTAAAAAATTTTAAATTAAAGTTTATAACAATGATTTTACTTGTTGACTTAGTTGCTGTTGTGGTTGTTTACTTTATTATGCCTTTGGTGCAAAACTTCCCACCACTTTCTGAAAACTTTGCTTTTCAAAGGGAAGTTCAACCACTTACTCATGTCCAGCAATATACTGTTGCTTATATACTTGGTATATCTGTTCACCTAATTTCTTTTAGGATATTGATGAGAAGAATTTATAAGTATTTAAACAAACATTATCGTAAAGAAAAAATTTCTTACCAAGAAATTAAACAAGTTAGAAAAGATTGTATAAATATTCCGTATAAAGTTTTCTTTGTACAAATGATAACAATTACTTCTATTGGAATTATATTTAACTTTATAATGCTTGCAACTGCATTTGCTATATTGAAATTTACACTTATGATTATTGCTATTGCTTCTATAATTTCAATTATATTGTTGATTGTATCACAGAAGTTTTTATATAACGTTACTTTAACAACATATGAAATTTCTAATACATACGAAAAAAATGTTGGATATAGAATTACAAATTCACAAAACTTGTTGTTCCAAATGGTTCCTTTTATTGCTGTAATATTGATTGTTATATCATTAATTGGATACTCTAAAACTGTTCAACAAGAAGGATTTTCAACTGGTAATTACTATAGAGCTTATATGGAGTCAAAGAATATTACACCTGAACAGGTTAATATGGAAAACTTGAAACAAACTTTGGACACAATCCCTCTTCAAGACCAATCTCATTATTACTTTATAATTTCACCAGATGATAAAGATATTTATGTATCTTCTCCTGACGGTGTCGTAAGTGATTTCGTATTAAGTTATAGAGACTTTTTCTATGATGAAACTAATGGTTTTTTATATGAAAAATTTGGTATTGACGAGCAATTATATGCTATGAAACTAACTGATTTGAATGGCCAAACTTGGTATATTGGTTATAAATATCCAGTTATAGACATGGATTTACTTGTTTATTACTTTACACTTATAATCATTTTCCTAGTTATATATATAGTTTTATTGTTGATATGGTCACGTAATATATCTAGTAACTTGATAAAAACAACAAATAGCTTAAAAAGCATTGTTGATACTGAAAATATTGATAAAAATATGATACTTCCAGTCGCTTCAAATGATGAATTTGGAGACTTGGCATACTACTATAATAAAATCCAAGAATTAACTATCAAAAACGTTGAGCAAATTCACGATAACCAAGAAACACTAATGGAAAAAGAACGTTTAGCATCATTAGGACAATTAATTGGTGGAATTGCACACAACTTAAAAACACCTATAATGTCAATTTCTGGTGCAGCAGAAGGACTTACTGACTTAGTAAAAGAATATGATTCTTCTATCGATGACCCAGAAGTAAACAATCAAGACCACCACGAAATAGCAAGCGATATGAACACTTGGATTGATAAAATAAAAACACATACAGAATACATGTCTGACGTAATAACAGCCGTTAAAGGCCAAGCCGTTACACTTTCAAACGAAGATGATATATCTTTCACTGTTGGTGAATTGTTAAAAAGAGTTAATATTTTAATGAAACATGAATTGAAAAACTCTATTACATATCTAAATGTAGCAATGAAAACTGATGAAAACTTAGCGATCAATGGTGATGTTAATAGCTTAGTACAGGTAATCAACAATATGATATCTAACTCTATTCAAGCTTATGGCGGAAAAACTGAACAAAATATAGATTTAATTGTTGAACGAGATAAAAATAATTTGTTAATTTCTATAAAAGACTATGGCTCTGGAATGCCTAAAAAGGTTAAGGATAAGTTGTTTAAGGAAATGATTACAACAAAAGGTAAGAATGGAACTGGACTTGGATTGTATATGTCTTATTCAACTATTAGAGCTCATTTTAATGGTAATATCTCTGTTGAATCAACTGAGGGTGTCGGAACTACATTTATAATAACTTTACCATTATAATATTTTCGAACGATGTTTTAGGGGACGGAGCAAAAATACATCGATTTTGAAATAATGCATTTGGGGACAGTTCAAAAAAGTTAATTTTAAAAGGAACTTAATTTGATTTTTAAGTTCCTTTTTTATTTTATATGGAATGTATACTTTATATCCATATTTTCCTTACTTATATTTTTCTTGAATCGCCTTAATTTCGTCAAAATGATTTTCTAAAATATCTAAGAAAACATCAGCTAATTTAGGATCAAATTGAGTTCCTTTGCACCTTTTGAACTCAGATATTACAACATCCATTGGCAAAGAATCACGATAAGTTCTTCTAGAAGTCATCGCATCAAAACTGTCTGCAACAGCTGCAATTCTAGCCAAATATGGAATATCTTCTCCTTGTAATCTTCCTGGATATCCTGTTCCATCATATTTTTCATGATGATGTTTTACTATTGGAATTATGTCGTAAAAAATTGTTGCTGTTGACAAAATGTGTGCTCCGATTGATGGATGATTTTTTATTTCTGAGTATTCATCATCTGTTAGTTTACTTTCTTTTTGTAAAATACTATCTGGCACACCTATTTTTCCAACATCATGAAATAACCCGCCTATTCGTAAAGTATTCAGAGTTTCTTCTGGAAGGTTTAGATATTTGCCAAGTAGAACAGAATATTCTGATACACGGTCTGAATGTCCACGTGTATAAGCATCTTTTGCTTCAACTGTGTATCTTAATGTTTGAACGCTTTCTAAATATGCTTTTTCTAGTTTTTCATATGTGTCTGCTAGTTCGCTATTTATTTTCTTAATTTCGTTCATTTGCTTAATTGATTTTATTCCAGACTCAATTAGTAACAATAGTTGGTCAAACTTGTCACTTTTTTCGCAATATCCTTGTATGTCAAGTCTTCTTATTGTATCTAATGGTGGCGCTAAGTCTTTATGTCCTGTTAATAATAATATGTATAGTTCTTTGTTGAATTTTCTTATTTCTTCTACTACTTGGTCTCCATGGATTGGTGTCATTATGAAATCTAGTATCATTAAGTCAAAGTGCTCATTTTTTACCATTTCTATTGCTTGCTCTGGGTCTGTTGCTCCAACAAATTCATAGCCTGATCTTTTTAGGAATATTGATAAAGAGTCGATAATTCCTTCTTCGTCATCTACTGCTATAATTTTGTAGTTTTTGTTTTCATTGTTTTCTAAATTTTGCAATCCTTTTCTCATAGTAATACCTCTTTTTTAGTATTTTTCTACATTATATTAATAAAAATGCTAAAAATCAAGTTTTTTAATAAAAATTATATCTAAATGATGTTTTTGGGGACGGAGCAAAAATACATCGATTAACTTTCTATATTGATGTATTTTTGCTCCGTCCCCAAATACATTAGACTTTCATTGATAGTCCTACTTTTTGTCTTTCTGTATCAATTTTTATAACTTTAACTTTTACAATATCTCCAACAGAAACTATTTCAGAAGGATTTTTTATAAATTTATCACTCATTTCTGAAATATGAACAAGACCATCATGTTTTACACCGATATCAACAAAAGCTCCAAAGTCAATTACATTTCTAACTGTTCCTGTAAGCACCATACCTTCTTTTAAATCTTCAAGTTTTAAGACATCTGAACGTAAGATTGGTTTTGGCATATCTTCACGTGGGTCTCTACCTGGTTTTGAAAGCTCGCTTATAATGTCTGTTAGTGTCATCTCTCCTATTTCTAATTCTTTTGACATAGTTTCTACATTTACACTTTTTAACTTGTTTCTTATTTCTTCTAATTTTTCTTTATCTTTTAAATCTTCTGGTTTTGCTCCGATTTCTTTAAGCAATTTTTCTGTTGCGTCATAACTTTCAGGGTGAACTGCGGTTACTTCTAATGGATTATCACCGTCAAAAATTCTTAAAAATCCTGCGCATTGTTCATATGCTACTTTTCCTAATTTTGGGACTTTCAATAATTGTTTTCTATTTTTAAGTTTTCCGTTTTCGTCTCTATATTTTACAATATTTTTAGCTATTGTATTATTAATTCCAGCCACATATGAAAGTAATGATGGTGTTGCAGTGTTTACATCAACTCCAACTTTGTTAACGCTGTCTTCTACTACGCCTGTTAGGCTTTCGGCTAATCTTTTTTGATTAACATCATGTTGATATTGACCAACTCCAATTGCTTTTGGGTCAATTTTTACTAACTCTGCTAATGGGTCTTGTAACCTTCTTGCGATTGATATTGCTCCCCTTATTGATACATTTATGTCTGGATATTCTTCTGTTGCAAGCTTTGATGCAGAATATACTGATGCTCCTGCTTCGCTTACTATTACATAGCAAACTTCTCTTTTTGTTTCTTTTAGCATATCAGCAACAAACATTTCCGATTCTCTAGAAGCTGTACCATTTCCAATTGCTATCATATCAATTTCATGTTTTTCAATTAATTTCAAAAGCTCTTTTTTTGCATTTTCAACATCATTTTGTGGTGCTGTTGGATATACTGTTGTATAATCTAAAACTTTTCCAGTTTCATCTATAACTGCAATTTTACAACCTGTTCTATATGCTGGGTCAAATCCCATAACTGTTTTTCCCTTTATGGGAGCTCCTAATAATAATTGTTTTGAGTTTTGTCCAAAAACTTTAATTGCTTTTTCTTCAGCTTTTTCTGTTAAATCTGAACGAATTTCTCTTTCAATTGAAGGTTCAATTAATCTTTTGAAACTGTCTAGCACAGTTTCTTTTAGCATTTTAGTAAATTGTGTATCTCCTTTTATAATGTCTCTTTCTATGTAAGCCAAGATTTTCTCTTCTGGTTTAGCTAATTTTACCTTTAGAAAATCTTCCTTTTCTCCACGGTTTATAGCCAAAATTCTATGACTTGGTATGTATTTAATAGCTTCATTATAATCATAATACATCTCATAATTTGACTTCTCTTCTGGGTTTGCAGCTTTTGTCTCTACTAAACCTTCCCTGTAACATTGTCTTTTTATTTCTTTTCTATATTTGCTATTATCAGAAATATTCTCAGCAATAATATCCAAAGCCCCTGCAATTGCATCTTCTGCGGTAGCTACTACTTTATCTTTATTCTTTTTATCTTCATCTGATAATTTATCAATATTTACATACTCTTTTGCAATTTCTTCAATCGATTTAGTTTCTTTTTGTTCCATAATAATATCTGCCAAAGGCTCTAACCCCTTAGCTTTTGCCACTGTTGCCCTTGTCTTTTTCTTTTGCTTATAAGGTCTATAAATATCTTCCACTTCTGCTAAAGTTTTACTAAGCGCAACAGCTTTTAAAATTTCATCTGTCAACTTACCTTGCTCGTCAATAGAATTAATAACTTCTTCTTTTCTCTTTTCTAAATTCCTTAAGTAATTTAATCTATCACCTAATTCCCTAAGAGTTTCGTCACTTAATCCACCTGTCACTTCTTTTCTATATCTTGCGATAAACGGAATTGTGTTTCCCTCATCTATAAGCTTTATTGTATTTTCTACCTGATTTTCTCTTATTTTTAGCTCTTCTGCTATTATTTTTATAATTTTATCCATTGTTAATTTCCTTTCTTGATGTTTTTGGGGACGGAGCAAAAAAACATCGATTTATAGTTTTGTTACATTCTCGCTTTTCTATTATATCAGTTTTTATGGGTGAAAAGTCAAGTATTTTCCATATTTTTGTTAATATTTTTAGCCTTTTTTACGATGTTTTGCAAACAGCCTCTACTCATTCCAAAAAAGTCACCAATTGCAATATACGTAATCTTTTTGTAGTCTTTCAGATATTTAACTAGCTCTGTTAAAACTTCTCTGTTATTAAATATTTCAAATATATTATACTTACGTTTATTTATAAATTCTTGAATTCCGTTTACAATTATCTCTTTTTCTTCTTTTTCTATATCCATAAATTCAATTTCATAATTTACGTTTTCGCATATATCCTTGTACTCTTTAACACTAAAACAACTATTATTATTTTCTTTCAATTTTTTGCAGAAATAATTGTATGATGAAAATTGATATTGTTCACATTTATCTACTATATGTGCTTTTACAGGATTGAAATGTATGTATTTAATACATTGAACTAAATATTTTTGATTTGTTATTGGCTGACTCATAAATCTATCTCTATATACGTGCCCAACTCTACCATCCTCCATATGATTATAGTAGTTTGCATACTCTGTATTTATCTTTTGCATTAATTTTGACAGATTTTTCAGCTCATCTACTTGAAATAAAAAGTGTGCATGGTTACCCATAATACAATATGCTATAATTTTGATATTTGTTTCTTTTATATGTTTTTTTATTAATTTGATATATTGATAAATATATCTTGTCTTTCGAAATATAAACTCTTTTTTATGCCCCTGTATAATTACATGAAAAAAAGAGGCATTTAATGTTTCTCGTGATTTTCTAGAAATTTTAATCATCTCGCTTTCTTGTTTTTATTATATTGCCCCTTTTTGTTATTCCTTTTATATTAATGAAAAGAATATTCTTTTCACTATAAATCCCTATCGATGTTTTTTTGCTCCGTCCCCAAAAACATCATTCAACTCCTAAATATTCATTATATGAAACTTCTCTGTCTACAACTGTTCCATCTTCTTTTATATCAATTATTCTATTTGCAACAGTTTGAGTTAACTCGTGGTCATGTGATGTAAATAGAATATTCCCTATAAATTTCTTCATCCCTTCATTTACTGATGTTATACTTTCCATGTCCAAATGGTTTGTTGGTTCATCAAATATTAGGAAATTAGCACCAGATAGCATCATTTTTGATAACACACATCTTACTTTTTCCCCACCTGATAATACATTTACTTGTTTTAAAGCTTCATCTCCAGAGAATAGCATTCTTCCTAAAAAGCTTCTTACATATGTTTCGTCTGGATCTTTTGAGTATTTTCTTAGCCATTCTGTTACATTTTCGTCTGTTTCAAATAAGTAGTTATTGTCTTTTGGGAAGTAGTTTTGAGTAATTGTTGTTCCCCATACTAATTCTCCTTCGTCTGGCTCGATTTCTCCTGCTATTATTTGGAATAATACTGTTTTTGCAAGTTCATTATCTGCTAAAAATGCTATTTTGTTTCCTTCTTTTACATCAAATGATATATTATCTAATAGTTTTACTCCATCAACTGTTTTTGATATATTTTTAACTTGTAATATTTCTCTCCCTGGCTCTCTGTCTGGCTTAAAGTCTACATATGGATATTTTCTGTTTGAAGGTTTTATTTCATCTAATTCTATTTTCTCTAATGTTTTCTTTCTTGATGTTGCTTGTTTTGATTTTGAAGCATTTGCGCTAAATCTTGCAATAAAGTCTTGTAATTCTTTAATTTTTTCTTCCTTTTTCTTGTTTTGCTCTCTTGCTTGTTTTAATGCTAATTGACTTGATTCATACCAGAAATCATAGTTTCCTGGATATACTTTGATTTTTCCAAAGTCTACATCTGCTATGTGTGTACAAACTTTATTTAAGAAATATCTATCATGTGATACAACTATTACAGTATTCTCAAAATCCATTAAAAAGTCTTGTAACCAATTGATACTCTTTAAGTCTAAATCGTTTGTAGGTTCGTCTAATAAAAGCACATCTGGATTTCCAAATAAACTTTGTGCCAATAAAACTTTTACTTTGTCTCTTGCCTCAATTTCCTTCATATATTTATAATGATTTTCTGGAATAATTCCTAAATCATTTAAAAGTATTGCTGCATCTGACTCTGCATTCCATCCATCTAATTCAGCAAATCTTTCTTCTAATTTTGCGGCTTTCATTCCATCTTCTTCTGAAAAATCAGGCTTTGCATATATCTCTTCTTTTTCTTTCATTATGTCATATAGCTCTTTATTTCCCATAATTACTGTATCAATTACAGTATAATCTTCATAGGCAAAGTGGTCTTGTTTTAAAACTGATAGTCTTTCTCCTTTATCTATTGAAACATCACCTTTACTTGGTTCAATTTCTCCTGACAATACTTTTAAAAATGTTGATTTTCCTGCTCCGTTTGCTCCTATTATTCCATAACAGTTTCCTTTTCCAAATCTTATATTTACATCTTCAAATAACACTCTTTTTCCAAATCTAACTGTAACATTGTTTGCACTTAGCATTACATCTCCTCCTTAACTTTCGGTATTATACACTATTTTTCCTTATTTTTCAAGTAGGTGTTTTAGGTGTTTTTGGGGATAGTCATTAAAAACACCTAAAAATCTCTCTTGAATTTTGTCGATTTTTATGATATTTTGTTGTTAATAAAAAATGAGGTGATTTATTTTGAGAAGAACTCCTAGAAATAGAAATATGCGAAACAAGAAAAAACAAGATATAGACTACAAAGCAGCGCGAAAAGAGCTAATCATTTTTATCATTGTTTTATTCTTTTTACTAATTTTAGTTAGCATATTTTACTTTTTTAAAAACAGTAATTTATATAAAAATTTAGTTGAAACCTCTAAGCAAGAAATTGAGAACGAAAGGCAACTAGAAAATGAAGCAAAAGAAAAAGAAGAGCAAGAAAATGCTAAAGAAGAAACTGATACTACTTTTACTTTAGCTGCAATTGGAGATGTAATGTGTCACAATACTCAATATATTGATGCTTATAATTCAGATACGAAAGAATATGATTTTTCTTATGTTTTTGATGAGATAAAATTTTATACACAAACAGCTGATATATCAGTTGGGAATTTAGAAACTTCCTTTGCTGGTGAAGAACGTGGATATAGCAATTATCCAACTTTTAATACTCCTGATGCATTAGCTTATTCTTTAAAAGATATTGGTATTGATGTTCTTTCTACTGCTGGTAATCACTGTTTAGATATGGGATTTGACGGATTATCTCGAACTATTGATGTTTTAAATGATGCTGATATTGCTCACCTTGGTACTTATAAAACTCAAGAAGAACAGGACCAAGTGCTATTTAAATATGTAAAAGGTGTAAAAATTGCATTTATCAATTATACTTACGGAACCAACGGAATTCCAGTTCCAAAAGATAAAAACTTTTGCGTTAATTTAATTGATAAAGATTTGATTAAAAAACATATAGAAACTGCAAAAAGTCAAAATGCTGATATGATTGTTGCTTGTATGCATTGGGGTACTGAATATAGAACAACTGCAAACAAAGAACAAGAGGAATTGGCTGATTTTCTATTCCAGAATGGTGTTGATATTATTTTAGGAAATCACCCTCATGTCTTGGAGCCAATGGAAAAGAAAACTGTAACTTTGGAAGATGGAACAACTAAAGATTGTTTTGTAATCTATTCTTTAGGTAATTTTATTTGTGACCAAAGATTAGATAACACTAGAAATTCTATTATTTTGAATTTAACTATAACAAAACATCTTGATGGAAATCTTACTATTGATAAGGTTGATTATGTTCCTATTTATATGTATACAGACACAACAAAAAACATTAAGAAAATGAGGTTGATTGATATTAATAAAGCTATTGAGACTTATGATGCTGGTCAGGACGGTGCTGTAACAACTGAATTATACAACTTATTAAAATCTGAGTTGAATAAAATTGTTAGTATTATAGGAAATGGATTTTAACTCTTGACATTCTTGGCAAAAGGTATTATAATTTTTAATGTACCTTTTGTGTATATGGGTTATTAGCTCAGTTGGTAGAGCAGCGGACTCTTAATCCGAAGGTCCGGGGTTCGACCCCCCGATGACCCACCATACTAAAAAACTTATACGAAATCGTATAAGTTTTTTATTTTTACCATTTTTCATAATGCTGTTTCGCCTTATCTCATTTTTATTATGTTTTGCTATTTCACTTTTTTCTTTAATTATTTTCTTTAACACTCTTTATATTTTGTAACTCAAATCTATATTTTTGCTTTACATTTGGATATTTTTTATGGTCAACTTCTGAAGCAAACATATCGTAAGGTCTTATATATAGCCCTGTATCTCCATATAATGCTCTATATACTACATATTTTTCTCTTGTTTCGCTGTGGATTGCAATATCCTCAACTAAATATAGGTCTCCTTTAAAGTGTTTATAAATTGATTTTGTTTTTATTTCATTCATATTTTTGTTCTCCTTTACCTAATTAATTTTTACATTATATTTATCCACTTGTCAATACCTTTTCTATCATCTCGGAATAAAATAATAATATAAACTAAATAAAATGAGGTGAAAATATGTTAAAAAACTTATTTAATACTGCCAAAGCAGAAATAAAAGGCGGGAAAAAATATCCCAAAATAAGCGGAACCGTAACATTTAGAGAAACAAAAGAAGGTGTATTAGTTACTGCAAAAATTTATGGACTACCTACAACACAAGGAAATTGTGGCGGAAAATTCTTCGGCTTCCACATTCACAATGGAGCTTCTTGTACTGGAACTATGGAAGACGAATTTGCAAATAGCGGTTCACATTATAGCCCTAATGACTGCCCACATCCTTATCATTCGGGTGATTTACCTCCATTGTATGAAAATAATGGTTACGCATACATGTCTGTTTTAATAGACAAATTTAAAATTAAGGATATCATCGGAAAAACTATAATCATACATGATTCCCCTGATGATTTTACAAGTCAACCAAGCGGTAATTCTGGAAAGAAAATCGCTTGTGGCGTAATAGTTTAAAAAATTGACAAATTCGTGAAATAGCTGTAAAATAGTAATATTGAATAAAATAAGGGGTGATGGATTTGCTAAAAATATATAATACAAATTTAGAAACAAATGAATTAGAAGAAATTAGAGAATTTAAAAAAGGTGCGTGGATAAACTTAGTAAATCCATCGGAAAACGAAATAAAAAAACTATGTGAAAATCTACAAATAGAAGAAGACTTTGTTCGATATGCATTAGACTATGAAGAAAAGGCCAGAATTGACCAAGAAGAAGACGACAATACCACGCTTTTCATAGTAGATGTACCAATTATAGAAAAAAAAGAGGATAGTGATGTTTACACTACAATGCCACTTGGTATGATAGTTGTAAGAGATGATTTTTTTGTAACAGTATCTTTAAGGAAAAATAAAATAATTGATAACTTTGAAAAATCAAGAATAAAAAATTTCCAAACATACAAAAAAACTAGATTTATCTTTCAAATACTATATCAAAACGCATCATATTACTTAACATACCTAAAACAAATTAATAAAGAAACTGAAATTGCAGAATATATACTAAAAAACTCTATGAAAAACAAAGAACTTCTAAAATTATTAAACTTAGAAAAAAGTTTGGTATATTTTACAACATCATTAAAATCTAATGAAATAGTTATGGAAAAAACGTTAAGAGGTAAAATTGTAAAACTTTATGAAGAAGACGAAGAAATACTGGAAGATGCTATTACAGAAAATAGACAAGCTATTGAAATGGCTCAAATATACAGCAATATCTTAAATGGAACAATGGACGCATATGCATCTATAATTTCAAATAACTTGAATGGTGTTATGAAATTTTTAACTTCCATTACTATTATTTTAGCAGTACCAACAATGATTTCAAGCTTTTGGGGTATGAATGTTGGACTTCCATTGCAAAATAATCCATTGGGATTTGCTATTATGGTTGTAATTTCAATTCTTTTAACACTAGGTGTTTCTTGGTGGCTAAAGAAAAAAGATATGTTAGATTAATTAAAAATATCAAAAGAGAGTAAAACAACTTTACTCTCTTTTATTTATCTATATCTCTATTCTCCTTCGTTTCCAGTATCTGTTGGTTCTGTTACTGTTGGCTCTGATGGTGTTGTTGGTTGCTCTGGAGTTGTTGGAGTTTCTGGTTGTTGAACTGGCGTTGTTGGCTCAGTAGGAGCTGTTACTGGCTGATTATTTGTTGTTGCTCCACCTGTTCCTTTTATTATAATTCTTGGCATTGCATCATATGTATCTCTTGATAATAGTCTTGTTGAAACCACTTTTCCATTTAGCATTTTTGTAATATATGTTTCTGTTTTTTGTCCATTTGCTCCTTTTTGCTTTACTTTTTCTGTTCCCACTGGTAAAGAAGCATCTTCTACATATTTTGTTGTTGGAGCAATCGTTGAAAGTACTTTTGTACTAAATGAAAATGTATATTCTTCAGCTTCTTTTATTCCGTAAATTGCTACTGTTGCAATTCCATTTCTTGCACTTGCTGATATTCTTATAGGATATTTTCTTGTATTTTTAAATCTAAAATCTGTAACTCCATATACAACTGTTGCATCTCTTCCAACTGGTATATAAGCTGTTGTAAATTGATGATTTCTTCTTTCTAAAACTTCTAAATTTCCTTCTAATACTGCATTATATAAAGTAGACGAAATTTGGCAAATTCCTCCGCCTATTCCATCAACAACTTCTCCTCCTGAATAAATTGCACCGTTTCTATATCCTGCTTCAGCTGTTCTTTTTCCTAAAGCATTATTATAAGAAAAAGTCTCTCCTGGTAAAATTACTTTTCCATTTAATTTTTGACAAGCTATAACTAAATTTGTTGACCTATCAACATTACTTACATCATATCTTGTTGTATATACTGATAATCTATCTGGAAAAGCTTCATCTCCTATTTGACTTAATGTGATTTTTGGTTTTGTGATTGTTAATTTGATTACATATTCTTCTTTATCTTCTGCAAGTATTGCTTTTGCCGTTTCTATATCAAAACTTATTCCTTCTACTTCTGGGTGAACTGTGAATGGGTCTTTTGTATAATACGCATCTTGTGCTTCTTTACAAATTTCATCATGTATTTTCTCTATATCTATTGGCTCTGGCTCTTTTTCTTTTACTGGAATTTCAATATATTCTTCAGTTATTTTTATATCATTTAATCTATCTTTTACTTTTTCAAATAGATTGTCTGTATCTATTACTACACCTTTTTTACCTTTGCTAATGATTAATTCATCGCCTTCAACTGAATAGCTTGAATCTAAAACTATACCTGGTAAATTTACTCCAATATCATTTATTGTTTGTTTTGTTATTTCTTCATTTAATGTCATATTTACATCTACATTCTTTTTTCCAATTAAAGTAAATAAAATGTCGTAGTTGCTTATAAATATATTTTCTTTTCTACCAATTAGGTATGCTTCTTCTACAGCCTTGTCTACTTCGTAATTTACTTCCATTGCTGTTGGATTTAGGCTTGTTTCGTATTCTTGGTATTTTATATTAATTTCTTTTTCTTTTTTCTCGTTATATATTGCTTCTAACTTACCTTTTGCTTCTTCTTTTGATAATCCTGATACTTCAATTCCTGATATTGATACTCCACTTACTATTTTTTCGTTAGATAGTGCCAATAATGCAAAAATTGTTGAAACTATTATTGCTATTACTATTATTACCGCTATTAGAATTCCTATAATTAGTCCTTTTTTCTTTTTTGGTTTTTCAGTTTTTCCCATAGCTTTAATTGATTTTTCTTGTTTTTTGTGGTTCTCTTCAACTTTTTTAAATTGTACATCGTTTTTTTCTTCTTTCTTCGCCAAAACTTTTCCCTCCATAAAAAATCTCCTTTTATATTTTCTCTTTTTATATTATCATAAACTTGTTTTTTTGACAATATTTTTACTACTTTTTTATAGTTTAATATAATCGTTCTAATCCCCTATTTAATGGTATGTCTGAGCTTTTTATTTATTACTATTTTTGAAAATCAAAAAAAATGTCAAAATTTTTCAAAAAAATACTTGAACATTGTAGAATTTAATATTATAATGATATAAGCAAAAGATAAATAAGGAGAGAAAATCAATGGAGTTAACAAAGAATATATTCTTTAACACAGATAAATTGGTAGAAAATAGTAAAGTAAAAATCTCATATATCGGAGAGCTTTTTAAAAGTGCCTCTGAAGAAGTAACCATACACTATGGTTTTGGTAACAATTGGGATAATGTAACAGATATAAAAATGGAAAAAACAGAATTAGGATTTCAAGCTGAAATAAACCTATTAGAAGGCGAAACATTCAACTTCTGCTTTAAAGATGGAAACAACAATTGGGACAACAACAATGGTCAAAATTATGTATTTCCATTAGAAAAAGTACCAACAGAACTATTAGTATTAGATGATGAACCTGTAGCACTTGGTAGCGCTAGAAAACTAAGAAGATCTTATTTATGGAGTAAAAAAATTCGTTTAGCAGTTTACAAAATAATCACATATCTTCCAAAAATAATTTCTGGAAATTACAGAAGAAAGCTTACAAGTGCAGATAATAATGAATAAAAATCAAGGTGTTTTTAGGGACAGACCTTAAAAACACCCTTATTTTTTTATGTTATAATCCAGCCACCATTTACAGAAATAATTTGACCAGTAGTATAACTATCCTCAATTAGCCATTTTACGCATTTAGCAACATCTTCTGGTTTCCCTATTCTTTCTAATGGAATTTCTTGCTCTATTTCTTTTATTTCTTCTTCACTAAACTTAGAATTCATTTGAGTTTTTATCATTCCTGGTGCAATAGAATTTACCCTTATATTTGAAGGCCCAAGCTCTTTTGCTAACGCTTTTGTTAATCCATCCATTCCAGCTTTTGAAACTGAATAAATTACTTCTAAAGCTCCACCAACTAATCCCCATGCAGAAGAAATATTTATAATACATCCACATTTGTTATGAACCATATTAGGTATTACTTCTTGCGACATTGCAAATGCTGAATATAAATTAGTATTAATGACGTTGTTCCAATCATCATCTGTTTCATCTGTGAATAATTTATATTCTGATATTCCTGCATTATTAATTAAGATATCTACTTTTCCATATTTTTTTATAGTATAATTTACTAGTTCTTTTGCCTCTTCTCTTATTGATACATCTGCTTTTTTTATATCTATTTGAATATTTTCTGTTTTTAGCTCTTCTTTTAATTTGATTGCTTCTTGTTCTGATTTATTATAGTTTGCTATTACTTGTATATTTTCCCTTGCTAATGTTTTAGCAATTTCTCTTCCTATTCCTTTTGATGCTCCTGTTACTATCGCAACTTTTTTCATGTTTTTACCTTCCTTTTTTATTTGTTTTATATTTTATCGATTTTATTGTAACACTTTTATTGAAAAAAATCAAAAAAAAGCCAATAACTAAGATTATTTCAAAGCTACTGACAATTTGGAGCCACTTCCCAGATTCGAACTGGGGACCCCCGCATTACAAGTGCGGTGCTCTGGCCAACTGAGCTAAAGTGGCAATTTATTAAATTGGTGACCCGTACGGGAATCGAACCCATGTCTCCGCCGTGAAAGGGCGGTGTCTTAACCGCTTGACCAACGGGCCTTATATATAAAGAACTAAATAACTTTGCATTATTTAGTTCTTTTGGTGAGCTATCCGCGACTCGAACGCGGGACAACTTGATTAAAAGTCAAGTGCTCTACCACCTGAGCTAATAGCCCACATAACTGTGATACTCACAACGCTTTTATATATTACAACATTTTTTCACAAATGTCAATACATTTGTGAAAAAAAATTGAAATTTTTGTGTTTTTTTCATTTTTAGGCATTTAATTTCTCTAAAACTTCTTCAACATCTATTCCATGAACAGCACATGCCTCTTCTAAAGTCTCCATTTGAGATGCTGGACAACCTAAGCAATGCATTCCTATTTCTAGTAATATATCTGCCTTCTCTGGTGCTACTTCTAGTATTTCACCAATTTTTGTATCTTTATTAAATTTCACTTCTACTCCTCCTCTTAATATAATTTATTTTTATTATGTTTTAAAAAATTTTTTAATGAGCTTTTATTGACTCTTCAATATTTTCTCATTCTGACAAAATTTATTTTACCATAAATTTCAAAAAAAGTATAGACAAATTGAAAAAAATATTGTATTATGATAAAAATTGTAAGGCGGTGATATTTATTTCTAAGATAATTAATTTATTTTTTCTGTCCTTTAGTATTAATC
>CANBES010000010.1 GCA_947367845.1 uncultured Clostridium sp. | reverse complement strand
AAATAATTACTTGCCCGCGAACATTACTTTTTTTATAAACTTACATATTCTATATCTCATTCCAATCAAATCATAAAGGCTAAAAATTACCCATTGTTCCCCGCAACTTCTCCAAACCATTAGACAGTAACAATTACTCTAGCCTTTTAATTTATAGTCGTACTAGTTGGACCAGTACCAACAACAGCTTCTTGAAGTGAACGCCAAGTATTGCAACCAACAATCCCGTCAGCAGCTAAACCACGAGAGCGTTGATATGAAATTACTGCATTTTGAGTTGCTGGACCAAAAATGCCATCTAAGCCACCAGTTCTAAAGCCTAAAGTATTTAAATCATCTTGTGCAATTAAAACATAGGTGCTTATACTACCTCTTTTAATTTGTGGAAAACCACCTGTTGAACAAGCTGGCTTTCCGAAATCTTTTATCAAAATGAACCCATGTAGGGGTTAAAGAATATGGTTCTACATAGCTCCAAATATTAGAATTATTTGCACTATTCCACAAAGCAGTTCTTCTAGCAGGAGTTAAAGTCTGGCCAACATCAAAAGAAACACCCGCATAATGTTGACTCTGATTTCCGATGCCCGACCTTCATAGGGTCTCTTAAATGCAAAACCTACAGGAATAGGACCACCAAAAATATATCTTTGGCTATTCCAACTTTGCATAGTCCTTTTAGTGGTCCATAAAATATTACTATTACTAGAACCTCTAAATTCTCGAACTTTTAAAGTTCCGTTTGTATTATATGGCATAGGTTCACTTTCGCCCCTATAATAAGTTTCCATTCTATCGGTATCATTATTAAAAACTAGGATTTTCGCCACAATGAAAAACCTCCTCATACTTTTTATATATTGTATGAAGAGATTTGTGTTTTTGTTAATTTATTTTTTTGTTTCTATTTTCTTCTTTTTGAATTCTTACTAATTCGCGTGTGATTGCATTTATAACAATTTTGTTATAGTTATTTAATTTTATATAGTCTTCTAAAAAGTCTTGCTCAACAAAATTCATATTAGTGTTATCGCTTTTTATTAAATCATTGAATAAAAAATCAGAATTGATGTCTAATGCTTTACATATGTTTATTATGGTTGAGGCACTTCCAAAAGCTATTCCACGTTCTAGTTGGCTTATGTATCTTGGAGATAATGAAAGTTTTTCTGCTAATTGTTCTTGTGTGTATTCTGATTTTGTTCGTGCTAATTTAATTTTTTTCCCTATACTTTTTCTTAAATTTCTTTCTACTGTATTCATAATAGTACCTCCAGAACTTTTTGATAAAAGTATATCAAGTAGGGAGTTGAAATAGAACGAACTATCAATAAGAAAAAATAGGGACGATAATATTAAAAGTTCTAATGAAAGGGCAAAAATCGATTACGAAACGTAATTTTTTAAATTTCGTAAAAATAATAAGAATTTTAAGAATTTATTTTGAAATATTTTTATTCTTCAAATAAAAATACTAAAAATAATAAAAAAATAAAAAAATTTCAAAAAAAGCTTGCAAAATATAAAAAGTTATATTAGAATTTAAGTGAAGTGGAGAGAAGTGGCACAAAGTGGTGAGAAAGTGGAGAGAGGTGAAAACAATTGCTAATTGGTGAATACGAGCATTCTCTAGATGTAAAAGGCAGATTAATAATGCCAGCAAAACTAAGACAAGACATGGGAGAAAAGTTCATCGTAACAAAAGGGTTAGATGGATGTTTATTTGCGTTTTCACAAAACGAGTGGTTGAATTTCGAAACAAAACTAAAATCACTACCATTATCAGACAAAAATGCTAGAAACTTCGTGAGATTTTTCCTATCAGGAGCAACAGAATGTGAAATAGACAAACAAGGAAGATTTCTAATTCCAGCAAACTTAAGGACAGCAGCAGAACTAGAAAAAGAAGCTGTAATAATAGGAGTAGGAACAAGACTAGAAATATGGAATAAAGAAACTTGGGAAAAATGTGATGAAAATATTTCTGCAGACGAAATTGCAGCAAATATGACAATGCTAGGTATATAACTTGCAAAAGTTTATATAAAAATACTAAAGAGAAAACTACAAAAGAAGAAAGTACAAAAGAATAAACAAAAGATAAAATTCAAAAGATAAAAATACAAAAGAAGAAAACACAAAAGATAAAATTACAAAAGAAAAAGTGACAAAAGATAAAAATTGCAAAAGACAAAACTGCAAAAGAAGAAATTTACAAATGAAAATAAAGCAAAAGAAAAACACACAAAAGAAATTAAATGTACAAAAGATAAATGTACAAAAGATTTTTTTGACTTAAGAGGTGTTAAATTGAAATTTGAGCATAAACCAGTAATGTTAGAAGAATGCATAAATGGTTTGAACATAAAACCAGACGGAATTTATGTTGATGGGACTTTAGGTGGAGCAGGGCACAGCAAAGAAATAGCAAAAAGACTATCTGAAAAAGGACTGCTAATTGGAATTGATAGAGATGAAGAAGCATTAAAAGCAGCAAAAGAAAACTTGAAAGAATTCCAAAACGTAAAATTTGTGCATAATAATCACGATAACATAAAAGAAATAATAGAAGAACTAAACATAGAAAAAGTAGATGGAATTTTATTAGATTTGGGAGTATCTTCATATCAATTAGACGAAAAAAACAGAGGATTTAGTTACTTGGGAGAAAATGAACTAGATATGAGAATGGACAAAACACAAGAACTAACAGCAAAAACAGTTGTAAATACATATGAAGAAGAACAACTTGCAAATCTTATTTACGAATATGGAGAAGAAAAATTCTCAAGAAGAATTGCAAAAAATATTTGTGAATATAGAAAACAAAAACAAATAGAAACAACAAAAGAACTAGTAGAAATAATAGAAAAGTCAATACCAAAATCAAAACAAAAAGATGGACACCCAGCAAAAAGAACTTTTCAAGCAATCAGAATAGAAGTAAATGACGAAATAAAACCATTATACAAAACAGTACAAAACTGCATATCAATATTAAAACCACAAGGAAGGCTATGTATAATAACATTCCATTCATTAGAAGATAGAGCAGTAAAAAATGCATACATAGAAGCAAAAGGTAAATGCACTTGTCCAAAAGATTTACCATACTGTGTATGTGGTGCGAAAACAGAAGGAAAAATAATTACAAAAAAACCAATTGTAGCAACAAAAGAAGAACAAGAAGAAAATTCTAGGAGTAAAAGTGCAAAACTAAGAATTTTTGAAAAGGAATAAACCAAAGAGGAGGTGAGTAACTTATGGCAAGAAGCAGATATGAATATGGTACAAACCCAAGAAAATTAGAACCAAATTATGAACCACAAAAAAGAACTAAAAAAAGAAGTTTAAGAGTAGTAGAAGATCTACCAAGACAAGATGTAAAAATATCAAAAATGCAAAAAAAGAAACAATTAAAATTAACAATGCTAGTACTATTTATATTTGCGATACTACTGACTATAAGTTATAGAAACTCTAAAATAAGTGAGAAATTTAGTGAAATACAAAACCAAAAGAAACAATTAGCAACAATACAAAAAGAAAATGAACAATTGAAAGTAGTAATAGAAAATGGAGAAACACTAAACAATGTAGAAAAAATAGCAAAAGAAAAGCTAGGTATGCAAAAATTGACAAATAAACAAACAGTATATGTTAATTTGCCAAAAGAAGATTATGTTGAAGCTGTATCAGAAGATGTTGTAATTGAAGAAGAGAAAAATTGGTTTGAACAAATATTAGACAGCATATTTAAATAAAATGAATAAAGAAAAATCTTTCTAATAAAATTGATTAGGAGGATTTTTTTATGTATGAAATAAAGTTATCAAGTAAAAGAAAAATGAGAAATACGCTATTTATAACATTTTTAATAATACTATGCTTAATAGGAAGAATAGGATTTATACAATTTATACAAGGGGGAGAACTAACAACACTAGCATATGAACAGCAAACCTTAGATAGGAAAGTGAACCCTAAAAGGGGAACAATATATGATGCAACAGGTAAAAAGGAATTAGCAGTAAGTAGTACAGTAGAGACAGTAACAGTAAACCCAGGAAACATACCAAAAGAAGACAAAGAAAAAGTGGCACAAAAACTATCAGAATTATTTGAATTAGATTATGAAAAAACTTTAAAAAAGGTAACTAAAAGGAGTTCAATAGAAACAATTGCAAAAAAAGTTGAAAAAGAAAAAACAGACAACTTAAGACAATGGATGGAACAGAATAATATTATAACAGGAATAAATATAGATGAAGATACAAAAAGATATTATCCATATAGTAACTTTGCATCACAAATAATAGGATTTTGCGGAAGTGACAATCAAGGACTAGACGGAATAGAAGCAAAATATGACACAGAATTAAAGGGCAAGCAAGGAAGCATACAAAGGCATACAGATGCGAAAGGTGGAGAAATCGGAACAGAAGGAGAAAACTATGTATCAGCAATTGACGGAAACGATTTAGTTCTAACAATTGATTACACAATACAATCAATAGCAGAAAAATATTTAGAAGAGGCATGTATAGATAATGAGTGTACAGACGGTGGAAATATAGTAATTATGAACCCACAAAATGGAGATATACTAGCAATGGCAACATATCCCTCATATAATTTAAACCAACCATATGAGCCATATACAGAAGAGTTAAAACAAAATTGGGAACAGATGGAACAAGCAGAAAAAACGAAAAGTTTACAAGCAGTATGGAGAAACAAAGCGATAGCAGATACATATGAACCAGGATCTGTATTTAAATTAATTACAGCATCTGCAGCGTTAGAAGAAGGGATTACAGATACAGACAATAAAGGAGAATTCTCATGCACGGGGGGAATAGAAGTTGCAGGTGTTAGAATTAAATGTTGGAGATATTATAGACCACATGGAGCAGAAAGTTTAAGAGAAGCGTTAATGAATTCCTGTAACCCAGTATTTATAGGATTAGGGCAAAAAATGGGGGTTAGTAAATATTACAGCTATTTAAACAAATTTAAGTTATTAAATACAACAAAAATAGATTTACCAGGTGAAGCAAACAGTATATTTTTAGCAGAAAATAAGGCTGGACCAGTAGAACTTGCAACTATTAGTTTTGGTCAAAGATTTGAGATAACACCAATTCAATTAGTTACAGCAGTATCAGCAATATCTAATGGTGGAATGAGTGTGAAACCAAGAGTGGTAAAACAAATTATAAATAGTGAAACAAAAGAAGTGACAGATATACCAGTACAAAAAGACGAAAGAGTTATATCACAAGAAACTTCAGAAAAAGTTTTAAGTATGATGGAATCTGTTGTGGCAGAAGGAACTGGAAAAAATGCAAAAGTTGCAGGTTATAGAATTGGTGGAAAAACTGGAACTTCTGAAGATGGCGTAAATACAAATAAATATGTTACATCTTTTTGCGGTGTTGCACCTATTGATAATCCTCAAGTTGTAGTTTTGGTTACTTTGTATAATCCAACTGGAGAAGGGGGACATCAAGGAGGTGGTGTTGCGGCACCAGTAGGTGGTCAAATTTTTAGTGAGATTTTACCATATTTAGAAGTTAATCAAGGAAATGTTGAAGAAATAGAACCAGTTGAAACAATAGAAACACCAGATGTTTTAGGAAAAAGTATAAAAGAAGTGGAAAAACTTTTGAAAGAAAGTGGTTTGGAATTAGTAATTGAAAATGAAACAGAAGGATTAGATAAAGAAAATACACATGTAAAAGAGCAAATTCCAAATGCTGGAATTGTTGTAAATAAAGGAAGCAAGGTACATATTAAGTATGAATAATAGAAAAGTGTAATATTAATGTAATAAAACTGTAATGAAAAAGTAATGCTTATATTGGGGGAAAATGTAGATATTTTCTCCTTTTTGTCTTATAATGTATATGAGATACAATTGTGTACATAACACAAAAATAAATAATGGAGTTGAAAATATGAGCAACAATCAAAAAAAGAAAATAAGCATATCATACATTATAAAAGCAATATTCTTTATAATATGTATAATCTTACTATTAATGGGAATGTCAATAATTTATAAAGCAAATAAATATCCAGACAAAGTACCAGATGTATTTGGCATAAAACCATTTATTGTATTATCTGGTTCGATGGAAACAGAAATATACACAGGAGATTTAGCATTTGTAAAAGTTATAGAACCTGAAGAACTAAAACAAAACGATATAATAGCTTTTAGAAATGAAGAAAATACAGTAACAACACACAGAATAATAGAAATCATAAAAGAAAATGGACAAACATTCTACAAAACAAAAGGTGACGCAAACAATACAGAAGATGCATCGCTTGTAAGTACAGACACAGTAGAAGGAATATACATAGGTAAAATATCAAAACTTGGTAATATGCTAATGTTTTTGCAAGAACCTATTGGTCTAGTAATAGTACTATTAGTAATACTAGTAATAGGAATGATATGGTTATATGCTACTAACAAATCAGATATGAAAAAAGCAATAGCAGGAGATGAAAAATATAGAAAAGAATTTGAAGAATTTAAAAGAAAAAAACAAATAGAAGAACAAGCAGATGCACCTAAGGAAAAAGTACATAAATAAAATGTTTTGATTATAATTTAATATTATAATAGATATTCGGTTAACTAACTGAAACAAAAGAAAGGGGGGAAACAAATGAAAAAATCAAACAAAGCAACAACAAGAAAAATCGTGATAATTACATTAATGTTATTAGTAGTATGTTTATACTTCGTTGCTGGTACATATGCTAAATATACTTGGAAAGGTACAGCTACAGGAAATGTAGCAGTTGCAAAATGGCAAGTAGGTTTAGGTGAAGAACAAACAGCAACAACAAATGTTACATTTAATGTTAAAGACAATGAAAATGTAGCAACAGGAAAAATAGCACCTGGATGTACAGCAACAGGTACTATAGATATAAATCCAGAAGGATCAGAAGTATCAGTAGATTATAAATTTAAAATTGACGATACAAGACTTCCACAAGGTATAGATATGAAAGTATCTTCTGTAAAAGTTGGTAACACAACAATAACAAGAGGTGCAGATGGATATTATTCTGGAACAATAGAATTAGCAGGTAAAGAAGCTTTAACTGTTGAAGATTCAAAAACAGTAACAATAGAAGCAACTTGGACTGATGATGGTACAACATTAGGTAGTGTAAATGAAGATGGATATGGATCAAATTCAGATACACAAGAAGGAATAAAAGCAGATTCAGAAAGAGAAATAACAATACCAGTAACAGTATTAATGGAACAACATGTATAAAACAAATGAGAGTTTTTATAACTCTCAGCTAAGCAAATTATATAAATATTTGTTTAGCTGAAAGTTATAAAATAAAAGGAGAATTGTAATAATGCAAGAAAATGAACTAAAGCAAAAGAAAGATAGAAATATCATTGAGACTTTTTTTATTATTATGGTAATAATTCTAATATTATTTTTAATAATAGAAAAAATGGGGAAATTAAATAACTTTATACCAACTGGATATGTTGATA
Source organism: uncultured Clostridium sp. (assembly GCA_947367845.1). GTDB lineage: Bacteria > Bacillota > Clostridia > TANB77 > CAG-508 > CAG-269. The sequence goes on along the minus strand of CANBES010000010.1, from coordinate 52,741 downwards.
TTTTTGACTTGCATTTTGGATATGACAACAATAATGACAATAATAGTGAGACAAATAATAACATAGCAAATGATATAAACGAAAAATTTGTAAACAATTTTAAAGAAAATCAGAAAATGGAAACAAATCAAGTTGTAATATATGATGATGACATTGTGTATAAAAACAATGAAGCGAAAATATTTAAACACTCATCATTTCATATTGCAGACAACAAAATAGCACCAACGAGCCAAAATTCATATAAGTTTATTGTAAGAAATGGAAATGAATTCAATATAAAATACAATTTAGTAATGAGCGAAGAAAATAATTACAATATAAATATGCGTTACAGATTAAAATTAAGAGGAAAATATATTATAGGAGATAGCGACAATTGGGTTAAAGCAGAAGAATTACAAAGAATAGGAATATTACTTGCGAATAATTCTTATGATACATATACTCTAGATTGGCGTTGGTTTGAAGGCGATAATGATACAGAAGTTGGCGAAAACATAGAAGTGAATTATAAACTATTTATAGGAATGTATGCAGAACAATACTAAAGAAAGGAGGATTATAAATGTTAGATAACAAGCAATATAAGAAAATTAGAAAAAAAAGGCTAAGCAACTTTTTGTTATTTTATACATTTATAATTCTCTTTTTATGTTTTAATATGACACTATCAAAATATGGTTCGATAGGAACAACAAAAGCGAATATATCAATAGCAGCATGGGAAATAAAAATTAACAATGAAAATATAGAAACGAGCAATACATTTTTACTAAACAATAATCAACAAACAGTAGGAGCACAAACTGAAAATAATAAAATTGCACCAGATAGTAATCGGATATTTTGAAATAATATTAGACTTAAGTAATACAGAAGTTTCAATAGACTACAAATTAGAAATAGATATAAGTATCTTGGAAAAAAATGGAATAAACTTGCAAATAACAGGATATTCAATAAATGATGGAGCAATAAACACTATAGAAAATAATACAATTAGCGGAGAAAAAATTTTAAAGGAAGTAAATGGAGAGACAACAAAATTTACAGCAGAAGATAATTGCAATATAAAAATATATTGGAGTTGGACAGCAGAAATAGAAAATCCAGAGTTTACTGCAGAAAGTTTAAAAATTACTGTGAATGCAATAGTAAAACAAAAGTTAGGAGATGAATAGATGCAAAAAGAGAAAATCAAATTTAATAAATTACGATTTGTAATTATTAGCTTAATCTTTCTAATAATAATCTTTTCAATAGGTAAAACGAATTCAAGATATTTAAGTGGTGCATCTTCAGATACTGATGTAATTGCCAAAACAGCATTGACACTAAACAACAATAAAGCAGTATACACAGAAGCAAACTTATTACCACGGAGATACAAAAACATATGACTTTAGTGTGGCGAATTATGATGAAATAAATACAAATGAAGTGTTGATGAAATATTATTTAGAAATAAAAACAACAGCAACAAATTCACCATTAGTAGTAGAACTTCAAAATTTAACAACAGGAGAAAAAATCAGTTTAACAAATGGAAAAACACCAGAAATTGAATTACCATATGGAAGTCAAGTAACAACTAATTATAGATTAACATTAAAATGGGATAAAAGTAATAATGACTCTAAATTTGCAGGAATGAGCTTAAAATATACAATTAATTTAGTGGCAACACAAAAGCGGATAAAGGTATAGTAAATTATGAAAAATAAACTAAAAAAATTTACAAATGATAATATTGATAAAAAAATGAAAAAGAAAAACAGAAGAAGCCTTTTTAAAAGTATCATTATATATTTTTTATTAGCAATATTATCTATCTATTTTTTAATAGTAATATGGGGAAATTTTTCTGAAAGAAATGCGGGTTTTCAAATAAATAGTTTTATTGTAATATCTGGAAGTATGATGCCAGCATTAGATATAAATGATATGATATTTAGCATACAAGTAGAACAAAACGAATTAGAACAAGGGGACATTATATCGTTTTACAAAGAAGAACAGGTTATAACACATAGAATAAATAAAATAGTAGAGCAAGACGGACAAGTACTTTATGAAACAAAAGGAGATAATAATAACAGCCCTGATGAAGAGTTAGTTCAATATGAAGAAATAATGGGCAGATATTTATTTAAAATTCCTAAAGTTGGATATGTAATAAGGAATTTACAAACACGAATTGGAATAATTGTTGTAATTATACTATTGTTTATAAGAGAAATACATATAAAAAATAAAGAAAATAAGGAAATTGTAAGACACCAAAAAAGAATAGAAATGGAGGAGAATAAAGATAAAAGTGATATATAAAGAAAATATGTTAAAAAGAATTTTATATATTAGTTTATTAGTATTGTTAATATTTACAGCACAAGAACTGTATGCACAGTATATACTTACTAGAAACTTTGAAACTAATTTGTCAACTGCTCCATTTAGTGTAGATATTACAGGAGAAACAAAAGAGGTATATGATATTGATGTAGATAAATTATCGGCAACTGTAAAAAATAACAATAACTATGCAATATCTGGAAATATAACTTTTAATAGTAAACAAGTAACAACATTTGAAATTCCAGCAGGAGAAACGAAAGTTTTATCAAATTTGGCTTTAACAAAGGCAATGGTATCTGGTCTTACAGCTGGTCAATATGATTTAGTTGTAAATATTACAGCTCCATATGCGACTACAAATAATAGTATAAAAGTGAAATTAATGGGAACTATTACTAATGTTGTGAAAAATGGAATAAGTAGATCTGGGCTAGGTACAGCAGCAAATCCATATTTGGTGTATAAAGTAGAAGATTTAGTAAGATTTGCACAAGAAGTTTCAAACCAAGGAGAAAGTACATCTAAGGTGATAAAACAAATTGACGATTTAGATTTTAGTCTTTCAACTTCATATTATAATTCAAACGATACAAGTTTAGGAAATTTAAATGAAAATGCAAATGATGGAAACACAATCTTGAAAGAAACGACAACTGGTACTGGATTTATAGGGATAGGAACATTTACAGGTGCGAGCAATTATAAGCCATTTAGAGGAACTTATGAAGGTAATGGAAAAGCAATTAGAAATTTATATATTAATACTACCACAGGTTCTAGAGTAGGAAAACCAGTAGCATTATTCAATAGTTTAGAAGGTGCAACTATAAAAGGATTAAGAATGAATGGAACAATTAAATCAGCAGGAGACTCATCAAGTATAGCTGGGTGGGTATATGGAAGATGTAACATTGCAGATTGCCAAAATTGGGCAACAGTAGAATGTAGCGTTAACGATTTTTCTAATGGTGGAATAGTTGGAACTGCATGGACTGATGCAAATCTTACACTTACAGATTGCTGGAATGCAGCAAGTATTACTGGTGGCTCTGCAACAGCAGGAATGATTGGTCTAGTATATAGAGCAACAGTAACTATGGAAAGATGTCGTAACACAGCAAATATAACATCAGTAACAACTGCAGCTAGTGATACGAATAATGGTACAGCAGGACTTGCGGTAAAGAATAGTAGTGCCACAGGAACTGTAAATATCATTCAATGTTTTAATAGTGGTACAATTAAGGGAAATCAAAATGTAGGTGGACTTATAAGTTCTACAAATGGAACGCTTAACATTACTTCTAGTTATAATGTAGGAACTGTAACTGCAACTGCAACAGGTACTTATGCAGGTGGACTTTTAGCACGTCATAGAGCAGGAACAACAACTATTACTAATTCATATTCTGCTGGAACAATATCATCAGGAACAGCAGCAAATAAAGGTGGTTTAGTTGGATACACAGCAGCATCAGCGTCATTAAAATATACTAATTCATATTATTTAAGTACAACAGCTAATTCAGCTACATCGAATGTTGCAAATACTACTATTTCAAGAACAAAAGCACAAATGCAACAACAGTCATTTGCAACTACATTAGGAACAGTATTTAAATGGACTAGTGGAGTGAACAACAATTATCCAATATTAAATTGGCAATAATAAAAGAGGACTGATAAATCAGTCCTCTATTTAGTTGGTAACATTTCATATTTAATTTCAAAAATATCAAACTTATCAAGTTCATTTGAACTTAAATAATCAAGATAAATATCAAGTTCATCTATGTTTTTGCAGGCTGTAATAATAGCAGGATTAAGTAAATTGTTAAAAGTAAGTTCTAGGGCTAAATCTAAGCTACTAGCAATAGAAGCATTTTCTTTTTTTCTCATTAAATTATAAGCTTCTTTAAATCTTGCAAGTGCAGCATTTTTGTATTTATCTAATGGAATAGTATATTTTGTATCTATGATATCTTGTAAATCTGTGTAATTTGTATTTTCTTCTAACTCTTTTTCTAGTTCAGCAACAGAAAATGGAAGTAAAACTTTATTTTGGATTTCAGAAATTAAAAGAGTATTATTATCGCAGATTTCTGTTTTTAAATTAGAGTTTAAACCATTGTTTTCAGGGACAGTAGAATTTTGTTCAAACATTTTTACAACTTGATTTTGCTCAGGTTCAACAACTGGTTTATCACTTGAATTTATGATGTCAGTTTCGATTGTTGCGGAAGGTGTTGGCACAGTGTCAGGTTCAATATTTGTTTCATTGCTTGATTGCCCAATTTCAGAAATAGTATCTTTTTTATTGGATTTTAAAAGAGAAGTATCTAAGTTCTGAATGACATTTTCAAAAGTTGAGATGTTAGTTCTTGAATTGTCTAGGTTTGATTTAATATTGCTTAATAAATCTATTAATTCAGTTGGATTATTAAAGTTATCCTCTTCTTGAATAATAGTATTCAAGTCTTTTAGGCATTCTAGTAAAATTTCTAGTTTTTCTTTTTCAGCACTAATTATTTTATTTAAATTGCTTTTTAAGTTTTCTGTTTGTTTTTTAAAATCATTATCTGACATCATTTGTACCATCTCATTTCTTTCATTTGATACTTATATAATAATATTTTTTTGAATATTTTTCAAGGGATTTTATAGGAAAAGTGATTTTTTAGTTAATAGATGCATATAATATTCCGAAAAACTGTCGATTACATATTGACTATTTATTGGAAAAATATTATATTTAGTAGAGAGTGAAACCATAGACAAAAACGATAACGAAAGGAAGAATAGAAATGCAAATAACAGACAAAATAAAATACATAGGAGTAAACGACAAAACACTAGATTTATTTGAAAGTCAATATATAATTCCAAATGGAGTATCATACAATTCATATATAATACAAGATGAAAAGACAACAATAATGGACACAGTAGACAAAAGAGCAGTAAGTGAATGGATAAACAATATGGAAAAAGAACTAGGAGAAACAAAACCAGCATATCTTGTAGTATCACACTTAGAGCCAGATCATTCAGCAGGAATAAACATACTAGTAGAAAAATATCCAGAAATGAAAATAATATTAAGCAAAAAAGCAGCAGATATGTTGCCACAATTCATAAATAAAGACCTATCAGAAAAACTAATAATCGTAAAAGAAGGCGACGAAATAAGCTTAGGAGAGCATAAACTAACATTTGTAATGGCACCAATGGTACACTGGCCAGAAGTAATGTTCACATATGACCAAACAGAAAAAGTATTATTTTCAGCAGATGGATTTGGAAAATTTGGGGCATTAGACGTAGAAGAAGATTGGGCTTGTGAGGCAAGAAGATATTATTTCAACATAGTAGGAAAATACGGAATGCAAGTACAAGCAATATTGAAAAAAGCGGCAAACTTAGAAATAAAAACAATATGCCCATTACATGGACCGATATTAACAGAAAATTTAGAGTACTATATTAATAAATATGATATTTGGAGTAGTTATAAGCCAGAAGACGAAGGAGTACTTATTGCGTATAATTCAATACATGGAAACACAGGAAAAGCAGTAGAAAAATTAGCTGAAATGTTAAGAGAAAAAGGTGTAGAAAATGTAGTAGTAAGCGACTTGTCAAGAGCAGATATGGCAGAAGTTATAGAAGATGCATTTAGATATGATAAAATGATAATTGCATCTCCAACATATGATGCTGGATTATTTCCAACAACAGAAAAATTTTTGAGACATTTAAAAGCTAAAAATTATCAAAATAGAAAAGTAGGATTAATTGAAAATGGCTCTTGGGCACCAATGGCTGCAAAACATATGCAAGAGATTTTAAAAGATATGAAAGATATATCAATTTGTGAGCCAATAATTACAATAAAGACTACAATGAATGATGAAACAGTAAATAAACTTGAAGAATTAGCAGAACAGTTTGTGTAGGTTAAGGGAGGTGAGTAGAATGAAATATGTATGTACAGTGTGTGGATATGTTTATGATGAAGAAGCAGAAGGTGTTAAGTTTGAAGATTTACCAGATGATTGGACTTGCCCTTTATGTGGTGTAGGTAAAGACTTATTTGAGAAAGTTGAAGAATAATAATTATAGGCACATTTTTTTGTGTCTATTTTTTATGCTTATAACAAATTAAAATAGTAATAAATCTTCCAACGCCTAATAAACTATAATAAATAAAAAAACTTACAAAGAAAACCTATACAAAACAAGAAAATAGTTATATAATATGAAATGTCGAATAGCAAAAATTTGCAATTCAACAATTATTAATAATCGAAAGGAAGAGATTAAAAATGAAACTAAAAGAAATATTAGTAGGGTTAGAAGGGTTAAAAGCAAAAGGAAACTTAGACATCGAAATAAAAGGAATAAGTAGTAACTCAAAAGAAATAGAAGAAGGATACGTATTTGTTGCAATAAAGGGATTTGCAACAGATGGACACAAATATATAGAAAACGCAATAGAGGCAGGAGCAACAGCAATAATAATACAAGAAGGATGCAACCTAAAAGAAATAAAAGTACCAGCAGAAACAACAATAGTAATGGCAAAAGACACAAGAGAAGCACTAGCAATATGTTCAAGTAACTTCTATGGAAACCCATCAAGAAAATTCAAACTAATAGGAGTAACAGGAACAAAAGGAAAAACAACAACAACATTTATGATAAAAGAAATACTAGAAAAAGCAGGGAAAAAAGTAGGGCTAATAGGAACAATAGCAACATACATAAATGGAAAAAAGCTAAAAGACAGTGATAGAACAACACCAGAAAGCTGTGAACTACAACAAATATTTAGCAAAATGGTAGAAGAAGGCGTAGAAGTTGTAGTAATGGAAGTATCATCACAAAGTTTAAAACTACACAGAGTAGATGGATGTGAATTTGACATAGTATTATTTACAAACTTTTCAGAAGACCACATCAGCCCAAACGAGCATCCAGATATGGAAGATTACTTCAATTCAAAAGCAAAACTATTTGAAATGTGCAAAACAGGAATCGTAAATACAGATGACCTAAAAGGTGTAAAAATGGTAAAACTATTTCCAAACAACAATATAACAACATATGGAATTGACAATTTTGCAAATGTTGTTGCAAGGGATATAACAATAACAAACTCATATGTAGACTTTAAAGTAAAATTAACAGACAGAAACGAAAGAGTAAAGACAGGAATACCAGGAAGATTTAGTGTTTACAACTCATTAGCAGCAATATGTGTAGCTCAAAAGTTAGGAATACCAGGAGAAAAAATAAAAGAAGCATTACTTGAAGTAAGAGTACCAGGAAGGTCAGAACTAGTAGATAACAAACTAGAAATACCAATAATGATAGATTATGCACACTCACCAGAAAGTTTACAAAACATATTACAAGCAGTAAAAAGCTATACAAGGGGAAGAGTGATAAGTGTATTTGGCTGTGGTGGAGATAGAGATACTAGTAAAAGACCAATAATGGGAGAAATATCAGGAAGGATTGCAGATTTCACATTTATAACATCAGACAATCCAAGAACAGAAGATCCACAAGCAATTGTAAATGAAATAGAAGAAGGAATAAAGAAAACAAAAGGAAAATACAGTGTAGTTGTAGATAGAACAGAAGCAATTAAAAAAGCAATTAAAATGGCAACAAAACGTGACATTGTAGTACTTGCAGGGAAAGGACATGAGCCATATCAAGAAATTAATGGGGTAAAGCACTCTTTTGACGAAAGAATTATAGTCAGAAAATTGATAGAAGAAATGAAATAAACAAAGGAAAGGTTTGGTAAATTTGAAAGCAGAAACAACAACATTAATAATATCGTTCATAACATCAGTTATCTTAGGAATTATTATAATACCAATACTTAAAAAACTAAAAGTAGGACAAATAGAAAGAGATGACGGACCACAATCTCATTTAAAGAAACAGGGAACACCTACAATGGGTGGAATAATAATGATAATAACAATGTTAATAGTAGTTACAGGAACATACATTTTTCTAGGTGCTAATGGGCAAAGTGAAATAGCAAACAAACTATTACCAATTTTATTATTAACAATAGGTTTTGGACTAATAGGATTTATAGATGACTTTAAAAAATTAGTATTAAAAAATACAGAAGGTTTAAAGCCAAGCTATAAAATGCTAGGATTACTGATAATATCAGTAGCATATGTAATATATTTAGTTTATGGATTACATATTGGGACTGAAACATATATACCGATTTTAAGAGAGTATATTGCAATACCGATATTTATTTATATACCATTTGCGATAGTAGTAATACTTGCAACTACAAATGCAATAAACCTAACAGACGGAATTGACGGATTAGCATCAAGTGTTAGCGCAATTATCATTACATGTTTAACGATTATAGGAATAAGATTTGGAATGCCAGAAGTATCAATGTTTGGAAGCATTGTGATAGGTGCAGTTTTAGGATTCTTAATGTTTAATTTGCACCCAGCAAAAGTATTTATGGGAGATACAGGTTCACTATTATTGGGTGGAGTAATTTCAGCTATTGCATTATACTTAAAACTTCCTATATTACTAATAGTAATAGCATTAATACCAGTACTAGAAACTTTATCAGTTATTATACAAGTTGCATATTTCAAAAAAACAGGGAAAAGAATTTTCAAAATGGCACCATTACACCATCACTTTGAATTATCAGGTTGGAAAGAAAGCAAAGTAGTAATTATATTTAGCATTATTACATTAATATTGTGCATAATCGGATTAGTAATTATATAGAATTATAGTAGAAACAAAAGTTAAGGAGAGAAAAAATAAATGGCAAAAACCAGAAAAGAAAAAACTTTTTCAAAGTTTTTAAATAATCCATTTGATTTTACATTATTGATTACAATATTGTTATTGCTTGGAATTGGTCTAGTAATGGTGTTATCAGCAAGTTCACCATCTGCACTTTCGCAATTTGGAGATAGCTATTCATTCTTTTCAAAACAATTATTGTTTGCGATATTAGGAATAATAGCAATGTTATTCATTTCCAAAATAGATTATAGATTTTATCAAAAGTTTTATAAACATGCATGGTGGATATCATTAATTTTGTTAGCAGCAGTACTAGTTATAGGAACTGAAACAAATGGAGCAAAAAGGTGGATTTCAATAACAAGAACATTAACAATTCAACCATCAGAAATGGTAAAGATGTTAATGATAATTTTCTATGCAGGAATATTAGTAAAAAATAGAGATGATTTAGATAAATATGGAAAAGGATTTTTAAAACATATTGTATTAGTGCTACCTATAATAGGATTACTTATACTAGAGCCACACTTAAGTTCATCAGTAGTAATTATAGGAATTTGTTCAATAATGATGATAATGGCAGGATGTAAATTTACACATTTTGCAGCAACAGGAGCAACAGCAGGAGTACCAATACTTACAGCACTAATAATAGCAGCTCCATATAGATTACAAAGAGTCATTACATTCTTAGACCCATGGAAAGACGCAACAGGAGATGGGTGGCAAGTTATACAAAGTTTGTATGCAATAGGTTCAGGTGGATTATTTGGAGTAGGATTAGGAGATAGTAAACAAAAATATCTATATATACCAGAACCACACAATGACTTTATATTTTCAATCTTAGGAGAAGAACTAGGGTTCATAGGTTGTGCGGTAGTATTAATTTTATTTGCAATTTTTATATGGAGAGGCATTTTAATAGCAATGAGAGCACCAGACATGTTTGGTAGCTTAATAGCTGTTGGAATAACTGCATTAGTTGGAATACAAGTTATTATAAATATAGCAGTTGTTACATCATCTATGCCAGCAACAGGAATGCCACTACCATTCTTTAGTTACCGGAGGTACAGCATTATTTATACTACTTTGCGAAATGGGAGTATTATTAAACATCTCAAGGGCGGCAGCAAAACAATAGAATTACAAATAATGAAATATAGACAGCAAAACAATAAAGAAAAGGAGAAACTAAATGAGAGTTATTATAGCAGCAGCAGGAACGGCAGGCCATATAAATCCAGGGATTGCCATTGCTAATAAAATAAAAGCAGAACAAAAAGATTCAAAAATAATATTTATAGGTACAACAAGGGGACTAGAAAATGACCTAGTTCCAAGAGCAGGATATGAATTGAAAACAATAGAAGCTTATGGATTAAGCAAAAAAATATCAGTAGAAAATATTCAAAAAATGTACAAAACATTAAAAGGATATGGAGAAGCAAAAGAAATAATAAAAGAATTTAAACCAGACATAGTAATAGGAACAGGTGGATATATTTGTGGGGCAACAATATCAGCAGCACACAGCTTAAAAATACCAACACTATTACACGAAAGCAACGCATTTCCAGGAAAAGCAATAAAAATGTTAGCTAAGAAAACAGACACAATTTTGGTATCATTTAAAGATGCTATACCAAGAATAAAAAAAGCTAAAAATGTAGTATTTACAGGAACACCAGTAAAAATAACTAAAAAAGATTACTCAAAAGAACAAACAACAAAAATAATAAAAGAAATTGGTTTAAATGAAGAAGAACCAATAGTTTTAGTATTTGGTGGTAGTCAAGGAGCAAAAAGAATAAATGATGCTATTTTAGAAATGGTAAGAAAAAAGCAAAACAGCAACTATCAAGTAATTTGGGCGACAGGACCAAAACAATATGATATTATAAAAGAAGAAATGGAAACATTACATATTAATATAAACAATATTCCAAAAATGAAAGTAATTCCATACATATACAATATGGAAGAACTAATGAATGTTGTAGATGTAATTGTGGCAAGAAGTGGAGCAATGACAATAACAGAAATATCTAATTTAGGAAAACCAGCAATTTTAGTACCACTACCAAATGTAAGCCATGACCATCAACTATACAATGCAAAAGCATTAGAAAATATAGGAGCAGCAAAAATTATTTTAAATGACAATATGTGTGGAGATACTTTAAGTAGAGAAATACAAGAGATTATATCAGATAAAGAACATATGAAAAAAATGGGTCAAAATGCGCTAAAAATTTCAACAACAAATGCAGAAGAGACAATTTATGAAGAAATTAAAAAATTAGTAAAATAGAGGTAGAAAATGTTAAAAAACATACAAGGAAAAGTAATACTAATATTCTTTTTAGTGGGAATAACACTAATTGGTGGATTAGGAGCATTTTATATTTGTTCATTAAGCGATATAGTTTCTAAAATTGATAATGAACAAATAATAAATGTTGGACAAGCAATAGGACAATTGGAAAACTTGCAAATAAGTGCAGAAATAGCATTAGGGATTTCAATTGTGATATTTATAATATCAGGAATATTAATTTCTGCATATTTATCTAAATACATAATATATCCACGAAACAAGATGATAGAAAGTGAAGAAACTACACAAAAAAATCAAATAGAAACAATACTTTTACACATGACAGATGGAATTATTGCTTTTAACAGAGAAGGGGAAATTATATTAATAAACCCAGCAGCAAAGAAGCTTTTGAGCATTAGACCAGAAGACAACACATTTAATGATATATTTAGCAAGTTTAATCCAAATATAAATATGGAAAAAATTATTTACCTAGAAAACTGGACATCAACAGAACAAAGAATAGAAGTTGATGACAAATATGTAAATGTATTTTTTGCACCATTTAGAGATGCAGATGACAGACCAGACGGAGTAATAGCAGTAATTCAAGACATAACAGAACATGTCAAATTAGACAATATGCAAAAAGAATTAGTAGCAGATGTATCACATGAACTAAAAACACCAATCACATCAATAATGGGATATGCAGATACATTACTAGAAGGAGAGTATGACAAAGAAACACAAGACAAATTCTTAAATGTAATAGCAACAGAAGCAAGAAGAATGGCAAAACTAGTAACAGACCTATTAACATTATCACGTTATGATAACAACAAAAAATCAACCCAAAAAGAACTATTCGACTTAGGAGACTTAGTAAAAAAATGCCAAGACAAGCTAGCAATTGAAATAAAGAAAAAAGAACACATAGTAAATAGCTTTGTAACAGCAGATGTACCACCAGTATACGCTGACAAATATGACATAGAAAGAGTTGTGCTGAACATATTAACAAACAGCATAAAATACACACCAAATGGTGGTGAAATAAAAATATATGTAGGATTTGTATATAATGACGCATACATCAAAATATTTGACAATGGAATAGGAATACCAGAAGAAGACCTAAGCAGAATATTTGAAAGATTTTATCGTGTAGACAAAGCACGTACAAGAGAAATGGGAGGAACAGGTTTAGGACTTTCGATAGCAAAAGAAATATTAGACAAAAACGGTGGAAGCATAGACATAAAAAGTGTTGTAGGACAAGGAACAGAAGTGGTCATCAAAATTCCTACAAAAGTAGAAGAATATTAATTGAAAAAAACAGAAAATTAATGTATAATAAAAATTAGTGCAAAAGAGAAAACAGATTATAAAAAATAAAAGATAAACGAAAGGAAAATATTATGAACGATTCATTAAAAGAAATTTTAGAATGGGCATATTGCATAATAATAGCATTAGCATTAGCAATGATATTTAGATATTTTATAGGAACACCTACAATAGTAAAAATGGAATCAATGAAACCCACACTAATAGAAGGGCAACGACTTTGGTTAAACAGGTGGGGAAGAACAACAAAAACACTACCTAAAAGAGGAGAAATAATAACATTTGAAGAACCAGAAAAAATAAGCTTCACAAGAGCAGAAATAGAAAACGCAGAACCAATAGCGCAATATAAAAAAATTAGCGGAATGGAATGGTTTGTAAAAAACTTCTTAGAAATAGGAAAAAGAAGCTTTATAAAAAGAGTAATAGCCTTACCAGGAGAACATGTACAAATAAAAGACGGAAAAGTATATATAAACGAACAAGAACTAGACGAACCCTATCTACAACCAGGAATAGTAACAGACCTAATCGGAAACGGGGTTGGATTTGACGACTTCGTAGTACCAGAAAACTGCGTATTTGCAATGGGAGACAACCGTAGCCACAGTACAGACTGCCGTGCATTTGGATGTGTACCACTAGAAAAAATCGAAAGCACAGTAGCAATAAGAATATGGCCACTAGACAAATGGGGGGACATTTAGGGACGTTTCCTTTTGGACATTTTGTCCATTTGGAGCATCTATCCTAAAGCAAGGAGAATATTAAATGTTTGAAAATGTAATTGGAAATGAACCAATAAAGAAAATGTTAGAACAAGCAATAAATAATAACAAAATATCGCATAGTTATATGTTTTTAGGCATCTCTGGGATAGGTAAAAAAATGATTGCAAAAGAATTTGCAATAAAAATACTAGAAGTTGAAGACACTGAAAACATACCAGATTTATTATACATAGAACCAGACGGAAATAGCATCAAAATAGAGCAAATAAGAGAAATGCAAAAAAAGGTGCAAGAAAAACCAATTGGAGCAAAAAGAAAAGTTTACATAATTAATCAGGCGGACAAAATGACAAGTGAAGCACAAAATTGCTTGTTAAAAACACTTGAAGAGCCACCTGAATTTGTGACGATAATATTAATTGGTGTAAATGAAAATGCATTTTTAACAACTATAAAATCAAGATGTATGATATTACATTTTAACAAAATAGATGATGAACAATTAAAAAAATATTTACAAGAAAATTATGGAATGCAAAATATTACTCCAAATATGTTACAAATGTATCAAGGAAGCATAGGAAAAGCGATAAATTTAAAAGACAAAGAAGACATTTATCAAGCTTTAGAAAGATTGATAGATCAAATAAGTACAAAAGATTTAATAGAAATAACAAAATCAGCAGAAATTTTATACAAAGAAAAAGAAGAAATTTTTGAAATGCTGGATTACATGAATATACTATTACTAAAGAAGGCAAAAGAAGCGTATGACTACACAAATTGTATACAAATTGTGGAAAATACTAAAAAAAGATTGAAACAAAACGCAAATTATGATATGAGTATAGATAATATGTTATTTAACATATGTGAAGAAATTTCTTGAAAATTAGGCAGTTAAGTAAAAGAATATATAAAAGTACTTAGAAATAATTGCAAGTAAAGGGGAGAATTTATTTGAAAAATATAATAGGAGTAAGGTTTAAAAAATTAGGGAAAATATATTTCTTCAATCCAAAATACTTAAAAGTAAGAAAAGGCGACAAAGTAATAGTAGAAACAGCACAAGGCGAAGAATATGGAGAAGTAGCAATACCAAACAGATATGTAGAAGACGAAAAAATAATAGAACCACTAAAAAAAGTAGTAAGGTTAGCAAACAATAGAGATAACAAACGTTACGACGAATGTAGAAGAATAGAAAAAGAAGCATATAAAATATGTCAAAAGAAAATAAAAGAACACAAGTTAGATATGCAGTTAACAGATGTTGAATGCAAATTTGACGACAGTAAAATGTTATTCTTCTTTATAGCAGATGGAAGAGTAGACTTTAGAGACTTAGTAAAAGACCTAGCATCAATATATAAAACAAGAATAGAACTACGTCAAATAGGCGTAAGAGATGAAGTAAAAAGAATAGGTGGAAACGGAGTTTGTGGTAGAGAACTTTGCTGTTGCACATTCTTAAGTGACTTTGATGCAGTAACAATAAAAATGGCAAAAGAACAAAACATATCACTAAATCCTTCAAAAATTTCAGGAAACTGTGGTAGACTAATGTGTTGCTTAAAATATGAAAACGAAGTATATGAAGAAAAACTATCAAGATTACCTGAAGTTGGTGAAAAAGTAAAAACACCAGATGGAGTAGGTGAAGTAGACGGCGTAGAAACTCTAAAAGAAATAGTAAGAGTAAAAATAAAAGATGATGATGGATATTTTTATAGAAAATATAAAGCAGATGAAATAGTTAGAAATGATAAAGTTGCGGGAGGTGAAAAAAATGGCATATAAAATTACAGATAAATGTATATCTTGTGGAGCATGTGCAGCAGAATGTCCAGTAGGATGCATATCACAAGGTGATGATAAATTCGTAATAGACCAATCAGCTTGCATTAGCTGTGGTACTTGCGCAGGTGTTTGCCCAGTAGAAGCACCAGTTGAGGAATAATGTCCCATTGGGGACGTTTCCAAATGGACATTTTGTCCACTTTGGGACACATCTTTAAAAAAATTGTTAGGCAAGCTAAATTTTTAGCTTGTTTTTCTGTTTTTTCTATGTTATATATGATATAATTGGAAAAAATAATTATGGAGAGTGGAAAATTGGAAGAACAAAAAATAGAAAACGAGCAATTACAAGAAAAAAAGCCAATCAACAAAAAAATGGCAACAATAAACTTCACATTAATATTAGTAATATTTATAGGATTGCTAATATATATGTTCAGTGTTGATGGGATAGAAAACATAATACAAGTGCTAAAAAGCGTTGATTACAAATGGGTAATGCTAGGAATAGTATGTCTAGGAATAAATTGGATTTGTGATGCAATTACACTATACATTCCGCTAAAAAGAATGTACAAAAAACAAACATTAAAGAACGCATTCAAAGTAACAATGATAGGACAATTATTTAATAATATAACGCCATTTGCATCAGGTGGTCAACCAATGCAAGCATATGAATTAAGTAAAACAGGAAAGAGAGTAAGTGACTCATTATCAGCAATGGCAATGAAATTCATAATTACGCAAACAGCTTTAGTAGTAAGCACAATAGTAGTAGTATTATTTGAATTTCAATTTTTTGCAGAACTGATGCAACAATACATCTGGGTAGCAATTGCAGGAGTTAGTGTAAATATACTAGCTATTGTTGCTGTAATTTTGGTAGGAATTAAGAAAAAAATAATAACATTTTTTACAACACCAATAATAAAATTTCTAGGAAAAATACACATATTAAAACATCCAGACAAAACAATAGAAAAGTTAGACAAGAGTATAGATAATTTTAGAGAACAATTCTTATATATGAAACAAGAAAAGAAAATGGTCTTAAAAATGTTTATTTCTGCTACAATTCAAAGCTTTGCATATTACTCAATAACATATATGGTATATAAAGCATTTGGAAATAGTGGAGTAACATTTTGGCAAATCATCCCAACGCAAGCAGTGTTACTATTGATAATGATGTTTATACCGACACCAGGTTCAGGTCTTGGGGCAGAAGGTGGATTTTATTTGTTGTTCCAATCAATTTTTAAAGAAGGTACAATTAATATGTCTATTCTATTTTGGAGAATGTATACTTTCTATTTGCCAATTATAGTTGGGGCATTGTTTTTAATTCCTGTTAAAGGTGCTTTTAAGGACTGTCCCCAAAAACACCCTAAAAATTGAAGGATATAGGTTGACATTAAAGGTAAATATGATATTATTGTTATATAAGAAAAAATAGGAGAAAAGAAATGATAGATTTTACAAAATGTACAGAACAATTTAACAATTATAAAGGTTCAGAAAAAAAGAAAACACTAATCTATAATGGAAAGAAATATCTAGTAAAATTTCCAGACCCAATAAGAGAAAAAAACAGAAATGTATCATACATAAATAACGCATTTTCAGAATATGTAGGTAGCAATATATTTAAAATGGCAGGTTTCAAAACGCAAAATACGGTGCTAGGTACGTACATATACAATGAAAAAGAAAAAATAGTATGTGCATGTGAAGACTTTAATAATGATATAGAAAGTTTATATGAATTTGAAAACTTAGCATTGAGTTCAAATCCAGATAAAAAAATTGAAACAGAAATATCTGATATAATGGAAGTTATAGAAGAAAGTGAGAAATTAATAAATGTAGAAGAAACAAAGAAAATGTTTTGGAATATGTTTATAGTTGACAGTATAATTGGTAATACAGATAGACATAATGGGAACTGGGGATTTATGCTAAATATAAAAAACGGTAAGGTAGAATTTTCGCCAATATATGATTGTGGCTCTTGTTTAAATCCTATGCTAGACGATAAACAAATTGAGAAATTGAACGATGTGGAAGTAAAGAACTTAGCTATAAATTGTTATTCTTGTTTAAAAGAAAATGGTAAGAAAATCAATTATATGTCATATGTAAAAGACATGAAAAATGAAGAGTGCAATAATGCAATAGTTAGAGTTTTTAATAATATTAATTTAGCTGAAATTGAAGGTTTTATTGATGAAATAGAGTGTATGGCAAAAGCAAGAAAAGAGTTTTATAAAAATGTTATTAGGCAAAGATATTATGTAATAAAAGAAGTTTATAATAAAATAAAAAGAAGCATTTAGTTTATGCTTCTTTTTGTAATTTTATATGTTATACATTTCATATAATTCTTCTCTTAAGGTAGGAGATAAAGAATTGAATTTATCTCTAAGACGTCTATTATAATCTTCAATAAAAAAAGCAAAATCTGAAATTGATAAATTATCAATATTTTGAATGTTTTTTATTGCATAATTATAGGCTTTTACAAAATCTATTGCTCTAGATCTTTCGGCAAGTTCGTCAGACGTATTTGTTATACTGGTAGAATTATCATATGTATAATTATATCCAATATAGTCAATACCTACAACTTTTTGAGATTTTGCAATTAAAATAGGGATTAAAGCAATATCTTCATGACATTTTAAATTTGGAAAATATAAAATGTTAGAAAATACAGACCGCCTAAATGCGAAAAGCCAATAAACAGCATACTTTTTACCAAAAAGAGACCACATTTTCAATGTTTGAATTCCTGAATAAACTATATATAAAGAATCATTAAAGTTATATCTTTGATGATCTTTATAAGGCACATCATTAATCAGTTTGCACTGATATCTGATAATATCAGGAGAGCTTAATTGACAAATATTGAAATAAAGCTTTTCCAACAGTTCTGGATTAATAGTGTCATCAGAATCTACAAATAAAATATA
Organism: uncultured Clostridium sp.; assembly: GCA_947367845.1. GTDB lineage: Bacteria > Bacillota > Clostridia > TANB77 > CAG-508 > CAG-269. Next base: position 34,370 of record CANBES010000010.1, on the reverse strand, counting down.
TTCTCCAGAAGATAATGTGACTCCTCTTTGACGAGAAATAGAAACACCACTATTAGAGAAAGAATAAAGTTTGATTCTGGGATCAGTTTGAGCATATTTTTCTATTATGCAAAGGCTTTCATCTGTTGAACCATCATTAATTATAATAATTTCAAAATCGCTAAAAGTTTGGGATAAAATACTATCTATACAATTCCGAATAGATTTTGCAGAGTTGTACATTGGAACAATAATACTAAATAACATAAAATTACCTCCTATTATAAAGATTAAAAACTTACAAGCTTTTAATTCTCAAAATATGTTATAAAATAGATTGTACACCACTATTTACATAAAGTCAAGTGAGATGGCGTATTTTATACATTTTATTGAAATTTATTCCTAAATATGATATAAAATACTTACAAAAACAAGGAGAATGAATATGAAATATAAAGAACTAATAAATAAAATGACACTTGAAGAAAAAGCAAGTTTATGTGTAGGAAAAGATTACTGGCACAGCAAAGATATAGAAAGATTAAACATACCAGAAATAACAATGTCAGACGGACCACATGGATTAAGAGTTCAAAAATCTAAAGCAGATAATTTGGGAATTAATGAAAGTGAAATATCAACCTGTTTTCCAGCATTAGCAACAATAGCAAACACATGGAATAAGGAAGCGGCATATAATTTAGGAAAAGCACTTGGAGAAGAAGCAATATATCAAGGAGTGAGCATTGTATTAGGACCTGCAATTAATATAAAAAGAAGCCCACTATGTGGAAGAAATTTTGAGTATTTTTCAGAAGATCCATATTTAACTGGGATAATGGGAATAGAATATGTAAAAGGACTACAAGAGAATAATGTTGGAGCATGTGTAAAACATTTTGCCGTTAATAATCAAGAAAATAGGAGAAGAACAATAAACTCAGTAATTGACGAAAGGACTTTAAGAGAAATCTATCTAAAAGCATTTGAAATGATAGTAAAAGAAGCAAAACCGTATTCAATTATGAGTGCATATAACAAGTTAAATGGGACTTATTGTTCAGAAAACAAAAAACTATTAGACATCTTAAAAAAAGAATGGAATTTTCAAGGGATTGTTATCACAGATTGGGGAGCAAATAATGATAGAGTAAAAGGTCTTTTAGCTGGAAATGAATTAGAAATGCCAGGAGGAAGAGGCGAAGGTGAAAAAGAAATTGTAGAAGCGGTAAGAAGTGGTGAAATTGAAGAGAATTATTTAGATGAGATAATAGATAGGATATTACAAATAGCTTTTAAAGTAAATGAAAGTAAACAATTACAAGATTATGATAGAAAACAACATCATCAAATAGCTTTAGAAATGGCAGAAGAAGCGGTGGTATTATTAAAAAATGACAATAACATATTACCACTAAAAAATAGAAAAATAGCAGTAATTGGTGATATGGCAAAAAAGCCAAGATATCAAGGAGCAGGAAGTTCAACAATCAATCCATACCAATTAGAAAATGCATATGACAGTTTTGTAGAAGAAGGTTTTGAGATTAATTATGCAAAAGGATATGGAAGAATTGAAACAGAAGATGATGAAATATTAAGAAAAGAAGCTATAAAAATAGCTAAAGAAAATGAAATTGTGATAATTTTTGCAGGACTAACTGAAAATTATGAGTCAGAGGGAATGGATAGAACAACTTTAAATTTGCCACAAAATCAAAATAAGTTAATAAAGGAAATAAGTAAATACAATAAAAACATAGTAGTATCACTTTCAAATGGTTCACCAATAACAATGCCATGGAAAGATGATGTAAAAGCAATCATTACAGGATATTTAGGTGGGGAAGCAGGAGCAAAAGCAATAGTAAATTGTTTAATCGGAAAGGCTAATCCAAGTGGCAAACTAGCAGAAACATATCCACTAAAAATAGAAGATACACCATGTTATAAAAACTATCCAGGAACAGAAGTAAGTGTAGAACACCAAGAATCAATATTTGTGGGATATAGATATTATGATACAAATAAAGTTAAGGTATTATATCCGTTTGGATATGGAATAAGTTATACAAAGTTTGAATATTCAAATTTCAAAGTTGAAGAAGACGGAAACATTAAATTGTCTTTTACAATAAAAAATGTTGGTGATGTAAAGGGAAAAGAAATTGTGCAAATTTATATAGGACAAGAGAAGCCAACTATCTTTAAACCAACAAAAGAGTTAAAAGCTTTTGAAAAAGTGGAATTAGAGCCAGAAGAAGAGAAAACAGTAAATATTGTTTTACCAAAAGAAGCATTTAAATACTATAATGTTGAAATAAAAAAATGGTCAATGGAAGAAGGAGAATACAATATTTTAGTTGGTAAATCTAGTGAAGATATTGTATTAAAACAAAAAATTAATATAAAATCAAAGGATAAAAATATCTGCAAGGAATATCCAGAAGTGTATAAAAAAGGAGATATTCAGAAAGTGACAGATGCTGAATTTGAACAACTACTTAGAACTAAAATTCCAAAAAGAGACATAGATTTGCAAGATATAACAGAAGAAAATACATTAGAGCAAATAAAAGATACAAAAGTAGGAAAAGCAATATACGAAAATCAAATGGTAAAGATGGATAAGTTATTAAAGGAGCAAAATGTAAACAAAGCTACAAAAGTAATGATGGATTTGCAAAAACCATTAAAGAAATTTTATGAAAAGAAAAGTAGCAAATATACCAAGGAAATGGTTGAACAATTAATACAAATTGCAAAAAATAATTTAGAATTTGAAGAATGTGAATTTTTGAAAAGATATATAGGAGTAGAAAAATGATAAAGGCAATTTTTATAGATATTGATGGTACTTTACTAAATAGTAAAAGAGAAATTACTACAAATACCAAAGAAGCAATAAAAGAATGTATAAGAAAAGGAATAAAAGTAATTTTGGCTTCAGGAAGGTCAAGAACTATTACACGAGAATATCAAGAACTATCAGGTGCAAGTCCATATATAATTTCTTCTAATGGAGCAGATGTATATGATATAGACAAAGACCTAGAAATATACAGCACACCACTTAATAAAGATACCGTAAATAAGATTTTTGATTTTTCACAAAAAAATAATTATAAAATCAATTTTAATTATAATTTTGAATTAGTTATGAATAAAATGTTTTATCCAGACGAAAAAGACAATGTTAAAACAGAAGAACAAATTTATAATATTATTAATAAAGAGAAAATAGTTCAATGTGTAGTGGCTAATAAAAAAATTGAAAAGATGATAGAATTTAAACAATATTTAAAAGATAATTTATTTGGAGTGAAAATAGAAAATGAATCGAAAAGATTAAAAGACATCAATTTAAAACCTAGTAACCATTATTATTGTGATATAACATCTTTAGGAGCGGCAAAAGGAAGCGCGATAAAAAAGCTGTGTCAATATTTACATATAGAGAAAAACGAAATTGTAGTTATAGGTGATGGTGAAAATGATGTATCAATGTTTGAAACAACAGATAATTCAGTAGCTATGGGAAATGCAACATTAGAAGTGAAGAAAAAGGCAAATTATATTACAGATAGTAATGATGAGGAAGGAGTGGCTAAAGTTTTAGAAAAAGCTTAAAATAGAAAATCGAGAGTTTTTACTGACTCTCGATTTTTTGCGATACTAGTTTGATTGCACCAATACATCCTGCATAATTTTCATAACTAGACCTTGCAAATGTTAATTCTTTTGTAAAATGAGAATAAGCATTTTGCTTAGCGAAATCAATGGCATTATCTAAAAAATTACTAAAGGCAAATCCTCCACCAGAAAAATAAATTACATCAGGATTATATAAGTGAATTATATTTACTAGTAAAATTCCCAAATGTATTGAAGCTTGTTTGATTAGTTCTTTTTGATTATCATCTGGAAGGTTATTCAATTTTTTTAATATTTTAGACCCAGAGCAATGATGTCCTATTTTTGTAATAGAATTTTTCTCATTTACAATAAGATTTCCATAAATTTCTCCTAGATAGCCAGAACTACCAGTAAAAAGATTACCAGATATACAAACTCCGCAGCCAATTCCAGTTCCATTTGTAATACCAACTAAAACTTTAGAATTTGGATATTCAATAGTTCCAGCAAGAGTGGTAGCATTAGAATCATTAATTAACCTAATATTATTACAATTCAATTCTGCTAAATCCTCGATTGAGAAGTTCTTTAAACAAGGAAGAGAAGTACCTTCAACTTTTATAGAATCAGCAGTATATCCAGAAAATGCAATCCCAAGCCCTAAAAAGTCACAATTGAAAGAGTTATAAAAATCAATAATAGTGTTAATTAGTTGTTCCCGTGAAAGGTTATCACCTGAAGGGACAGTTTTGGGTATAGGGATGTTGTCTACTATAGCCAGCATTTTAATGTTGGTACAACCAATATCGATGCCACAAAAATTATTTAGTTGCATACATATTACCTCCAATATTACATATAAGTATTATAACTTGATTTTATGTAAAATGCAATAGAAATGTATTATTTATTTACTCGGCGGTCAGATATGACAAAATTTGCTTGACATTAAAGAAAAATAGTCATATACTAAACTCGTAAAATAATATAAAAAGGAGGCATTAGAAATAATGGATAACTTAATAGAAATAAGATGGCATGGAAGAGGCGGTCAAGGAGCAAAAACAGCATCATTACTACTAGCAGACGCAGCATTCAACACAGGAAAATACATCCAAGGTTTCCCAGAATACGGACCAGAAAGGATGGGAGCGCCAATAACAGCCTATAACAGAATTAGCAGTAATCCTATTACAATTCACAGCAACATATATGAGCCAGACTACGTAGTAGTTGTAGACGATACACTTTTAGAATCAGTTGATGTAACAGCTGGATTAAAAGAGACAGGTGCAATTGTAATTAATACAACAAAATCAGCAGAATATTTAAAAGATGTTTTAAAAGGATATAAAGGAGAAATATATACAATAGATGCAAGAAAAATATCAGAAGAAGCACTTGGAAAATACTTTCCAAACACACCAATGCTTGCAGCAATTGTAAAGGTTAGCAAAATTATGACAGATGAAGAATTGTTAGAAGATATGAAAGGTTCATTCAAGCATAAATTTGCTAAAAAACCTGAAGTTATAGAAGGAAATATGAAAGCTTTAGAAATGGCACTAAAGGAGGTTAAAAAGATATGACAACTATAAATGCAAACACACCAATGGAGAAAATGACACCAGGTGGAGATATATATGAAGCTGGAAATGCTAGAGAATTCAAAACAGGAGATTGGAGAAGTATTAAACCAATATTTTTAAGCGAAAAGTGTAAACAATGTGGACTATGCTTCCCAGTTTGTCCAGATGACGCAATTCCAGTTAATAAAGAATGTAAAAGAGAAGATTTCAATTATGATTATTGCAAAGGATGTGGCGTTTGTGCAAAAGTATGCCCATTTGGAGCAATCGAAATGAAATAATTTTGTAACAGTGTTAAAATCAAAATTTGTATATAAAGACAGGAATAGAGAACAAAAAAGAAAATTAGAAAGGAAGAAAAATTATGAGTATAAGAGAAAGATTAAGTGGTAATGAAGCAGCAGCAATAGCAATGAAACAAATCAATCCAGACGTAGTAGCTGCATTTCCTATCACTCCATCAACAGAAATACCACAATACTTTTCAACATTTGTAGCAAATGGAACAGTAGATACAGAATTTGTTGCAGTTGAAAGTGAACACAGTGCAATGTCAGCATGTATCGGAGCTCAAGCAGCAGGGGCAAGGGCAATGACAGCAACATCTGCAAATGGACTATCACTAATGTGGGAAATGATTTACATAGCTTCAAGTTTAAGATTACCAATCGTTTTATCATTAGTAAACAGAGCAGTATCAGGACCACTAAACATTCACAACGACCATTCAGATGCAATGGGGGTAAGAGATGCAGGTTGGATTATGCTATTTTCAGAAAACAACCAAGAAGCATATGACAACACACTTATGGCACACAGAATAGCAGAGCATAAAGACGTTATGCTACCATTAATGGTATGCCAAGATGGATTTATAACATCACACTCTATTGAAAATATAGAATTAGAAGAAGATGAAAAAGTAAAAGAGTTTGTTGGAAAATACCAACCAGAACATTACTTATTGAATAGAGAAGAACCAATTGCGGTAGGTCCATTAGACTTACAAGCATACTTATTTGAGCATAAAGCACAACAAGCAGAATCAATGAGAAATGCTAAAAAAGTTATTTTAGAAGTATCAGAAGAATTTGAAAAAATGACAGGTAGAAAGTATGGGCTATTTGAAGAATACAAATTAGATGATGCTGAAATTGCAATTGTTTGTATGAACTCAACAGCAGGAACTACAAAATATGTAGTTGACAAATTAAGAGAACAAGGAATAAAAGCAGGACTATTAAAAATTCGTGTATTTAGACCATTCCCAGTAGACGAAGTAGCAAATGTGTTATCACACTTAAAAGCTGTTGCAATACTAGACAAAGCAGACTCATTAAATGCGGCAGGTGGAGCATTATTTGAAGATGTAACATCTGCAATGTATGTAAATGAAAAATACGTACCAGCAGTAAACTATGTATATGGAATTGGTGGAAGAGATACAAAAGCAGACGATATCGAAGGAGTTTACAACGATTTAAGCGAAATTGCAAAAACAGGAAAAGTAGAAAATCCTTACCGCTATTTCGGACTAAGAAAGGAGGCTAAATAACATGCCTTATAATTTAAAAGAAGTAGTAGCAAACAAACCATCAAGATTTACATCAGGACATAGAATGTGTGCAGGATGTGGAGCACCACCAGCAGCAAGAATGATAATGAGAGCTCTAAAACCAGAAGACCACGCAGTAGTAGCAGGAGCAACTGGATGTATGGAAGTATCAACATTTATCTATCCATACACAGCTTGGACTGATTCATTCATACATACAGCATTTGAATGTGCAGGAGCAACACTATCAGGAGCAGAAGCAGCATATCAATCAATGAAAAAACAAGGAAAATTACCAAAAGACGGAGATACAAAATTCATCGCATTTGGTGGAGACGGTGGAACATATGACATTGGGTTACAAAGTTTATCAGGAGCAATGGAACGTGGGCATGATATGGTATATGTATGTTATGACAATGGCGCATATATGAACACAGGAATACAACGTTCATCAGCAACACCAAAATTTGCAGACACAACAACATCACCAGCAGGAACAGTAATTCCTGGAAAAATGCAATCAAGAAAAGACCTAGCGAAAATAATGGTAGGACATCATATTCCATATGTTGCTCAAACAGTTGGATATATGAATTTTAAAGATTTATACGAAAAAGCAGAAAAAGCAATATACACAGAAGGTCCAGCATTCTTAAACGTAATGGCACCTTGCCCAAGAGGTTGGGGATATCCTACAGATATGCTGATGCAAATTAATAAATTGGCAGTTGAAACATGCTACTGGCCTTTATATGAAGTAATAGATGGAAAATATAAAATCAACTACAAGCCAGCTAAAAAGCTACCAGTAGAAGAATTTTTAAGACCACAAAAGAGATTTAAACATATGTTTAAACCAGGAAATGAGTGGATGATAGAAGAATTCCAAAAAGAAGTAGATGCTAGGTGGCAAGAACTTCTAGACTTAGAAGAAATTACAAATAAATGATGTATTTGGGGACGGAGCAAAAAAACATCAATGTATTTGGGGACGGAGCAAAAAAACATCAATATTTTAGTTTTCTTGCGGAGAATAAAAAATCTGATAAAAAATAAAAGTCACAAACAGACAAAAAATGTCATAATATATAATATAGTATCAAGTAAGGTGCTATATTGGAGGTGACTTATATGGAACCACAAGAAACAATTTATTGCTATGAAAATAAAAAAGATAGAGAACCAAAGAAAAGAAGTTGCTTAGGAATTATAGCAGTTATATTACTTGCAGCATTTACTTTAGTCATTGGACTATTAATAGGTGCAGCAATTGCAGCAGCAATACTTGCAGCATTACCAGCTATCATTGTTCTTGCAGTAATATTGGGACTATTGTTAATTTTAACACTAATCTTAATATTCTGTAACAGAAGAAAAGATAGAAAAAATAAATGTTGTTGCTAATAAGTATCAATATAAAATAGTTAATATAATCGAAAAGTAAATTTTAGAAAAAAATAAGAGAGCAATTACTGTAAAAAGTAATGCTCTCTTTTTGGATATATCTATTAATGATAACAACGGTTTGACCTATAGCTATTTAATACATTCATCAATAATATTCCAAACATCATCCTTATAAATCTTTCTTTCAGAAGAAAAAGGAAGAGTTGTAATATCTCCAATAGGATTAATAGCCTTTTGCAAATCTGAAACAGCGCCGTCAACTTTAGTAATAGCAATCTTATCAGCCTTATTAGCAAGAATAATAAAAGGCAATCCAGAAGAAATAATATAATTGTACATAAGTTTATCATTATCAGTTGGTTTATGTCTAATATCAACTAAGAAAATAATAAGCGCAATTTCCTTTCTATTAAACAAGTACTCTTCGATAAACTTACCAACTTGCTCCTGTTCCCTCTTAGACATTTTGCTATAACCATAACCAGGTAAATCAACGAAATAAAAAGTTTCATCAATATTATAAAAATTAATCTGCCTAGTCTTTCCAGGTTCGCTACTAGTTCTAGCTAACTTCTTTCTATTTATCATAGTATTTACAAAACTTGACTTTCCAACATTAGACTTACCAACTAAAACAATTTCTGGTAATCCTTGCTTAGGATATTGCTTAGGGCTAACTGCTGAAATTTCAAACTTAGGATTTTTAACTAACATTTCTTATTCTCCTTTTCTTGCCATTGTGCCATTGGGGACGGACCTTTTTGGCAGGTTTCTGTCATTGGGGACGGACCTTCTTGGCAATTTTTTGCCAAGGGGGACACTCCTTAAAAAATCGATGTTTTTTTGCTCCGTCCCCAAATACATTATTTTTTAGGCACGATTTTTTCAAGTCCACCCATATAAGGTCTTAAAACTTCTGGAATAACAACACTTCCGTCAGGTTGGTAATTGTTTTCCATAATTGAAATAAGCATACGTGGTGGGGCAACTACTGTGTTATTTAAAGTATGTGCAAAATAGTTTCCGTTTTCGCCTTTAATTCTAATTCCAAGTCTACGAGCTTGTGCATCTGTTAGATTAGAACAACTACCAACTTCGAAATATTTCTTTTGACGTGGGCTCCAAGCTTCTACGTCACATGATTTTGCTTTTAAGTCTGCTAAATCGCCACTGCAACATTCTAGTGTTCTCACTGGAATGTTCATGCTTCTGAAAAATTCAACTGTATATGACCACATTTTATCATACCAATTCCAACTATCTTCAGGTTCACAAACCACAATCATCTCTTGCTTTTCAAATTGATGTATTCTATAAACACCACGTTCTTCAATTCCATGTGCACCTTTTTCTTTTCTAAAGCAAGGTGAATATGATGTAATTGTGTAAGGCATTTCGGCTTTATTTAAAATTTGACCTTTAAATTTACCAATCATGGAATGCTCACTTGTCCCAATCAAATATAAATCTTCGCCTTCAATCTTGTACATCATAGCATCCATTTCTTCAAAACTCATAACCCCTGTAACAACGTCACTTCTAATCATATAAGGTGGTATGCAATAAGTGAATCCTTTGTTAATCATAAAATCTCTTGCATATGAAAGAACAGCAGAATGCAACCTTGCAACATCACCTAGCATATAATAAAAACCATTTCCAGCAACCCTTCTTGCACTATCCAAATCAAGCCCACCTAAAGCTTCCATAATCTCACCATGATAAGGAATTTCATAATCAGGAACAACAGGGTCTCCATATTTTTGAATCTCAACATTTTCATTATCATCTTTACCAATAGGAACAGACTCGTGCATAATATTTGGAATTTTCATCATTCTAGCCTTTATAGCTTCTGAATACTCAGCTTCCAATTTTTCGTTTTCATCTAACTTAGCGTTTATTTCATTAACTTGTAACTTAACTTTTTCAGCTTCATCTTTGTTGCCAGCCTTCATAAGACCACCAATTTGATTACTCAAAGACTTTCTCTCAGCCCTTAAATTATCACCATTAAGTTTAGCTTCTCTGTTTTTTACATCTAAATCAAGAACCTCGTCAACTAAAACAAGCTTATGGTCTTGAAACTTTCTTTTAATATTCTCTTTTACAACATCTGTGTGTTCTCTTAAAAATTTGATATCTATCATATTTACCTCCTTGTGATGTCCAATGGGGACATTTCTCTTTTGGACATTTTATAATTAATTATGCCAATTATACTATATTTTCTAATAATTGGCAATAAATTGGGCAAAATAATAAAAAATGATGTTTTTGGGGACAGAGCAAAAAAACATCGTTTATAGTATTGATATAGAGTTGAGAAAATAAGGGAGAATATTGATTTGGGTGATTTAATTATTGAATTTTTAAAATTTATTGTGTATTCAGCACTAATAGTTGTAATAGCAAAATATATTCTAGTTACAACTTTAAGAAAGCTAGCAGAAGCACTAAATCTAAAGCCAAAGACAGTAGGAGACATTGCAGGATACGCAACATCTGCACCAGAATTGCTAACAATTACAACCGCAAGCTTCAGTGGACTTATGTCTGCTAGCAGTATAAACGTACTTAGCTCAAACATAATAAATTTAGTTCAATATATATTTGCGATATTTTTGAATAAAAACCAAAAAACACTTAGAAATAAAGCAATAAAAGTTGACTTGATTTTAGTTTTACTAACTATAATTTTTCCAATTATCTTATTAATATTTAAAATAGAAATGAATATTGCCATTGTTCCGCTATTTATCATACTTTATGCATTATTTAGATTTTTAAATAATAATGTGCATAAACTTTATTTAAAAAATGAAGATGAAAAATTGGAAACAAAAATAGAAAAGGAAGCTAAGTGGGAAAGGGGAAATAAAAAGAAAATAACAAAATATATAATATATTTGTTTGTTACAGGGATTTTGCTCTTCATTGTAAGTGAACTTCTAGGAAACAATTTAGAATTACTTTGCAATAGTTTTGGTATTTCACAAGGTGCTATAGGAATTTTACTTGGATTTATTACAAGTATTCCAGAGCTGATTACTTTTTTTGAGTCACAGAAACATTATAAAAGACAAAAGAATAGCGAACTTTTAGGAGTAGTTGAAGCTACTAACAACTTGTTTACTTCTAATATTTTGAATTTGTTTGTTATTCAAACAATTGGGATTTTGATATTTCAGATAACCAAATAAGGAGTGTCCCCATTGGCAAAAAATTGCCAAAAAGGACCGTCCATCGTGGCAATTTTTAAAAAATGCTTGACAAACCTTTGTCAGATGGTGTATAATAATACTCGTTACAAGAAGAAGTCAAACTTCTCACCTTATCCAAACAAGGAAAAAGGTTAGAAATTAAATAATTTTGACAAATCTTTGTCAGTATTATTTTTGAATTTGGCTTGTAACAAAAGTCAAATTTTTTTATTATTGGAGGTGTTTTTTATAAAACAAGAATTACCAATCAACAGACAAATCAGAGCAAAGGAAGTACAACTAATAGGAGAAAACGGAGAAAAGTTAGGAGTTATTTCAATAAACGAAGCTTTAGAAAAAGCTGAAGAAAAAAACTTAGACCTAGTATTAGTTGCGCCAAATGCAAATCCAGTAGTTTGTAAAATAATGAACTATGGAAAATACAAATTTGAGCAAGCTAAAAAAGAGAAAGAAGCTAAGAAAAAGCAAAAAGTTTTAGAAGTAAAAGAACTAAGAGTTACTCCAAACATCGAAGAGCACGACTTTGGTTTCAAATCTAAAAATGCAAGAAAGTTTTTAAATGACGGAAACAAAGTTAAAATCACTGTTAGATTTAGGGGAAGAGAAGTAAACAACTCAAAAGCAGGAGAGTTAGTTCTAAACAAATTTATAGAAGAGTTAGAAGATGTATCAACTGTTGAAAAGAAACCTAAATTAGAAGGTAGAAATATGTTTACAATTTTAGCTAAAAAAGCAGACAAATAGTTCTGCAAGCAAAAATATAAAAAGTAAAAAAGGGGCAAATCAAGATGTGTCCCCAAATGGACAAAATGTCCAAAAAGAAACGTCCCAAATGGGATAAAAAACGAAAGGAGTTCATAGTTATGCCAAAACTAAAAACAAACAAAGCTGCAAAGAAAAGATATTCTTTAACAGCAACAGGAAAAGTAAAAAGAACAAAATCAAACAGAAGACACTTATTAGCAAATAAAACAAAAAGACAAAAGAAATCAGGAAGAATCCAAAATGGATACGCAGATAAAACATGCGAAAATACAATCAAAAAATTATTACCATACGGTAACTAAAATTAGAAATAGGAAGGTGAAATAAATGGCAAGAGTAAAATCAGGAAGAACAACAAGAGCAAGACATAAAAAAGTATTAAAACAAGCTAAAGGTTACTACGGAGCAAAAAGTTATAGATTTAGAAATGCTAACCAAGCAGTTATGAAATCTTTATCATATGCATATGTAGGAAGAAAAGATAAAAAAAGTAATTTCAGAAAATTATGGATAGCAAGAATAAATGCTGCAGCAAGAATGAATGGAACTACATACAGCAAAATGATAGCAGGACTAAAAAAAGCTAATGTAGCAGTAAACAGAAAAATGTTAGCAGAAATAGCTGTAACAGATCCAAAAGCATTTACAGAAATTGCAGAAATCGCAAAAAAAGCATAAACAAGTAATCGTGAGCAAAGCTCAAAACTATAATAAGCAAGTAAGCGATAAAACAAAGTAAATAATAAAAAGACCGCTATTAGGAAAAGCCCAATAGCGATTTTTTTATTGTTTTTTCATTTTAGGTTTAGAAATAAGAGCAGCAAGGTAACCAAAGAACACAGCAGCGGCAATACCACCAGCAGAAGCCTTAACGCCACCAACAAAAGCACCAACAAGACCGCTTTCTTTAACGCCTTCAATCGCACCTTTAGCTAAATTATATCCAAAACCAGTAAGAGGAACAGTAGCTCCAGCGCCAGCAAAATCAACCAAATACTTATATATACCAAGCCCACCTAAAATTGCACCAGTTGTAACAAAAATAACCAATATTCTAGCAGGTGTAAGCTTAGTTTTATCAATCAAAATTTGACCAATTATACAAATAATTCCACCAGTCACAAAACATTTAAGCAACATCATCCAATCAAAAACATTAGCCCAATTTATATCCATATTTTTTCTCCTTTCATAGTTCAATACTAATTGCATGCGCAATCCCTGGAATACTTTCACCTTGTTGAGAAGTTGTTGAATTAGTCAAAGCACCAGTAGCAATCAATAAAATCTTTTTATATTTCTTTTCTTGCAACTGTTTAAACAGATATCCAGAAAATACAGTACCACAGCAAGCACAACCACTACCGCCTGCGTGAGTATCTTGAGTATTTTTATCAAAAATCAAAACACCACAATCATTATAATTTGATTTAATATTGTAACCTTGAGTTTTCGCAAGGTCAATTGCAATTTCTTTACCTACATGACCTAAATCTCCACTAATTATTGCATCATAATAACTAGGATTTCTTCCAGTATCCAAAAAGTGAGTAATCAGTGTGTCGACAAATGCGGGAGCCATAGCAGCACCCATATTATTTGCATCCTTAATACCCATATCAACGATTTTTCCAGGAGTAATGTGAGTAATAAAAGGCCCATTTCCGTTTTTAGATAAAACCACAGCTCCACTACCAGTAACAGTCCATTGACTTGTCTGAGGCCTTTGATTTCCTAATTCTAATGGAAATCTAAATTGCTTTTCAGCACTACAAAAATGACTAGAAGTTGCACATACTACATTATTTGCGAAACCTTCAATAGCTATTGCACCTAAACTCATAGACTCCACAAAAGTTGAACAAGCTCCAAATACTCCAAAAAATGGAACTCCAACTTCTCTTAAACCAAAGCTAGAAGAAATACATTGATTTAATAAATCCCCTGCAAATAAGCAATCGATTTCATTACTGCTAATACCTGATTTTGTAACAACAGTATTTACAGTTTCCTTAATTATTTTACTTTCAGCTTTCTCCCAAGTTTTTTCTCCCCAAAACTCATCATCCAAAGTCTGGTCAAAATACTTTGCCAAAGGACCTTGAGATTCTTTTGGACCAACAATGCTAGCAGTAGCAGTAATTGTTGGCGGATTATTAAATTTTATAGTTTGTTTACCTAACTTTTCCAAAAAATCATCTCCTATTATAAATTTAGACTTTTAACGTCCACATAAATTTTAGATGTGACCCAACATGTCCATTACACCAATGTGATAGATTGAGTATTAAAGATTAAATAAATAATACCTACTAAGATTGATGTCGAAATACCAAATACTAGAACAGGACCTGCAACTGTGAACATTTTTCCACCAACACCCATTACATAGCCTTCGGATTTGTATTCCATAGCAGGGGATACAATTGAGTTTGCAAATCCTGTAATCGGAATTAGTGAACCAGCTCCAGCGATTTTTCCAAGTTTGTTGAATAGGTTTAAGCCTGTTAAAAAAGCTGCAAGACCTATTAAAATGATGGAAACTATTGTGCCTGATGTTTGTGTATCAAGTCCGCGTTCTTTACATATATTAAGTATGATCTGACCAATTGAGCATATTATTCCACCAATTATGAATGCCCAAAAGCAGTTTTTTAAAATTGGTGAGTTTGGCGATTTTTGGTCTACATAGTCCTGATAAGTTTGTTTTGTTTCTAAAGGGTTATTCATTTTATATTCCTCCTTAATTAGTTTTTCTATTTAAGTCGATAACAAAACTTAAATCTAAATCTACAAAATATTCATTAATTTTATCACCGTCGACAGTTGCTCTTTGTTCTAAAATTTTAACTTCTGATATATAATCAATAGTCTTAGAAGCTTCTGCAATTGCTTTTACGATAGCATCTTTCCAAGAAACAGTTGAGTTTCCTGTAATTATTAAATGTTTTTTTATATCCATAATAAACCTCCAAATTAGCTTTTAAGATTATCTTTTCCACAACTTAGAAAAAATATGCAAAAATAGTAGAAAATAATACAAAAAAATTATATAATCAAAAAAGCAAATTCAAAATAAACACAAGCACAAATATAATAAAAATAAGAAAGTAGGAAATAATAATGATAGATAAAGCAAGAGAGATGGCGTTAAAAATTTTGTATAAAATAGATAAAGAAAAAGCATATTCAAATATTGCATTAGATGAAATGTTAAATCAAAATAGAAAAGATTTAACGCAGAAAGATATTGGGTTGATTTCTGAAATTGTTTACGGAGTAACTACATGGAAGTTAACATTAGATGAAATCATAAAAAAATATTCAAATATAAAACTTAAAAAAATATCACCATGGATTTTGAACGTATTAAGAATGAGTATTTATCAAATAATATTTTTAGACAAAATTCCAAAGTCAGCGGCAGTAAATGAAGGGGTAACTTTAAGCAAGAGATACGGACACAAAAGTAGTAGTGGATTTACAAATGCCATTTTAAGAAAGGTTACAAAAGAAGATTACCAAGAATTAGGCAAAATAAAAGATAATATTGAAAGAATTTCTAAAACTACATCAATGCCAGAGTGGATAATACAGGAATTGTTAAAAGATGGACTAACTATAGAAAAAGTTGAAGAAATTTGTAAAAGTTCAAATATAAGACCAAAACTTTCTATAAGAGTAAACGCCTTAAAAACAACTAAACAACAATTACAAGAAAGATTAGAACAAAAAGGAATAGAAGTAGAAGAACGGAATTTTAGAAGATTTTTTGATTTTGAATAAAGTGAAAAATATAGAAAATTTAAAAGAGTTTAAAGAAGGGTTATTTAGTGTACAAGATGAAGCAGCAGGTCTAACAGCTGTAATTCTAAATCCACAAAAGCAGGAGAAAATATTAGATGCTTGTAGTGCACCAGGAGGAAAAACCACATATTTGGCACAAATTGTGGAAAACGATGCTGAAATTGAAGCATGGGACATACATACACATAGAACAAAACTTGTAGAAGAAACAGCAAAGAGACTAGGAATAGATATTATAAAAACAAAAGTAAAAGATGCTACTATATATAATGAAGAAAATTGTGAAAAATTTGATAAGATTTTATTAGACGTTCCGTGCTTAGGGATAGGCGTGTTAAAGAGAAAACCAGATATTAAATGGCAGAGGAAAAGGGAAGATATAGAAGGAATTGCAAAGATTCAAATGCAAATTTTAGAAGTATGTAGTAAGTATTTAAAGTCAAAAGGAGAATTAGTGTATTCAACCTGTAGTATTTTAAAAGAAGAAAATGAGAATATAATAAGAAAGTTTTTAGATAAAAATCCCAATTTTAGTATAAAGGAAATAGAACTTCCAAAAGCTTCAAAAAATGAAAAAAATTATTTTGAAAAGTTTTTACTAGATGGTTTTTTGCAAGTATATCAAAACCCTGATACCGATGGATTTTTCATCTGTAAATTAACAAAAAAATAATTATTACAATTACATTACAATTTAATTACAGTTACATTAAAAATATTGACTTTTTTTCTATAAAAGATAAAATATATATGTAATTAATAATTATTCGAAGAAAAAAATAGAATTTTGTAAAATATATGCAAGTATGTTTTTTTATTAAATAGCAAAAATAAGAATATAACACAAAAAAAGAAACAATTGTAAAACACAACAGAAAAAACGAAGAAAGGAGAATATGGTCTAGTATTAGAACCATATAAAAGGAAAAATGTCAAGCTGTTTAGGACTATATATTGAAGAACATCTAATTAAATATGCAAAAGTGTCAAAAGACCGTGATAATTTAAAAGTAGAATCTTTTGGCATTAAGTTTTATGACAGAATAGGTGAAGCTATAAAACAAATAATAGAAGAAACATATAGCCAAAAAACGCCTATTAGTATTAACTTGTCTGAAGAAATGTACAATTATTTTAATATGTTTGCACTAATAACAAAAAATGACTTACAAAAAGCAATAAAAACAGAGTTTGATGCATATTGCACAGATAAAGGTTATAATCCAAACGTTTTTGAAACAAGATATGCAGTTGTAGACAATCAACTAGACAAAGAAAAACTAAAGATAATCCACATTGCAGACAACAAAATAGAACTAAACAAAAGAATGCAACAACTAAGTGATTATAAACTAACAAACATTTCTCCAATATCTATGTCACTACCAAACTTGATAAAGACAAAAAAAGAATCAGGAGCTTTGATAGTAAATATAGAAGACAAAACAACAGTAACAACTATTATAGATAACAAAGTTTCAAATATAGATATACTTGAAGAAGGAAGTGCACAAATATTAGATGCCATAAACATAAAAGAAAACTCATATTCGAAATCATATGAAATTTGTAAAAATACAACAATATATACATCAGAGGGAAAAGAACTGCAAGAAGGCGAAGTTAACTACTTGGAAGATATTATGCCTACACTATACACAATAGTAGGACAAGTAAAGAAAATAGTCAATGCAAATGAAGACAAAATAAAAACAGTGTATTTAACAGGTACATCAGCACTAATAAACAATGCAGACCTATATTTCCAAGAATATCTACCAGAAGTAAACTGTGAAATATTAAAACCATATTTTGTGCAACAAACAAAAGACATTAGTATAAAAGATTATATAGAGGTAAACACAGCTATTTCACTAGCGTTAATGGGATTAAATGAAGGAATTGCTGGAATGAACTTTAAAGCTCAAAGCTTTTCAGACAAGATTCCAGGATGGTTAAAGATAGAAGTAAACCCAGACAAAACTAAATCAGAACAAAAAAATATTGGTAGCTGGTTCACATGGGATTTAAACCAAGCATTAGATAAAACAGAAAAAGGATTGATTAGAATTGCTGCATATGTGCTTGTTTTATTAATAATTTATAGTGGCTTTTCAATATTGCTAAACAATCAAATGGAAAAGAAACAAGAAGAAGCAAATCAATCAATAAGTGCAACAAGGCAACAAATATTACTTGCTAGATCTGATGATGAAAAGGTTAAATCTAGAACAAATGAATATACAACAATGATAAAAAATCTAGAAGATGCAAATGATAGAATTACAGATAGAACAAAAACTAGAAATGCAATTCCAAATTTACTAAATCAAATAATGTCAGTAATTCCTGAAGGTGTTCAATTAACTTCAATTGATAATACATCAGGAACACATATAAAAATTACTGCCCAATCAAATAAATATGAGCAACTAGGATATTTTATAGCAAAATTAAAAACAGAAGTTATATTAAATGACGTAATATCAACAGCAGGACAAAAAGATAATGGTGTAGTTGCAGTAACAATAGAAGGAGAATTGCCATGAAAAAATTATTAATATTAATTTTGATAGCATTATTAGCTGGCCTTTCTGTATACACTTTTGTTCAAGGAATAAGCATTGGCTCAATAGAAATACTTGGAATTAAAGGAATAGAAGCCAAAAATGCAAGCTTAGACGAAAAAATTCAGGAAGCAGGAAAATTAGCAGAAAAAGATTATGTACAATCTGTAAACACTCTTACTGCTGACACAAAAAAACTAAAAGAAGAAAAGAAAAACTACGAAGATATGACAGTAATAAGTGAGGAATCAGAAATACAAGCAGCTAATCAAATTGAAAAATATGAAAATGAAACATTAATGGTTAAATTAGGAAACCATGCAACAAAACAAGGTGCAGAAGCAAAAATAGTTTATGAAACAGGTTCAGCACAAGGAATTTACAATATAAAATTTACAGTCACAGGAAGTTATATTTCAATACTAGATTTTATATCAGCAATTGAAAATGATAGTACATTAGGATTTAAAATAGAAAACTTCAACATGAAACCAACAAGTGCAGGAGAAACATTAGAAGCAAACTTTACTTGTAGGGGAATAGCAATAGAAAAAATAAATACAGTAGTTACTAATGAACAAGATAATGCAACTGAAGTAGATGAACAAACAGGTGCAAATAATGTAACAAATACAACTAACAGCACAAACACAACATCTACAAATAGGACAACAAATACAAGCAACACAAATGTTGCAAGATAAAAAGGAGAAAAACAATGGTTAAGTCAGTTATTAAAGAACTAATACTTGTATTATTACTATGTTTAGCTATAATACTTGTTTTGGGAATACTATTATATAAATATGTTCCGTTATCAAAAACTTTACCAAGTGAAGTTGCATATACAATACCAGCTGAGACAAAGGAAGAACTAGCAGCGTCAGAACATATTGACGATAGCCAAATTGTTATGACATATACAGTAAATGCATCAGACTTAAACAATTTCCAAAGAACACAAAATTACAAACCAGGAAAAGCAAATCCATTTGCAGCAGTTGAACAAACAGAAGAAAACCAAGGAAATGCAAATTCAGGTAATGGAACAACAAACAATAATCAAGGTTCAAACAATAATAACAATTTAAACTCAAATGGAAACGCAAACAGCAACAGTGGTTCTTCATCTAGTGGACAGTTTTTCCAAAACACAGGAACCAAATAATTTTTAGTTATTAACGTTATCTTTATAATTATTTTAATAATAAAGATAAGCCAAATAAAATTTATCAAAAGAAAAGGGGTGAAAAAAACAAATGAAAAATAATAAAGGTATAACATTAATCGCTTTAGTTATAACAATTATCGTTCTTTTAATTTTAGCTGGTGTAGCAATCGCTATGTTATCAGGAGAGAATGGTGTATTAACAAAAGCTTCAAAATCTGCAGCTGAAACTAGAATTGCAGAAGCAAAGGAAACTGCTCAATTAGATGTTAATACAAAAATGGCTGATTATTATGAAGCTAAATATGTAGAAACTACTGATACATCAAAATATGCTAATTTTGGAGCATATTTAACAGAGAATGCAATGACATCTACAAACGCAGGATTATATACTGTTACAGGTACAACAATTACAATAACACCAAAAACAGATAAAGGAAAAACAATTACAGGAACAATTGGGGAAAATGGAGGAATTACTTGGCAAGATCCAGCATAATAGCCGTCCCTAATAAATAATGATTAATAAACAAGCCATACGCACACTTCGTGTGTATGGCTTAAACTATAAAAAAAGGAAAAAGAAAAAATGGAAGCAATACTATATACACTAATATTCATAATAGGAGCACTATTTGGAAGCTTCTACACACTAGCAGTACACAGAATACCAAAAAAACAAGACATAATATACACACACTCATACTGTCCTAATTGTGACCATAAATTAGGTTTATTAGACTTGTTTCCAATATTTAGTTACATTTTTTTAGGTGGAAAATGCAGATATTGTAAAGAAAAAATTAGACCAAGATATTTAATACTAGAAATACTATCAGGAATACTATTTGTAACAATCGCATATGCAATGAAACTAAGCATATACAACTTAAGCTTAGAAATTTTCGCACAACTAATATTCACGGCACTATACCTAACATTCATAATCTTAATATGCGGAATTGACAAAGAAAACAGAAAAATAGAAAAAAGTGTAAATATCTATGGAATAGTAATATCAATAGCATATATGATATATCTATGCATAGTAGAAAACGCTAATATATATAGATATGGCATATATCTAGTAGCATATATAATAGTGCTAATTTTAGACACAATAACACTACGAAAATATGCAAAAAGCACATATGTAAATGGAATACTATTAGCAATAATAACAATGATAATATTTACAGGGGAATATGTAACATCACTATCAATAATAATAACATTACTAGCAATCGCAATTTATTTGTTATTATATAAACTAAAAGATATGAAAAACAAACAAATAAAAACTGACAAGCAAATAGCAAAAGAAATTAGTATCGGCTTTTATTTAGGAACAATAAATATAACAATAATTACTTTAATCTTATTATTTAACCAATATATATTGTAAAGGAGACAAACTATGAAAAGAATGCGTAGCCAAAAGGGTTATACAGGAATAGATATAGCAATATCAGTAATAGTAATATTTATATTTGTATCGTTAATTACAATGTTAATATATAATTTTAATAGTTCGGCAGATGAATTAAAAATAAAATCAGATGCAACTTATATAGCGGTAAACGAAATAGAAAAAATAAAAAGCCAAAATTTTTCAGATTTCTTAGGAATGAATAAAACAACAACTGTTGATAAAGATGGGAACAGTTTGGTTAATCAACCAGTAGATGGGAATGAAGGTTTTTACAGAACAATAACAATAACAGACTACAAAGATATTAATGAAAGTGCAGACATAATAGAAGATATAGTAAAAAAGATAACAGTAAAAATTTCTTATATGTACAAAGGAAAAGAAAGAAGCGTAGAACTATCAACAATACTTTCAAAGGAGAATTAGAAAATGAAGTCTCAAAAAGGTGTAACACTTATTTCATTAACGATATATGTAATTGCAATGGCAATAGTAATTGCAGTTCTTTCAAGACTTACTATGTTCTTTTATAGTAATACAACAGATATAAAAGACATAGACCCAATAACAGAATACACAACATTTAATAGTCATTTTTCAGAAGAAGTAAATACACCAAATATAAAAATTTTAGAATGTGGAGATGATTATATAGTTTTTGATAATGGGGCACAATATACATTTGTAAGTGAAAATAGTGGAATATACAGAAATAAAGCAAAAATATGTAAAGATATAGTAGATTGTAGTTTTGAACAAGGCACAAATGAAAATGGAAAAACTACTGTAAAAGTAACTATAAAAGCAAAGAATGACACAACAAATAGACAGCCAATAGTTTATACATTAAAATAGTAAATACAAATGAAAGGAAGAAAATTTTATGGACGTTAGAAGAAGACAACCAATAGGTGTTGAATTAGTAAAAAAAGGTATAGTAAGCGAAAACAATATTGAAGAAGCGCTAAAATATCAAAGAGAACACCCTAATAAAAAAATAGGAGACATTCTATATATATTAGGAGCTACTGACCCTGCAAGATTAATAGAAGCAATAGGTGAAATTGTAGGAACAAAAGGAATTTTACTAACTGGAAAAAATATGAACATAAAATTAACAGACTACATTTCATTAGATGTTGCAAAGAAAAATAAAGCAATACCATTTGAAGTAAATGCAGGAAAAATAAAAGTATGTTTTGCAAATACAGTAAATAAAAAAACAATGGATACTGTAAGACTAATATTGCTAAACAAAGGTCTAGTAATGGAAAGTTACATTACTTTTGAAACTGATATTGAGAGAATTTTAAAAAGCTTAGAAGGTGAAGTAACAAGCAACTTAACATCAACTGGAAGAAATGAAAACACAGTAAGTTTAGTAGATAGTATAATAAAAACTGGAATGGAAAGAAGAGCAAGTGATATTCACATTGAACCTATGCAAAAAGAAGTAAGAGTTAGATATAGAATAGATGGAGAATTAATTACAGCAGCAAGCATCGAAAAAGAAAAACAAAATCAAATAATAGGAAGACTAAAAGCTATATCAAATATGCATCAAGAAAGACAAGACTCTCAAGATGGTAGAATATTACTTTATGATGATTACAATATTCGTGTATCTTCACAACCAAACGTATATGGAGAAAAATTCGTTCTAAGATTATTAAGAAAAGATGCAGATATTAGAAATATATTTGAATTGGGATATTCAGGAACAGAAGAAGAATTTAGAAAAAGCATAAACAAGAAAAACAGTATAACAATAGTTGCAGCACCAACAGGTGAAGGGAAAACAACAAGTTTATACAGTATAATTGATTATTTAAACAGACCACAAATTAATATAACTACAATAGAAGACCCAGTGGAAATACGTATACCAGGACTAAACCAAATAGAAATAGACGCAAAATCTTCTTTCTCTGGTTCACTAAGAACAGTATTAAGACAAGACCCTGATATCATACTAGTAGGGGAAATTCGTGATAGAGAAACAGGAGAAATAGCAATACAAGCAGGACAAACAGGACATTATGTGTTATCAACAATCCATACACTAGATAGTATAGAAGTTGTAACAAGATTGAGAAAAATTGGACTTTCAGATTATGATATTGCAAGTACTTTAGCAACTTCAATCTCTCAAAGACTAGTAAGAAGATTATGCCCAAAATGTAAAAAAGAGAGACCATTTAATGACGAAGAAAAAGCAGTAATAGAGAAAATTGGCAAAAAATATGGTATCGATTTTGATACAAGTGGAACAACATATGATGCAGTAGGATGTAAGCATTGTAATAATACAGGATATTATGAAAGAATCGCAGTTTTTGAAGTTTTAGATGTAACAGATGATATAAAAGAAGCGATAATGAACGGAAAATCAAGTATTGAAATAAGAAAAGAAGCATTAGCAAATGGATATAAACCATTAGTAGTAGATGGCATAAACAAAGTTATAAAAGGATATACAACTTTAGAAGAATTGAATAACAAATTGTTATTTATATAAACAAAGGAGGAAAAAGTATGAATTTGGATAAAATATTAGACGAGGCAATAAAAGTAGATGCTTCTGACGTTCATTTAATATGTGGAAATAAACCTATGTTAAGAATAGTAAGAAGATTAGAGCCAGCAGAAGGTTTTGATGTATTAACTCCAGAAGATATGGATGAAATATATGACACATTAGTAAAAGGAAATTTGGACAAAGACGAAGTTTTCAATTCTACTAGAAAATTAGATATGTCTTATGAATATAAAGACATTCGTCTAAGAGTAAATATATCATTTTCAGATGACATACCAATCTGTACACTAAGATTAATAAAAAATGAATTACCACCATATGAAGCCCTAGGAGTACCAGACATTGTAAGAAGAATGACATACCAACCACAAGGATTAATACTAGTTACAGGAAAAACAAACTCAGGAAAAAGTACAACACTAAATGCATTAGTAAATCATATAAACGAAAATCAAAATAAAAAAATACTAACACTAGAAAACCCAGTAGAATACAAACATCACTCTAAAAAATCCTTAATAGTACAAAAAGAAATTGGAAGGGGAAAAGATTCCCTAACATTTAGTGCAGGTGTTAAAAACTCACTAAGAGAAGACTGCGACATACTTGTAATAGGAGAGATTCGTGACAAGGAAACAATGGAAGCAGCAATTGAAATGGCAGAATCTGGCCACTTAGTAATAGGAACATTGCATACAAAATCTTGTGCAGAAACAATAGACAGAATGATAAACTTCTATGAAGTTAGAGACCAAGCAACAATAAAATATTTATTATCAGCATTATTAAAACTTGTTATATCTCAAAGACTTTTACCAGGAAGAGATGGAAAACTAGTATTGGTACCAGAAGTAATGGTAGTTGATAATATTGTTGCAGGAATTATCAGAAAAGATAAGCTAAGCGTTTCAGAAATAGAAGACGCAATCCAAAGTAACCTTGAAAAAGGAAGTATAGGATTAACAAATTCTTTAGCAGAGCTATTTGTGGAAGACAAGTTAACACTTGACCAAGTAAAATCACAAATAGAAGAAAAGAACTTAGAAAGTTTAAATAGAACAATTATGCAATTGAAAATCAAAAAAGGAAAAAACTAGAAAGGAGGCAAAAATATGCCAACCTATGTATATAAGGCGATGACAGACAAAGGGCTAATTATTAGAAATAAGGTCGAAGCAGGAAATAAAAACCAACTAGTAAAGACCCTAAAAAATAATAATTTACTACCAATTTCTATAGACCAAGTAGCATATAGGTCTAATAGACAAAATGTAAAAAAGAAAAAGAAAAACGTTAGCGATATACAAGAGATAATGAAAAACGTAAATACAACGCAAATTGGACCTAAAAGAACCTTATCAACAAAAGAAAAAGTAAATCTATATCTTGCCAAAACAGAAAAAATTACTGATAGAGATATAGTTATATTTACGCAAAACTTTTATCTATTGAAAAAAGCAAACTTTAATAATATTCATGCCTTAAGTACAATAATTAACAGTACAGAAAACTTATCATTTAGAGGAATATTAGAAGACATTCTAGCTGGACTAGAAGCCGGAGAAAATATGTACACAACAATGGAATACTATTCAAATGTATTTCCATATATCTATATCAATATGATAAAAGTAGGAGAACTGTCAGGATCATTAACAAACTCCTTGGAACAAGCTGTAAAATATTTGGATGATACAGCAGCATTAAATAGAAAACTGAAAGGAATATTAATACCAAATATCATACAATTCGTATTATTAATAGTAATGTTATTTGTAGGAACATTATATGCAATACCAGCAATACAAGGAGTATTCGACGAATTGGGAACTCAAGACACATTACCAGCAATAACTTTATGGTTTGCAGACGTAGTAAACTTATTCCTTCAATATTGGTATATACCAACACTGGTAATAGTTGCAATTGCTGGAGCAATATTATTCTATATAAATACACCAAAGGGAAAATACAATTTCCATTACTTTAAATACAAAATGCCAATATTTGGCGAATTAATATATGCATTAGACTTCTCAAGACTAATGAAAGCAATGCTATTAAACCTTAAAAATGGAATGAGAATTCAAGACTCAATAGAAGTAAGTAAAAACGTTATACAAAACTATGTAATGTTATCAATAATAGAAACATCAATAAACAATATTTTGATAGGAAGCTCTTGGATAGAGCCATTCGAAAAATCAGGTTTATCAAAATCAATGGAGACAGAAATGTTGAAAATAGGAATGCAAACAGACTTGACAGAAATGATGGAAAAACTAGTAGAATATATGGAAATAGACATAGACAACATAATGAACAAAATAATGAAAGCATTACCACAAGTTGTTTATGCAATAGTTGGAGCAGTATTAATCTTCTTCGTATTAGTTGTACTTGTACCATGTGTTCAAGTATACATGGGACAATTCTTGTTCTCAGCATATGGAGTATAATTTATCAAAAGTGTCCAAAGGGGACGTTTCCTTTTGGACATTTCGATGTTTTTGGGGACGGAGCAAAAATACATCGTTTAATTGATGTTTTTGGGGACGGAGCAAAAATACATCATTTAATTAAAGTTCTATAAATAGAACGAAATATTTTTATTAAGGAGACCAACTATGAAAATTGGAATAGATTTAGGTGGAAGTCACATAGCAATAGGAGTAGTAGACAAGAATGGAAGAATAATTGAAAAGTTTGAAAAGAGACTAAAAGGAATTGAAAAAAAGAAAATAAAAAACACAATAACTAGTTATATAATAGAAAATGTGCAATTATTAAGTAAAAAGCACAAAATAACAAATATAGGAATTGCAATACCAGGAACAGTAAGCAATGGTATAATAGTGAAATCAGTGAATTTAGGGATTAAAAACTTTAACATAGTTGAAGAATTAGAAAAAGAGATAGACTTACCAATACAAATAAGAAATGATGCTAAATGTGCAGCAATTGCAGAAAGTACATATGGAAGTTTAAAAAATTATAACAGAAGTATTTTCTTGACATTGGGAACAGGTATTGGCGGAGCTGTTATAATAAATAATAGTTTACTTGATTGTGGCGATTTACCTGGCTGTGAATTTGGCCATATGATAACAGAGAAAAATGGCAAGCAATGTAATTGTGGAAAAAAGGGATGTTTTGAGAAATATGCTTCAATGAAAGCTTTAAAGACTAATTTGCGAGAAGTTTTGGGTGTGGGTGAAGAAGTTAGTGGTAAGGAACTTTTTGAAATAATTAGAAATAATCTTTTTGGGACAGGCCAAAAAAGTTTTGAGGGTGGTTCTATTGAAGCGAAACATTCAGAGCAGATAGAGACTGTTGTTCAAGAATTTATAGAAAGTTTAAGTATAGGAATTGCAAATTTGATAAATATTTTCGAGCCTGAGGCTGTTGGTATTGGCGGAAGTTTTGTTTATTTTGAAGAGGTTTTACTTGACAGATTGAAAAAGGAATTGTTGAAAGATAATGTTTTGTTTAATAAGAGAGAAGAAATTGTAGTCAAAACAGCTATTTTTAGGAATGATGCTGGAATTATTGGAGCAACAATATAAAAAAAGACTCCAAAATAGAAATGGAGTCTTTTTGAAATTCCTAATTTGTACAAAACTTATAATAGTTGTATAAAATAAATTCATACGCTTTAAATAAAGTTTCTTCTTTTGTCAAAGAAGAAGTATCAATTTTGGTTTTTGGAATTTCAATAGTGTTATAAAATTTTAGTAATTGATGGTTAAAATCTCTAATAAAAGCTTTTGTAACAGTAGTTCCTTCATAGCCTTTTCGAGAAATGGCAGTTTCTGGTGATACAGTAAAAGTAATCACTAAATCAGGTGAAAATTTTGAATTAAACAAATGAAGACGTGTGTTATATTCTTCATCAGAAAGAACATTGTCTTCATAATGTTTGATTGCCCAAAATTCATTATCAACACAGCCACGATCAATTAAAATTATATCATAGCTTTTTAAGTGATGTGCAGATATAACTTTACCAAAAGTGTGTAATCGTATCCACAAATCAGCATCATTTGAACCTTTGGGAATATGTTTAGGAAGAAGTTCGGCAGATTCTTGAATGACAAGGCTACTGATAGAGTCTTTCTTAAACATAAATGGCAATTGATTGAGTGTGGATGTCTTACCTGCTTCAGGTGTTCCAATAAATTTTACAACATACGGCCGTATAGTCATACTAATACCTCCTATTATTTATGAAAACATTATAACAGGTAGCAAATCTAAAGTCAAGGATTTATAAAAACATATTGAAATAAAAAATAGAATAAGATATAATAAATGAGAAAAGAGGGATAAGAAATGCAAAAAGATAGAATAGAATATGCAATTTATTTTGCAACAAAAGCGCATAAAGGTCAAAAGAGAAAAATCGAAGATATTGATATGATATTTCATCCGTTTACAGTTGGAATGTTATTACAGAGAAATAATTGCGATGAAGATGTGGTAATTGCAGGGATATTACACGATGTAGTTGAAGATACTCCATATAGTTTTGAATATATAGAAGAACAATTTGGTAAAAAAGTTAGAGACTATGTATATGATGCTTCTGAACTAGATAAGACATTAGAATGGGAAGAAAGAAAAAAACATACAATAGAGCATTTAGAGGAAGCTCCATTGGGGTCAAAACTAATAGTAGCGTGCGATAAAATAAGTAATTTAGAAGATTTATACGAATGTATAGAAAAATATGGAGAAGAAAAAGCTTGGAGTTCGCTAAAAAGAGGTAAAGAGAAACAAAAATGGTATTACACTAGCGTGTATAAAAGCTGTATAAAAAATCAAGATGAAAATCATCCAATTTTTAAGAGATATAAAAAAATCTTAGAAAAGTTATTCTAATAAAAAGGAACAAATGCTAAAATTTAAAAGCATTGTTCCTTTTTTGTGACTGAGATATAAAACGATGTATTTTTGCTCCGTCCCCAAAAACATCAGTTGTTACAACAACATGGAATTCTAATCATCTCTCCTGCATAAATCAAGTTAGGATTTGCAATATTATTTAATAATGCAATTTCTTGAACAGTAGAATGATGCTCAAGAGCAAGTTGGCTTAAAGTATCACCATACTTAATTGTATATAAAATTTTTCCGCAAGTATTTTGACCACCAAAATCTTGGTTAACATTTATTAAAAGTCTTTGACCAGGGAAAATTAAATTTGGATTTTTAATAGAAGGGTTTAATGATACAATACTTGATACAGAGGTGTTGTATCTAATTGCAATTTTGCTTAAAGTATCGCCACTTTGTACAGTGTAATATGTTTGTGAGCCTCCAGAAGAGTTAGAACTTCTTATTGTAAGTTGCCAGCCTGGATAAATTAAGTTGGGGTTTGTAATGATTGGATTTAGAGAAACTATGCTAGACACAGTTGTACCATAACGCATAGCGATTTCGCTTAAAGTATCTCCACGTTGTACAGTATAAGTGATTGTGCCACCAGTTTCTGGCTCAGGTGATGGCGTGTCAGGTTCAGGGATTACGGTTGAAGATGACTGTAATATTCCGTCTGTAAATTGATTTCTATCTACATAGCCAGAAATTCCATCAACTCTACCAGTACTAGTATATTGCCAGCCAACCCAATTTTCCCACTTACCATTTGGTTGAGGGCTGCTTACGCCATAATTAGCGACCCAAAGAGGATATTTTGTAAGTTCAGCTCCAAATATAGCTCGAGCATCATAAGCATTTGAATAAATAACCGCTTTGGCACCTGTAACGCTTTCTAAGGTTTCTAGAAACACCCTAGAAATTTCATTAATTTCAGATACGGACAAATTTCCAAAACTTTCAAAGTCCATTGCAAGTCTGCAATCAGGACTTTTATTGCTAATTACCCTAGCAAAAAAGTTGGCTTGAGCTCTTGCTTCGTCAGTATTTCTTGCGGTTACATAGTGGTAAAATCCTACTTTTAATCCATTGGCTTTTGCGTTCTGATAGTTTTGTTCAAAATATGGGTCTATATATCTAGTCCCTTCACTTGATTTGATGTATACAAACTCAATTCCTGAGTTTTTTACAGCTGCAAAGTCAATGTTTCCTTGCCATGAGCTGACGTCTATTCCTTGATAGATTTTGTCGCTTGAAGGTCCAAAGGCAAGGATGGGTGTTTGGATGAAAGATGTAAAAATTACTATAAATAGAAATACTATGGCTATTTTTTGTTTTATGTTCTTTTTCATAGTCTGACCTCCTTTCTTTTAAATTTTAGGAAAATTTCCTTGTTAGATAATATGCAAAGGAGATTTTTTTGCAACTTTACTCAAAAAAGTTTTCAAAAGCCTTGAATTATCTTAAAAAGTGTGGTAAAATAATGAGCGTATCAATCACACAAAGAGAGTTTTAAAGGAAGTGCCAACAAAGTTGGTCCGAAAAAACGAAGAACTTTGTGGAAGAAAAAACAAAAAAGGGAGGAATTTAAAATGGCAGTAGTTGCAATGAAACAATTACTAGAAGCAGGTGTTCACTTTGGACATCAAACAAGAAGATGGGATCCAAAAATGGCTGAATACATATTTCAAGCTAGAAACGGAATACACATCATCGACTTACAAAAAACATCAAAAAAATTAGACGAAGCATACAGCTTTGTTAAAGAACAAGCAGAGGAAGGAAAAACAGTACTATTCGTAGGAACAAAAAAACAAGCACAAGAATGCATGAAAGAAGCAGCAATCAAATGTGGAATGTACTATGTTGACCAAAGATGGTTAGGAGGAATGCTAACAAACTTTGGAACAATCCAAAAAAGAATTCAAAGATTAAAAGACTTAGAAGCAATGGCAGAAGACGGAACATTTGAAGTATTACCTAAAAAAGAAGTAATACTATTAAAGAAAGAAATGGAAAAACTAGAAAAAAACCTAGGTGGAATCAAAGAAATGAACGAACTACCAGGAGTAATCTTCTTAGTAGACCCTAAAAAAGAAAGAATAGCAATATTAGAAGCTAAAAAAATAGGAATACCAGTAGTTGGATTAGTAGACACAAACTGTAATCCAGAAGAAGTAGATTATGCAATACCAGGAAATGACGATGCAATAAGAGCAGTAAAACTAATTGCAGACGTAATGGCAAACGCAGTAATCGAAGGAAAACAAGGCGAAAGTTTCGAAGCAGAAGTTGAAGAACAACCAGTAGAAACTGAAGAAGCTACAACAATTGAAGAAGTGGTAGCAAACGAAGAATAATACCTTAATTATATAAAGGAGGAAATATAATGGTTACAGCAAGCTTAGTAAAAGAACTAAGAGAAAAAACAGGTGCAGGAATGATGGACTGCAAAAAAGTATTAACAGAAACAGACGGAGACATGGAAAAAGCAATTGAACTATTAAGAGAAAGAGGAATTGCAAAAGCAGCTAAAAAATCAGGAAGAGTAGCAGCAGAAGGACTAGTTGAAGGATACATCTCAGAAGACGGAAAAGTAGGAGCAGTAGTTGAAGTAAATGCTGAAACAGACTTTGTTGCAAAAAATGAAGAATTCAAAAACTTTGTAATGAATGTAGCAAAACAAGTAGTAGAAAAAAATCCTAAAGATGTAGAAGAATTACTAGCACAAGAATCAATCGAAGTAGCTGGAAAAACAGTAAACGAAGTATTAGTTGAAAAAATAGCTACAATCGGGGAAAACATGAACATCAGAAGATTTGCAAGATTTGAAGCTGAAGGATTAGTTGAAAAATATATCCATGGAGACGGAAAAATAGCAGTATTAGTAAATATGAAAAAAGGAACAAGCGAAGTTGCAAAAGACGTATGTATGCAAATAGCAGCTGCAAGACCTGAATACTTAAACGAAGCTTCAGTTCCAGCTGAAAGAGTAGAAAAAGAAAAAGAAATCTTAAAAGCTCAAACAATGAATGAAGGAAAACCAGAAGCAATAGCTGAAAAAATAGTACAAGGTAGAATTGGAAAATTCTTTAGCGAAATATGCTTAGTTGACCAAGCATTTGTTAAAAATCCAGATATGAAAGTATCTCAATTATTAGCAGAAAAAGATGCTGAAGTAGTTGAATTTGCAAGATTTGAAAAAGGCGAAGGAATCGAGAAAAAAGAAGAAAACTTTGCTGAAGAAGTTATGAAACAATTAAAATAAGATAAAGAAAAGCGGTATATATATTATACCGTTTTTTTGTGGAGAAAAAATTGCCAATGGTGCCAATGGGGACGGACCTTCTTGGCAATAATTAAGAAAATATTAAGAAAATATCAAAAAACTACTGTATTTTTTCCAAATATATGATAGAATAGGCCTGATAACAAAAATTAAGGAGAGTGAAAAATAGTGGCAGAACTTAAGTATAAAAGAGTACTTTTAAAATTAAGCGGAGAAGCACTAGCAGGAGAACAAAAGACAGGAGTAAACGTAGAAACAGTAGGAAAAATATGTGATAAAGTAAAAGAAATTGTAGAAATGGGAGTAGAAGTAGGAATAGTAGTAGGCGGTGGAAATTTCTGGCGTGGAAGAAATGGACATCAAATGGAAAGGACAACAGCAGACTACATGGGAATGCTTGCAACAGCTATGAATGGATTAGCATTACAAGATGCATTGGAAGCAAGAGGAATATTTACTAGAGTGCAAACTGCAATTGAAATGAGAGAAATAGCAGAACCATTTATACAAAGAAAAGCAGAAAAACACTTGGGAAAAGGAAGAGTTGTTGTATTTGCATGTGGTACAGGGCACCCATATTTTACAACAGATACTGCAGCAGTTTTAAGAGCAACTGAAATTGGTGCAGAGATTATTTTATTAGGAAAATCAATTGATGCGGTTTACTCAGATGACCCTAAGGTTAATCCTAATGCAGAAAGATATACAGAAATTTCTTATATGGATGTTTTGGAAAAAGATTTGAAGGTTATGGATTCTACTGCCACTGCAATGTGTAGAGATAATGAAATTCCACTTTTAGTGTTTGGAATTGAGGACCCAGAAAATATTGTTAGAGCTGTTAAGGGCGAAAGAATCGGTACAATCGTATCGTAAACGAATTTTAAGCAGCATCTTACTTCGTTAAACTTCACTAAAAATTTTTCGATATACAAACGTATTATCTCAAAAATTTTTAGCTTGTTTGCCTAGTAATATACTACTTTAAATCCGTTTATATAAATAATGTAATTAAAAAGGAGAGATTAAAAATGGATTATACAAATTTAAAAGAAAAAATGGAGAAATCAATAAGCGTATATAGCGAAAAATTATCAGAGGTAAGAGCTGGAAGAGCGAACCCAGCAATATTAAACAAGGTTAAAATAGACTATTATGGAACACCAACACCAATAAACCAAGTAGCAGGTGTATCAGTTCCTGAAGCAAGATTAATAGTAATTCAACCTTGGGATGCAAGTGTATTAAAAGAAATAGAAAAAGCAATTTTAGCGTCTGACATCGGAATAAACCCAAATAATGATGGAAAAGTAATAAGACTAGCTTTCCCTGAATTAAATGAAGAGAGAAGAAAAGAACTAGTAAAAGATATAAGAAAAATGTCAGAAGAAGCAAAAGTTGCAATAAGAAGCATTAGAAGAGAAGGAATTGATCAAGCAAAAGCAGAACAAAAAGAAGGGACTTTAACAGAAGATGAATTAAAACAAGCTGAAAATGAAATTCAAAAAATGACAGACAAAAACATAGAAGAAATTGACAAAATTTTAGCTTCAAAAGAAAAAGAAGTTATGTCTGTGTAAAGGGGAAACAATGGATTTTAAAGAAAACCTAAAACAATACATGCGGAATAGTAAACAAAGAACTAGACAACTATTTAAGAAAGCAAGAATGTCCAGAAAAAATACTTAACAATTCAATGGAATACAGCCTTATGGCAGGTGGAAAAAGAATAAGACCAATATTAGTACTTGCAACATATCAAATTTTTAAGCAAGACATAGAAAAATGTATGCCATATGCTATGGCGATAGAAATGGTACACAATTTTTCACTTATTCACGATGACTTACCAGGGATTGACAATGATGACATCAGACATGGAAAGCCAACAAATCACAAGCAATTTAATGAGGCAACAGCGATACTTGCAGGAGACGCATTGTTAAATCAAGCATATATGGTAATCAGTGAAGACTTAGAAAAATCAAAACCAGAAGAATTATCAAATAAAATAAAAGTCTTTAAAGAATTTGCAAGTGCAGTTGATAGAATGATAGCTGGGGAATATGTGGATACTGAATACGAAAGTAAACAGATAAATGATAAAACATTAGAATATATCCACAAAAACAAAACAGGAGCATTGCTAAGGCTATGTGCAAGAATGGGAGCAATACTAGCAAACGCAGAAGGTAAAGACTTAGAAAAAATAACAAATTATGCAGAAAGAATAGGATTAGCATTTCAAATAAAAGATGATATTTTGTCAGAAGAAGGAAATGAAGAAATCCTAGGAAAACCTGTTGGAAATGACAAAGAATTGGAAAAATGCACATATGTTTCTAAATATGGCTTAGAGGGAGCAAAAAAAATATTAGATGAAATAACAAAAGAAGCAATAAGTGAAGTAAGTGTTTATGGAGAAAAAGCGGAATTTTTAAAAGAACTTGCGCTTTACATTCAAAATAGAAATAAATGATGTTTTTGGGGACGGAGCAAAAAAACATCATTTGGGAAAAAATATAT
>CANBES010000009.1 GCA_947367845.1 uncultured Clostridium sp. | reverse complement strand
GTCTTAGGTAGTTTATTACACAACTCAATTAAAGTTGCATCAGAAAAAATTATATAAGGCTTTACCCCCTCTCTAATCGCAGTTTCTCTTCTCCAATTTCTTAATTTATTAAACAATTCACTATTTATTATTTTTTCTTCATCTTGATAACTTAACTTCAAAATTACTTTTTGCTTGGACCTTAAAATACTGTAGGATTTTTCATTTAATTGCAGCATTGAATATGTACCTTCTCTTAAATTAACATATCCAAAGTCAATCATTCCCCTTATTAAATCTCTTATAAACTTACTACTATACTCCTTCATTATTCCATATGTAGTTAATTCATTTAATTTATCATTAATTATCTTAGGGCCTACCATTCCCCTAAGCACATCAACAAGAACTGAAATTCCATAACGCTCCCTACTCCTATATACACAAGATAATATTTTTTGTGCTTCTATAGTATAATCTCTAAGCTCATCACTATTTAAACAATTAGTACAATTATCACAATACTCTCTAACATTTTTTTCTCCAAAATACCTTAATATGAAGCCCCTTAAACATTCTTTACTTTCACAAAAATCTATCATACTTTGAAGCTTTTTTATTTCTAATTCTTTTCTTACAGCATAAGTTTGATATAGCATAACAAACATTTCAGCAAAAATTGTTCCTATCGCTGCTCCAACTGCATTATATTTTGGAATTAATAAATAATTTATAACAACATTTACTATTGCTCCACCAAATACAGAAACTATATAAATTTTATCTTTTTCATTTGGTATTAAATATTGTGTTCTTATTACATTTGCCCATGATATGAATACCATTGTTATAGATAAATATTGTATGATATATCCTGTTTTTATAAAGTTCTCTCCAAAGAATATAGGTGCAAAGTTTCTTCCTATGGCTAACAATCCAAAAAACATTGGTATTGATAAAAATAATACTAATTCTATAGACTTACTAATGTATTCCATAGTTTTATTTTTTTCTCCATTAGCTACTAAGTTAGATATTCTTGGTAACATAACTGTTCCTAATGCTGTTATTATCGACATTGGTATATTAATTATTTTTTCTGCATTTTCATAATATCCTACATTTGATACATCTGACATACTTCCTAACATAATCTTATCCATTATTTTATATATACTAACAGCTATTACTGGTATAAATAAAATTATATTAGGTTTTATATGCTTTTTAATATCTTTCCACTCTGGTTTTATAAATTTAATTTCCTTCTTTAAAAATGGCCATAATACAAGTTGTGATAAGAACGTTCCTCCAATCATTATTATCATATACAATATCAAATCATTTTTTTCTTTAACAAATATAAAAATACTTAATGCTGATAAAATTCTTATAACTGTATTTCTTGTAACAGTTAATTTAAATTTTTCCATTCCAAAAAAGAACCAGTTAATGTCAAAAACTGTCGATATTATATATATTAATTGTATTATACTATATATTTTGTAAACATTATTAAAAAATACAATATACACTATATATGCTAGTATTACTATAGAAGATGTAATTATTTGAAGTGCGTATATAGAGCAAAATTCTTTTGATAATGTTTCTTTATTGTTTTTACTTTTAGCAATCGTTCTATTCCCATAATTAGCTAGTCCTAACATTGCAAATAAAACAAAATATTGTGCTATTGAATATGTATATGAATATATTCCTTGTCCCTCTGCGCCTATAACTCTTGATACATATGGTGCTGTAATTAATGGTAATATTAAAATTAAAATCTGATACGCAATATTATATGCAAAGTTCTTCTTTATACCACTCAATTTTCTTCTCCTATCCCTCATTTTTTTGTATATCTTTTACTATTCTTTCTATATTATATCCTAACAATAGTATTATGTAAAAATTTACTACGTCTCTTGCTTCTACTATCATCATTATAAAAAATGTAAAAATCGTAAATGAAATAATTTTGCTTGCCATTTTATCTTTATATTTCATTAAGTTCTTACTAACAATTGTAATTATGTATGTATATATAAATAATGCTATAAATCCACCTTTATATAATATCTCTAATATAGTATTATGAGCATGTGTAGCATTGTCCCATCCAACTTTTACTGCTCTAACAGTAGCGTTTTCTACTCCATATCCAAATAATGGCTTATATTTTATAAAGTCTAAAGTCCTGTCCCATATTAAAGTTCTTCCTGTAAAAGTCAAACTTTTATGTAGAACCTCAACTATTAAATATCTAAAAATTTCTTGCATTCTTATTATAACAATAGAAAAGAACAAAGTTAAATATGTAATAATATAATTTTTCAAATTTAAAATTTTCGTATTATTAAAGATTTTTTTTCTAACTATTATAAATATAAGCATAAGTGCTATAGCTACTACAGATGTAGCTGAAAAAGTTACTATTACAGAAATAGTTGATATTATTATTAATATGATTGTTCTTATTTTTAATTTGTTTCCATCATATGAAGAATACAATAATGATACTGCAATGCCTGGTAGTATTGTTATTATATGTTGATTATCATATCCTAATAACCAATTGTTACTATACAATTTACTTGCATATAGCCCTTCAGGATATAATATTATCGTTAAGAAATTCAAATATATTAAGACTTCAAATATTATTAGCATTGCTTTTATAGCTTTTTTAGGATCCTCTCTCATTACCAATTCTAATAATAAACAGACACTTACTAAGCTTATAGCACTATTGATAGCTGCATTTATATTAGCACTACTATTTAGAGAAGTCGCCACAATAATAGTAATGTTATAACATAAAATTGCTATTATATATTTTGAAATTTTTCCTTGCCATAAATATAGAACAAGTATAATAACTGCTGCAATATATTTATAATACATAAATATATTGCTAATTCTAAAAATTTCATTTATCAAATATTCTGGTGTAAAAAATGGTATCAATAGCAGAATTACTATCAATGTATTTCTTATAAAACTCTTGTTCTTCATTAAAAATTTTTCCTCTCTTGTATTAGTTGTCTGCTTTCTTAAACTGTTCAAATAATTCTTTTTCTTCCATATTTAATTGTATTTTTTTATGGTACTCTTTTATAATACTACGTTTTATTAAAATTTTAAATAGTGCTATATTTTCTTTTACAGAAATTCTTTTATACTTTCCTATTTCTTCTTTCAAAAGTCTAAAGTTTTTCTTATCTTTAATTAAAACAGACTGTTTCAAAAGAAAAAAGTAATTTTCAAAAAATATGTTATTACTATCTTGATATTCATTTATATCTTTTTCAAATTTTTCGAAAAAATGTTTTTTTACTTTAATAAAATTTTCAATATTAGGTTGGTTATTTCTATCACTATTGTCCTTTACTACTAAACATTCGTCTAGTCCAATAATTGAATTATTTCTTAAAAGTCTTATTAGTACTTCTATATCTTGATGTCTAGCAAATGTTTCATCAAATCCATTTATACTTTTTAGTGCTTCTGATCTAACGAAAATATTACTGCCAGTTCCTATAAAAGAATGATTTAATAATAATTCCTTTTTATAATCTTTTATTGGTTCTACTTTAAAACTACATATAACATTGTCATCTTTGCAAGTAATTCCTCCTGTATATGCAATGTTATATTGCATATTTTCTTCCAAAAGATTAACTAATTTTTCTATTCTTTCTTTTGGAAAATAATCATCATCATCTAAAAAGGTAACATATTCACCTTGTGCAATATTTATTCCTGTATTTCTTGCAACTGCACCATTTTTATTTCTTTCATGCTTAATATATTTAAAATTTGGAATTTCTTCATACTTTTTCATTTTTATTTCCATATTTTTTCTATCTTCGCTATCTGGATTATTATCATCAACTACAATTAATTCTATTTCTTTATACGTTTGATTTAATACACTTTTTATTGCTCTTTCTATTTTATCTGCCCTTTTATACGTTGGAATAATTACTGTAACCACTTTTATTCTCTCCCTTATATATTTTCTATTCATCATATCCCCAAGTATCATATAAAGCTTCTTTTTCTTTTTTCTTTTCTTCTTTTGTCTTCTTTGTCCAACTTTTTTCAAATACAGGTTTATGTTTCATATATTCTTTATGTTTCTTTATAAACTCATCTGTTTTCATAACTAATCTTGCTGGATTTCCCGCAACAACAGAATTTGAATCTACATCTTTAGTTACTATTGCCCCAGCCCCAATAACGCAATTATCTCCTATAGATATATTGGGTAAAATTAATGAATTCATTCCAATAAAGCAATTATCTCCAATTGTTACTTTACCTACTTTGGTCTTTCCTAAATATGTCTTTGTAGAAGCATCATGTGTTAATATCGTAGTATGTGTAATAGTACAATTATTACCTATTTCTAATAAATATCCATGTCCCTCATCAAAGTTATTATGATATAATTTGCACTCTTTTCCTATCTTTATTCCAATCTTTTTATAATAACTTACTTCATCTAATATATGTAATCTTTTTAAAATTTTATTTATTTTTATGCCTAATTTCATTTATATCTCCTTTATTTCTTATATAATTCTAAATGTTTTTTAGCACATTCTTCTATATTAAACATTTCTTTTCTTTTTAGACATTTTTCATATATATCTTTTCTTTTTTTCTCATTTAATAGTTTATATAGTGCTTCTGTCATCTGTTCTATGTTATTGCTTTCTACTAAAACCCCTGCATCTTTTCCCAGTATTTCCTTATTTCCACCAACATCTGTACATACAATAGCTATACATGAAACTAAAGCTTCTATTAATGATATAGAAAATCCTTCAAATATCGAACTCATAACATATATCTCTGAGTTTTCTAAAACTTTGTCTATTTCCCTTGAAACTCCCATTAATTTTACATTATGTATTTTATTACATTCAATATATTTTTCTAGTTTATCTTTTTCTTCTCCTTGTCCATATATTTCCAGTACTGGTAGCACTTCATTATTAGCCAAACATTTCTTAGTTACTTCATTAAATACTTTTAAAAGAAATATATGATTTTTCTGTTTTGTTAACCTTCCAACAGCCACTATTTTTACTGGTCTATCTAGTTTTATAAACTCCCTTTCTTTAAAAAATTTTTTAGTATTCACTCCATTATATATTTTTACTATTTTGTTTTCTTTGCATCTTATATTTTCTTTTATTGCTTCTGTAACCTTATCTGCTATTGACACTATTTTCTTTGTTCTTTTAGATAGCAAAAATCTATTAATTTGTTTATGTACTATTTTTTCATTATGTATAGTTTGTATAATGTCAACTTTATTAAATAACAAAGCTGTGCAAATATGAAAAGTTGTATTTTCTAAATGCGTATGAATTACATCTGGTTTAAATTCTTTATATAGCATTTTTATTTTTTTATACATCTTTATTCGATTTATAATTCCATCTTTTTTGCTTATTTTTTTTACTGTTACCCCTCCTTTTTCTAATTCACCGATATACACATTTTCGAAATTGATAGCATCTTGCTTATTTTCTATGATATCTATTGCATCATGTATAATCCACAATTCATATCGATTATCACTTTCAATATTTTTCATACTTTTTAACAATTCTTTTACAAATATCTCCGCTCCACCTGGCGCACAACAATGTATTGCTTCAACAATTTTCATATTATTTATCTTTAACTCCTTATTTTTATGTTTTTTTGTTTAATTTGTTTTTGAAATCTATCAATATATTATCTATTTTGTATTCATTAGCTAATTTTAAAGACATTTTCTTGTATTCCTGAACTTTACCACTTTGTATCATATCTTTCACTTTCTCATACATATCTTCATAGTTATTAATTTCAAATATAATACCATTTTCTCCGTTATTAACGTATTCAAAAGCATATTTCCAATTTGAAACAGCCACTGCTAATCCTGATATATATGCATCTATTAAAGCTCCTGGTAAGCCCTCTCCATAATAGTGCGTTGGAAAAATAAATATATCGTATTTGTGCAATTTTTCATACTCTATTTTTCCATTTGGATTTATTGCCCCTTTATATTCTATGTTTTTATTCTCTCCTGTTAATTGCATTAAAACTTCTAAATATTGTTTATCGACTTGTCCATAAATATCTAAAGAAACATTTACATTGTTATTCGATAATTCTTTTACTAATTTTATTGCTTCTTCTATTCCTTTTTCTTTAATAACTCTTCCAAAAAACACAAGTTTTGTAATCCCCTTATTTTCAGTCACTTCAACATAATTTACCTTTGGATTTCTGAAATTATTAAGCTTTTCAACTTGACTAAAACCTAACTCTTCAAATTGTATTTTCATTTCTTCTGATTCTACATATATTTTGTCAATAAATCTATACCATTTATGTTTATATTTGTTTTCTTTTATATATTGTCCTAAAACTCCTCCACATACAAAGTATATTACTTTCTTTTTAGTTTTTATCTTCTCAAGAAATCTAATTATAATTGATGCTCCTGGTGATGAAGAGCATATAACTATAACATCACTTTTTTTATAATTCACTAATATTTTGGTAATAATATTTACAAATCTTTTTTTGTATCCATCCACATCAATAAATTTTAAATTGATATTGCACTTTTTCAAATATTCTAATAAACATCTACTTTTTATAGTAACTCCATCTAATCTTCCTGATTTTTCTCCAACACTCCCAATATATAATATTTGGTTTTTCATTGGTAGGTCTAACAATTTAGCTATTTCTCTATCCTTTTCAATTGGTGTAAATGGTGTTAAGCCTCCTGCTGGAGTCAAAGTAATTTCACCAAAATATATTTTACCATCAACGTCATATAAATCAATTCTGGCAAATTGTAACTCATCTGATAATCTTTCTGCAACTTCTATCATTTCACTTAAGTTGTCAGGTTTCTTTAGTTCTCCAGAATAATTTGGATATTTCCCTTTTTTTAAGTCTAGTAACTTCCAATTTCTATTATAAAAATTCATTGCATGATTTTCAAATCTATCGAAATCTACTTCAATAAATTCTACTTTTCCCTTAAAACAAAATAACTTATAATCAAATAAGTTTCCATCTTTGCTTTCCATATATTCTTCGCAAATTATTTTTTTATTAATATTTTTATATTGTGGTTCTTTTTTTATTTTTGTATAGTCTTCTTTTAGCCACTTATTTAATTGTTTTATCGTTTTTTCTCTATTAAGCTTTTCTTTGTCTTTACAAATTATATTGTATCCTGAACCCGTATTTAATTTTAATACAAATTTTTCAGGCAATTTATCAAAATCAATTTCACTTGTAGAATCATATACCTTTATTATATTTGTTAAATATTTTTCTCCTACTTTGTTTTTTACATATTCTCTTACTACATATTTATCTACTAAATTAGAATATTTTTCTAAGCCTCCATACATTTTCATCCATTGGATTTTTTCTCCAAAATACTCTATTCGCTTCTTTTTTAGCGGCCTTTTATACCCTCTCAAGTTTTCTATATTTAAAACAATTTTTGTGGGCAATCGTTTTATGATTGCCCTATATATTTTTTTTAATATTTCATGCATTTTACTTCCTCTTCTTTTTATAAATCCTTTTCTTAACTGCATTGAACGCATATCCTACAAAACAATAAAATGTTTTCCATAATGGCAATTTTTCAATTTTCCTATACCAATACCAATTCATTTTTATCGCTTTAAATTTATTGCTAGATAATGAGTTTGATACTACTCTGTAATATGACAAGCATTCAGGGACTTCATAACAATCAAACCCATTTTTTAATAGTTGACACCATGTTGCTGCATCTTGTCTTCTTCTTATATTAGGCATTTTCAATAATTCTTTTCCTGTTAATTTGGTATCTACCATAACTCCTACTGTTTGAATTATTGTATTTCTCAAAAATAAGTTATAGTCTACTTTTTGTGGTATTTTTATAACTTTATTTAAACTTTCACCATTTTCATCTATCTTTTCATAGTCTGTACATGTAAATGCATAGTTATTGTCTAACATAAATTTTACTTGCTTTTCTAATTTGTCTTTTCTCCATAAATCATCGGCATCAAGATATGCAATAAATCTTCCCGATGCTTGTTCTA
Organism: uncultured Clostridium sp.; assembly: GCA_947367845.1. Lineage (GTDB taxonomy): Bacteria > Bacillota > Clostridia > TANB77 > CAG-508 > CAG-269. Next base: position 54,314 of record CANBES010000009.1, on the reverse strand, counting down.
GTGCATAATTTCTTGCTATTGCTGCACCACTATTTTCTTTTAGCTTAAAGTACTTTACTCTTATATCTTTTTCTACATATTTTTGTATTATTTCTTCCGATTTATCATTTGAGCAATCGTCAACTAATAGCATTTCCCAATTTAAATATGTTTGATTTATTACACTTTCTATCGTTTTTTTTAAGTATTTTTCACTATTATATACTGGTGTTATTATCGATACTTTCTCTTGCATTCTAAACTGCCCCTTCTTTTCTTATTACATCCATAACTGTCTTCTTTAAAATCTTAATATCCAGTTTTAACGAATGTTTGAAATAATACTTCATATCCATCTCGAGGCGATTAACAAAAGTAGTCTTACTTCTACCACTAGTTTGCCAAAGACCTGTAATACCTGGTTTAACAGAAGTTATGTACTTAAAATATCCATTAATATCTTCTTTTTCTCTTGGCAAATATGGTCTTGGTCCTACTAAGCTCATCTCACCTTTAAACACATTTATAAATTGTGGGAATTCATCAATACTTGATTTTCTAATAAACCTTCCCACTTTTGTTATTCTTGGATCATCTTTTAACTTTTTATATTCCTTATATTCCTTTCTTGCTTCTTCATTTTCTTCTAGATATTTTTGTAATTTTTCGTCAGCCCCTACAACCATTGAGCGATATTTATATAATTTAAATATTTTCCCATTTTTACCAATTCTTTCTTGTGTATAAAAAACAGGCCCTTTATCCCCCACAATAATATTAGCTATGTAAATTCCAATTGTTAATGGTACTAGTGCCATTATTCCAAACAAGCTTCCCACTATATCAATCATTCTCTTTAGTATTTTTTCTATCTTTATAATAAATCTGCTTCTATATGCTACCTCCTCTAATTGCACTAATCCCATTGTAGTATTAGCATTTGAAGCATATTCTAATTCCCCTTTTTTGATATCCACTTTTGTTCCCCCTAAATATAAATAATTAATTTTATTCATATATCTCTACCTGTATTCTATAACTTTTTTGGTTAACTTTCAATACCCTTTTTCATATTTTTTTGCCATATTTTGTCGATACCTTTTCTATTCCGCTTGTAGAGTACTTTTCGCAGGCTAAATTTAATTCAAAAAATAGCAGGAAATTATTTCTACTTAAATATTTCCTACTATTTTTACATTTTATACCTTAAAATTCTATTTTCTCTTCAATCCATTTCTCAACATCATCAATTTTAACTCTAACTTGTTCCATAGTATCTCTATCACGAATAGTAACAGACTCATCTTCTAAAGTATCAAAATCAACTGTTATACAATAAGGAGTACCAATTTCATCTTCTCTTCTATAACGTTTACCAATAGAACCAGCTTCATCATAATCACACATAAATTTCTTTGATAGTTTGTCATAAACTTCATTAGCTTTGTCAGACAGTTTCTTTGATAATGGCAATACTGCTAATTTATATGGAGCTAGTGCTGGGTGTAAGTGTAAAACTGTTCTTGTATCACCTTCAGCAATTTCTTGTTCTTCATATGCGTTGCATAAGAATGCTAAAACAACTCTGTCTGCTCCTAGTGATGGTTCTATTACATATGGTACATATTTTTCGTTTGTTTCTGGGTCTTGGTATGATAAGTCTTGTTTTGAGTGTTCCATATGTCTTGACAAATCGTAATCAGTTCTGTCTGCAATTCCCCATAATTCTCCCCAACCAAATGGGAATGCAAATTCGATATCTGTTGTTGCTTTGCTGTAGAATACTAATTCTTCTGCTGAGTGGTCTCTTAGACGTATGTTTTCTTTCTTCATTCCTAAGTCTAGTAACCATTTTTCGCAATATTCTTTCCAGTATTTAAACCATTCTAAATCTGTTCCTGGTTTGCAGAAAAATTCTAGTTCCATTTGTTCAAATTCACGTGTTCTGAATGTAAAGTTTCCTGGTGTTATTTCGTTTCTGAATGCTTTTCCTATTTGGGCTATTCCCATTGGTATTTTCTTTCTAGATGTTCTTGCAACACTCTTGAAGTCCACAAAAATACCTTGAGCAGTTTCTGGTCTTAAGTATACTGTTGAAGTAGAGTCTTCTGTTACTCCCATAAATGTTTTAAACATCAAATTGAACTTTCTAATATCTGTAAAGTTTGTTTTTCCACAAGATGGGCATGGTATTTTGTTTTCTTTTATAAAATTAACTAATTGTTCTTCAGTCATTCCGTCAGCAATCATATCTTTTCCATTTTCATGAGCCCATTCTTCTATTAATTTATCTGCTCTATGTCTAGTTTTACATTCTTTACAATCAATTAGTGGATCTGAGAAACCTCCAACATGTCCTGTAGCTACCCATGTTTCTGGGTTCATTAGTATTGCTGCATCTAATCCTACTATATTTTTTTGTTCTTGTATGAATTTTTTTCTCCATGCATTTTTAACATTGTTTTTTATTTCGTTTCCTAGTGGTCCATAATCCCAAGTATTTGCTAGTCCTCCATATATTTCTGAACCTGGGTAAATAATTCCTCTTCCCTTACATAACGCTACTAGCGTATCCATTGATTTTAACATAAATATTCCTCCTTAAATTCATAAAAGGCTTTCAACTCTAGCCTAATAGCTAGGGACGAAAGTCTTTTCCGCGTTTCCACCCTAATTCTTAAAATATTTTAAACATTTTAAGCACCTTAATTTCTTTTTTATTACTCCAAAGCTCCCCACGCTTGTTTATTACAAGTTTTCCACCGTCACTTGCTCTCTATTAATAAAGTTTTTGCGCTTTTTCTTTTTCACCGTAATTTATTTTGTTGCATATATTTTATTACCACATTTTAAAAAAGTCAATATTTTTTGTAAAAATTGTTGCTAATTTTATTTTTTTATGCTATTATATTAATTGTGTTTAACTTATGTAGGGGTATAGTGTCAATGGTAGCACATCGGTCTCCAAAACCGCCTGTGAGGGTTCGAGTCCTTCTACCCCTGCCAAGAAAGCAAAACTTGATACTATACTTGTATCAAGTTTTTATTTTTTTCTAAACATCATAACTACCATTTCTATATTTATTTTTCTTAGATTTTTATGTTTACACTTTTATCATTATTTTTCAAATTTACTGGAGGTGATTTTTATAAACAAATTCTTAAAATTTTCAAGCATTTTAATTATTATATTTGTACTATTTATATCAATATTTTTCATTCCAACTCTAAGTTCACGGAAACTTATCAAACTCTGAACAATTAGATTCTGAAATTATCAGTTTTAATCCGAACGGCTTTGTTTGGCCAATTCCTGGTTATAGTAGAATTAGTTCTCCTTTTGGAAAACGTATTGCACCAACTTCACGGTGCTGATTCTTCACATACTGGTATTGATATTCCAGCTCCACCTGGTAGTAAGTTTATTGCTGTTGCTGATGGTGAGATTACTTTTTGCGCTTTTTTAGGTGGAGGTGGTTATACTATTACTCTTTCATTTGATAATTTCAAAGCTACTTATTGCCATTGTGATCCTAATTTTATTGTTCAGGTTGGTACTAAGGTTAAACAAGGACAAGTTATTCGGATGTGTTGGTCCTAAATATGTTTATGGTGTGCCACGGTAATCAGTATCATGATGAAAATGGCTTGCCTACTAATGGAGCAACTACTGGTCCTCATTTGCATTTTGGTATTCGTATTGATAATAAATATAAAAACCCCTTAGATTTCTTCTAAGGGGCTTTTGCTTACATATCGTCGTCTTCATCTTCTCCACAACCATGGCATCCGTGGCAACTTCCGTTGCATCCGCCTTGTTCTGGTTCTTCGTCTACATTTCCTGTCCAGTCTAGTTCTATTATGTTATTGCATTCTGGACATTCTATTTCTGTTTTGTTTTCGTCTACATCTATTAGGAATTCGTTTTCGCAGTATGGGCATAATATTTCAAAGTCAAATCCTTCTTCTGCGTATATGTCTTTTTCGATATTGTCTATTATTCCTTGCATTTTTGACATTTGCTCTTCTATTTGATTTTGTCTTTCTTCTAGTTGTTCTATTTCTTCTTTTCTGTAATTTGCTATATCATCTACTTTTTCTAGAATTACATCCATAAAACTTGAAAGTCTTTTTTTGATGTATTCTAAGTCTTCTTTATTTTTTATATTTTTTTCAATGTCATCTAAAAAACTTTTGTATTCGTTTTTTATGTTTCCCATTCGTCAATCACCTTTCTTAAACTCTTTCCATATATTCGCAAGTTCTTGTGTCTATTTTTAATATATCACCGATATTTACGAATAATGGTACTTGTATTTCTAAACCTGTTTCTAGTGTTGCTGGTTTTCCTGATGTTGTTGTTGTGTTTCCACTAAATCCTGGTTCAGTGTATGTAACCTCTAATTCTACGAATGTTGGTGGTTCTACTGCAAATGTGTTTCCTTTATATGATAGTATTGTTACTTCCATATTTTCTTTTAGGTATTTTAAGCAATCACCTAATTGTTCTTTGTTTAGTGGTATTTGATCATATGTTTCGTTATCCATAAAGTAATATAAATCTCCATCATTATATAAGTATTGCATTACTTTCTTTTCAATTTCTGCTGCTGGATATTTGTCTGATGGATTGAATGTTTTTTCTAATGTTGCTCCAGTAATAACATTTTTTAATTTTGTTCTTACAAATGCTGACCCCTTTCCTGGTTTAACATGTTGAAATTCTACTATTCTATATACATTTCCCTCCATTTCAAATGTTGTTCCATTTCTAAAATCTCCTGCTGAGTATACTGATGCCATATTTATTTCTCCTTTCAATTTTTATCTCTTTTTATTATTAACTTTAACTATTTTACTACATATTTCCATAAAAATCAAGTATTATAATCATCTATCTTGTGAAGTTATATGATTTTAAAATTTAAGTTCTTTGCTGGTAAGACTTATCATATAAATTACTTTGTTATATTTTCATAATTTATATAAGTTAATCTAGCTTATCTATATTAATATGTGTCTTACCAAACTGCGCAGAACTTAAATTTTAAAATATATAACTTCACTATATAATAAACAATATATTAATATTTATATTATAATATAATTTTTCTCAGATTTAGTCAAACTTATACAGCCAAATTTTGTAATTTGAACCGTATCCTCAATACGAACCCCAAACTTACCAGGAATATAAATACCCGGTTCATCAGTAACCACCATATTATCTCTAAGCTGAGCATCTGAGCGATAACTAACATAAGGCGCTTCATGTATTTCCATTCCAAGTCCATGGCCTAAACTGTGAATCAAGCTATGCCCATTTAACTTAAAATCATTTTCCACCATTTTAGTAAGCATTCTTGTGCTTGCTCCATCTTTCATCTCTTCCAAAGTTTGAACTTGATTTTTCAAAACCAAGTCATACACAGGTTTTATCATCTCTGGCACACTACCAACAAAAAAAGTTCTAGTCATATCTGAGCAATAACCATTTACTTTACATCCCATATCAATTGTTATTATATCTTGTTCTTGTATTTTTCTATCAGTTGGTACTGCATGTGGTTTGGATGTATTCTCTCCTGATGCAACTATTGTATCAAACGCTAATCCGTCTGTTCTTCTTTTATAATATTCTTCTATTTCTTCTGCAATTTGTTTTTCTGTCATTCCTGGTCTTATATATGATAATATATAGCTAAAGCAATCGTCTGTTATTTCACAAGCTTTTTTTATATTGCTTATTTCGTCTGTATCCTTTATCATTCTTTGCTTTTCTATTATATGCTCAGTTTCTACTAAATTATTAATTTTATATTTTCTTATTAATTCTTTGTAACCAGCATATGTTACGTAATTTTCTTCAAAGCCAACGTTTTCGCAAAACATAAAGAAATTTTCATAGTCATCTTTTGATACACTATTTATGTCATTTACAATTATTTCGTCATAAAGTGTTAATGTGCTATGAACATGCTCTATATATCTTCCGTCTGTTATATATATGTTTTCTTTTCTAGTAAGCAGTAAAACTCCTTCAGCTTCAATATTTGTTAAGTATTTAATATTTACTGGGTTTGAAATTATTAATCCTTGCAAGTCTAAGCTTGACATAGTATTTCTTAGCCATTGTAATTTAGGATTCATTTAAACCATCCTCTCAATTTTTATTTTATTCTATCTCTATATTTTACGCTTTGTACAATCCTAATGTAAATATTTGCATTAAAATCAGCTTCATTTGTTCAAAAGGCACATACATACTGATAAATGTTGCAATTACTATAAAAGGTCCAAATGGTATGTATTCGTCTGTTTTCTTTATTTTTGATATTAATAAAAATATGCTAAGTATTGCTCCTATTAAGAATGATACTAATGTGATTATTATAATATTTTGAAGTCCAAAGAACAATCCTAACGCCCCCATTAACTTAACATCACCAAAGCCCATCGCTTCTTTTCCATAAAATAATCCACCAACTAAAGTTATTAGTAAGAATATTCCACCACCTGCTAACATTCCAAGTAGCATATTAATTGTTATTGCTACATTTGATAATCCATATAAAAACGCAAAAACTATTCCCACTTCAAATATTGTTAAATTAAGTCTATTAGGTATAATTTGCAATTTATAATCTATCACAAATGCAGATAAAAGCATTGGTGTTAAAATTAGATATTTAATTAAATCCAAATTTCCCACTATTGTATTATGTATTCCAAATTTATATACTAATGAAATATATATTACTGAAGTTATTAGCATTAAAATATAACTTGGTTTAAAATTCATTTTTCTTTCCGTGAAAAACTCTTTTGAAAATACTTTTTTATAATCTGGCAATCTAACATTTAGCCATGCTACAAGCTCTCCCATAAATAATCCAACTATTGCTACTACTACATAGTATGCAATATGCACATCATTAAAATACATCTTTTACTTCTCCTTTTTGCGCAGTGAATTTTCTTTTTATTCTATTTTCTATTGGTCTTTTCCAAGCTGTGTACCAATAGTCTTTTTCATTTATTGGGTCTACCAGTATTGTAAACATTTTGCACCTATTTCCACCTATAATGTCTGTAAATATCTGGTCTCCTACTACTCCTATATTATCTGGATTTTCTTTTAATTGTTTTTCTACTTTTTTAAATCCTGATTTTAGTGGTTTTCTTGCAAAATTCATATATGGTATTCCTAATTTTTCTGATACTTTTCCCACTTTTTCTTTATTGTTTGAATTTGATAATATATATAATTTAGTTCCTTGTCCTTGCAGATTTTTTGCCCATGTTTCAACTTCTTTTGATAAGTTTTGGTCGTAATCTATTAATGTGTTATCTACATCTAGTATTAATGCTTTTATATTGTTTTTTTGCAAAAATTCTATTGTTATGTCTTCTACTTTTTCTAAGTATGCTCTTGGTTTTATAAACATTTCTTCCTCCGTTTTGTGCCAATTTGTCCAGTAAAGAAAGTTCTTTAATTGGACATTATATTTCTAAAATGTATGGGTCTTCACTTGTTCCTTTCCCCCCTGATACTTTTACTTCTGGTTTTAGTGTAGACACTGGGCGAATTCCCCAAGAATAACTACGTGTATTTATCAAGGCATTTGCTGTTATATAGCATATATTTCTGTCATTTATTTCACCAGTATCTTCCCACACATTGTACACAATAAAATATATTGCAGATGTACTGTTTTCTGGATTTTGAACCCATACTCCACGTGATGCTAACCAATAAGTTTGATTATTTTCTGGTTTTGCTATTTTTAATAAATTCATTTGTTCATAGTCTATTTCTCTATTAGTATCTTCACCTTTATATGTTCCATTATAATTGTTCATATGTGAGTATTTGCTTTCTGCCACATACATGTTATTATTTTCTGAATAAGGAGTATCTGGAGCACTACCTACGCATCTTATACTACTTTCATATTTTGTATTCAAATATTTTTGTGCTTCATCATTTAACATTTTTATTGCATTATTGTATGAATTTCTTGTTGTGTTAGACATTGCGCTATTATATGCTAAATTATTTGCAGCTCCCCCTGTTCCATTTCCTATTTCTACTTTTGCTGTTGTAGTGTTTGGTGTTATAGTTTGTATTCCATAATTTTTCCCATTTTCTGTATTGTATTTTTTATCATATAATACAATATTTTTATCTGTTTTATCTATATATTTCACATAGTCTCCTGCTTTAAGTTTTGTACTTGCTAAGGTTGTTGCTTTTACTGATACTTCTTCTGATTCTATGTTTCCATTTACTAATTTTATCTTATATTCTCCCATTTCTGATAGTGAAAAATATTCTTGACGTCCAATTCTCCAATCATTTGTATTTGCTTTCTTATAGTATACATCCCATTTTTCTATATCTCCATCATATTGAACATTTACTATATTCACTTCCCAAGATTGGTCCTCAATCGTTTCTTTTATTGTTACATCAAATGTTGGCTTGTTGCTTCCTTGCCCTTTATACTCTACATTATATAAGTTATTTGGCAATTGTTCTAAAACATATACTTTTTCATTTTCATATCTTACACCATCTAAACTTATTACTTTTCTTTTTTCTAAGTTTATAAATACTGATTGTTTTACACCTTCTATATTTAACTTATCTTTTAATTGTTGTTCTGTAAAAAATTTATAGCCTGCTATGCTTCCAGCATCATCGCTATATCCATAGTCTTTTACTATTTTTAGTCTTTCTATTAATTCATTATAATGAGCTGACCCTGTTTGTATGCTTTCTCCTTCTGTTTCGTCAAAGCTTTGCTTTTGGCTTCTTATCTTATCTACATTTGTTTGTAGTATTTTTAATTCTGTTGTAAATGCTGTTACATTTGATGATTTTACTACTTCAATTCCTGAATATGTTGCTACTGATGCTAATATAATTAGTATTATTATTGTTATTACGAGTGATATTAATGTTATTCCTGATGCTCTTGTATTTTTCATTTTATACCCACCTTTTATCTCTTTTGTTCTACGTCAGATTTTATTTTGACATTTTTATTATACTATAAATTAAAAAAAAAGCAAGAATTTTCATTTAATTTATAAGTTACTATTCAAACAATTTAATTAAATGTTCTTGCTTAATATTTTATTTACAAAATCTATGCTTGCCAATTGTCACAGTCATAGGTCTTGACCATATCCACTTATTTGTCGCAGTGGCTGGATTAAAATAATATATAGCCCCATATGTTGGGTCCCAACCATTAAGTGCATCTTGTGCCGCTTTTTTAGCAGTACTATTAGGTGTCAAATTTATTTGTCCATCTGACACAACATCAAATGCACCACTTTGATAGATTACACCTGATATTGAATTTGGAAATGAACTACTTTTTACTCTATTCATTACAACAGCTCCAACTGCTACTTGACCAGTATAAGACTCTCCCCTCGCTTCTCCATAAATTAGCCTTGCAAGCAAATTTACATTACTAGAATTGCTACTAGAGCCACTTGAAGACGAACCGCTTGAACTAAAAATCCCCATTGCCTTTAATGTTGCCGGTCCTGCTATTCCATCTTGTGTTAATCCATTTTTTCTTTGAAAATATTTTACCGCATTTAATGTTTGCGTTCCATAAATTCCATCTATGTTTCCATTATAATATCCCCAACGCTTTAACTTTGTTTGTATTTGCCTTACTTCATCTCCTCTAGAACCATATTTTGACAATGCTTCTACTGAGTTATTTTCCGATACTGCTATAAACGTTAGAATACCTATCCCTATTAAACTAATGATAAACATTATAATTATTCTTTTTTTATTTTTTAACATAAAAACCACCTAATAATAAAAATTTCCTTTTTCCTATTTTTATCATTTAAGTGATTTTTTATACATTTTATTTTTCCTGCCACTGGGGACGGTCCTTACTGGCAGGAATCTGCCAATAAGGACCGTCCCCAGTGGCAGCGATGTTTTTTTGCTCCGTCCCCAAATACATCAAGAACAATATCTACACAAAATTGCTTCCAAACCGACTTGTAAATCAATTAATCCATTTTTATAATTAAAGTCCAAGTCCCTTAAACTTTGCAAAATTCCGCTAAGTTCACTTTCTTTAAAATACTTCGCCTGTGTCTTATACTTATTTACCAAGAAAGTTTGATTAGGCTTTAAATTCAGGCTACTTACAACATCTTTATTATATTTTATCGACAATTTTGTAAAATACAATTTTTTAAAGTGATTATACAAGGTAATTAGAATTTTTTGTATTGGTTCTTTTGCAAATATTAGATTTTGTAAAACTTCTAATGCTTTTGCTATGTCTTTTTTTCCAAGTGTGTCTGTTAAATCAAATATTACACTTTCTAATTTTTTTATAGTTAATTTGTCGATGTCTTCTCTTTTTATTGTTCCATTTGGTCCAACATATTCAATTAGCTTTCTGATTTCGTTTATTATGTCTTGCATATTTGTTCCGCAACATTCTATGAAGTATCTTAAAGTACTGTTATCTATTTGTACTTTATATCCATTACAGATTGCTTTTATTCTTGCTTCTATTTGTATTGGTTTTTGGAATTCAAATTGACATACTGTTCCTAGTTTGTCTATAGTTGTGTACAATTCTTGTTTTTTATCTGCCTCTTCTTCTACAAATACTATTACTGCACTTTCATTTATTATTTTTATGTTTTCTTTAATATAGTTATTGATTTTTTCTTTTAGTTTTACAGTTTCTGCATTTTTTCTTTTTCCTTCTTTTTTTAGTATTCCTGTATTACGTGCTATTATCAATTTTTTTTCATACCCAAATGCAGGGGTTTCGATGTTTGCTATTAGTTCACTTATATTACTTTCGTCAATTAAAATATAGTTTATTCCTTTTATTGTTTCTCCAAATAGAGATTTTATTTTTTTTAGTATTGTTTCTAGTAAGAATAATTCTTCTCCATATAGTAGGTATAAACTTTTTAGATTTTGATTTTTTAGTTCTTTTTCTAAGTTTTCTATTGTTATCATTTTTTCGCCCCTTGCTTTTTATTTTTTATTTAAGCGTCTAGAATTTCCAGACGCTTTTGTTGTATTTTTATTTATTTAATATGATTCTTATAATTTCTGATACGCTCCAAGCTTGCGCTATTGTTCCTTTTGGTAGTTGTTCTCCTTCAGAGTCATATAATTCTGCTATACTTCCTACACAGCCTCTTAGGTTGATTTCTTTTTCAAATGTTTTCTTAGTGTTTTGTACAAATTTTTCTAATTTCTTTTCTAATGCTTGTTTTTCTTTTTTGTTTTTTGTTTCTTTTATGATGTTTTTTAAGCTGTTGTAATATAATCCTAATAGCCATGTCCAAGTTATTCCTTGATGGTAACTATAGTCTCTTTTTTTTCCGTCTCCTTCATATATTGCTACATATTTTTCTTCGTCACTTGCTAATGTTTTTAATCCATAATCATTTAATAGTTTATTTTCAACTACTTCTATTATATTTTTTGCTTTTTCTGATGTTGGCTCTATTACTGGATATGTTAAACTTAGTGCAAATAATTGATTTGGTCTTACTTGGCTATCACCTAAAACATCTTCTAGACATTTTGTATATTCATTATAAAATTTATTATTAAATTCAAGTTTACATCTTTGTGCTAATTCTTCGTATTTTTTTGAATTACTAGAGCCTCCAATTTTTTTGCTTAGTTTTGACATAATCATATTTGCGTTATACCACAAGCTATTTACTTCTACAACTTTACCATTTCTAGGTGTTATGGCCACTCCATTATATTTTGCGTCCATCCAAGTGTTTTGTGTTTCATCTGTTCCTGATACTATTAGTCCATCTACATCTAAATATATATTATTATTGTCTACATCTACGCCTTTTGAATAATTTTCTATTATATCCTCTAATGTCTTATACATTTGAGTTTTTACAAATTCATAATCGCCTGTATAGTCGATGTATTTTTGCACTTGTTCAAATAGCAACAATGATGCATCTACACTATTATAAAGCGGTCTGTTGTCATACCCTGAGTATCCATTTGGAACTAGTCCATATTTTACGTCTCTTATCATTGTTTTTAAAACTTCTCTTGCTATTTCAAATCTTTTGGTTGCTAACAATAATCCTTCAAAAGCTATTAAGCTATCTCTTCCCCAGTCTAAAAACCATGGATATCCTGCAATTATTGTATGTAGTGAAAAGTTTGGACGATATACTACAAAGTTATCTGATGCTATTAATAATTTTTTTATTAATTTTTCATCTTTTTTATTTATTAGCCCTGAATTTTCAAAGATTTCTTGCATTCTTTTGGTTTCTTTTTCAATTAAGTCTTTTACGTCTATTTCTTCTATATTCGCTTCTAATGAACATACAAATGATATTTCTTTTTCTGTCTTTGCTGGTATTTCTATTTCATATACCCCAGGAACTACGTGATTTTCTTCTGCTGAAAATCCACGTTTTTCTTCTTCTATATAAAACATATTTCTAAAAGTGTCATTTTGATGTTCTATGTAGTTTCCTTCTGATAAGTTCATATATATTGGTGTTTGTGAATTTCTGTCTACTACAAGTTTTACTTTTTCTTTATAAACTTCTTGTCTTAATTCAAATTCGTGATTTTCATTTACTACATGAAAATCTCTAAAATTTACAATTGGTGCTAAAGTTAATTTTGCTTTTGCTCCACCTGTTTTAACCTTGTAATGCACTCCTACTGTGTTTTTTCCATATTCCATACAAATTGTTTTTGTTATCTGTGTTGTTCCTATTTTATATTTAAATGTTGGCACAATTTCTTTTTCAAATTCTTCTTGATATTCAAATCCTTTTGATATGTATTCTTTTCCTATATTAGTATACAAATCATATTTTTTGCCTCTAATTTCAATACTTTCATCAACTTTTGATAATATTAAAAATCTTCTTGCTGGTGGTGTTAATGGTGCAACTAGTAATCCACTATATTTTCTAACATTTGCTCCTATTATAGTTGATGAACTATATCCTCCTATTCCATTTGTAATTAGCCATTCTTTGTCTAGTCCGTTTTCTAAATCTAATGTTTCTTTTGTAAATTTCATATTTCTTCCAACCTTTTATTTTAAATTGCTATTTTTTAATTTTTCTAACATCTGTGTTCTTAATTCTTGGTTACTTTTAGTTTTTTGAGTTTTTGTTTTTCTATTTCCGTTTTTTGGTTTTGTTCTGCTTTCTGCTCTTGCTTTTGCTTTTTTATCAGCTTCTCTTATTGATGCTATTCTGTCACTATATTTATCACTAAATTTACTTTTAGTTTTCCATTGTTTTTCATGTTTAGATTTTGCCCCGTGTTTTTTTGCTTTTTTTGCCATATCCTTCTTTATTTTATTTATTCTTTTTTCTTCTCTTAATTTTGTGTTTAGCATTAAATATTGTGGGTCATTTTGTTTATCTTGATATTTTAAATCATCACAAATCAATTCAATAATTGAAGATGCAACTAAGCTTGGATCATGTCTAATCATATCATCTTTTATCATTGATAAGTTTCTTTGTAAAAATCTAATTCCTTTTACTTTATCCACATCTTGTTCAACAATATCTTGTCCTTGCATATTATATTTTTTTATAAACTCTGGAATAATCTCTCCTGTGTCATAAATGCAGTAATCAATAACTCCATTCCCACAATGGTCAATTATTGCATTTAAATGGTCTGCAACACTGTAATTATCTGTTTGACCTGGTTCTGTCATAATATTGCTTATATATACTTTTATTGCTGTACTTTCTTTAATTGCTTTTGTAACACCACTTACTAACAAGTTTGGTATTACATTTGTATATAAACTTCCTGGTCCTATTATGATACAATCAGCATTTTTTATTGTTTCTATTACCCCTGGTGCTGGTCTACAATTTGTTGGGTTTAATAAAATTCTATTTATCTTTGTTATTTTCTCTGAAACAACATCTGCTATTCTAGACTTTTCTTTTACTATATATCCATTCTCAAGTTCTGCAACTATTCCCATTTCGTCCAATGTTACAGGAACAACTTTTCCTATCATATTTATAACTTCATTGCTTTTTATGATAGAATCTTCAAAATTTCCATTTATTCCTTTCATAGCCAAGAAATAAATATCTGAGAAATTAAGTCCTTTTAATTTGCCATTCTTAAATTCGTAATTAAACAATTTATCAACTTGTTCTTCTTTACTAGCTAACGAAATAACACTGTCTTTAATATCACCTAAAGGCATTGTTTGTAGTTCTCTTCTTGAATTTGAAACTTCTTCTCCATAATCTGAAACTGTTACTATCGCTGTTAGATTGTTAGTATATTGCTTCAATCCTGAAAGAACTGTATTTAGACCTGTTCCCCCACCTATTACAACAATATTTGGGCCTTTGTCATAAACTGTTTTGTTAAATATTAAAGATTTAACATTTACATTTTTCTTGTTTTCCATTCTTTCATCTGTTGACTCGATCAACACTTCTAATGTTCTTTTATTTAAGTAGATTAGTCCAATTACAATTGCAAGAAAACCAGCTACAAAAACTGCAACTACTTCTCCTACTTCTAAAAAAGAAATTTCTTTCATAACTAATATTTTTGCTAATCCATAACAAGCAAGTAGAATTCCTACTAAAATAAGGAAAATCCATCTTTTCATTTTGCTACTTGACTTAAACCATTGCATAAATCCTTTCATTTTTACCTAACTCCTTTTTTGCTTCCCATGTCCCATTGGGGACATTTTGTCCATTTGGGGACACATCTATAATTTTTATTTTCCTATTATTTCTACTTCTAATTCTATTTTTTTGCCGAATTTTTCATAGACTTTTTCTTGTACGTATTTTACTAGTTTTATTACATCTTCTGATGTTGCATTTCCTTTGTTTATTACGAATCCTGCGTGTTTTGTTGATACTTCTGCATCTCCAACTGAATATCCCTTTAGCCCTGATTCGTCTATTAGTTTCGCTGTTATGAAGTCTGTTCCTCTTTTAAATGTACTTCCTGCACTTGGGTATTCTATTGGCTGTTTTTCTTTTCTGAATGTCTTGTATTCATCCATTTTTGCTTGTATTTCTTCTTCTTTCCCTTTTGTTAGTTCTAATTCAACTTCTGTTACTATGTATTTTTCGTCTTTTAGCATACTTCTTCTGTATTCAAATTTCATTTCTTCGTTTGTGAATTCTTTTTGCTCTCCATTATACGATATTGCTTTTACTTTTTTTACGATGTCTTTCATTTCTTTGCCATGTGCTCCAGCGTTCATTCTTATTGCTCCGCCTATTGTTCCTGGTATTCCTGATATTTCTTCAAATCCTGATATTTCTTTTTTTAAGAATTCTCTTGCAATTTTGGCATTTTTTTCTCCTGCTCCAACTGTTACTTTTATTTTGTCTCCGTTTTCTTCTATTTCTAATTTTTCTATTTTTATTATTAGTGTTATTCCTTCTATTCCTTTGTCTGTTATTAATACATTACTTCCATTTCCTAGTATTGTTAGTGGTATTTGTCTTTCTTGTGCTAAGTTTAGTATTTCTCTTAAATCTTCTGTGTTGTCTATTTTTATTAGACATTCTGCTGGCCCACCTATTTTGAAAGTTGTATATTTTTTCATTTCCTCGTTGTATTTAATTTTTTCTGCGGCTATTTTTAGGCCTGCTTCTTTTATTGTTTTTTCTATGTTCATAAGGTTCTCTCCTTTATGTTTTTTAGTCTCCCTTATTCTACTATATTCTTGGCTAAAAATCAAGTTGCATATTTTAATCACTCAAATCCCACTGTGGAACATATTCCTCCTCATGCTCACCCAATTCCTGAATATAACCATTCTCTATCTCAAGCTCATCAATATAATCTTCTATTTCACTCCATTCTCCTTTAGTTAACTTTCTGTTTATATCGTTCGTTTCTTTAGCTTTGTATGTAGGGAAATATTGTGCCATAACACTCACATATGTATTCCTAGGCAAATTATCTACTATCCATTTTAGGACTTTTTTACTATTCTCCACATTATTTGGCAAAACCAAATGTCTAATAAGTACACCTCTTTTCATCATTCCACGCTCGTCTAATGTTGTTTCTCCAACTTGTCTTATCATTTCTTTTATTGCTTGTGTGGCTGTTTCATAATAATCTTCTATTTTAGAGTATTTTTTTGCAATTTCATTATTTGAATATTTTAAATCTGGTAAGTAAATATCCACATATCCTTCCAGCATTTTTATAGTCTCAATATTTTCATATGAATTGGTATTATAGACTATTGGAAGTCTTAATCCTTTTCTTCTTGCTATTTTTATTGCTTCTATTATTTGTGGCACATAACTTGTTGGCGTTACTAAATTAATATTTTCCACATCTTTTTCCTGTTGTTTTAAAAATATATTTGCTAATTCTTGTATTGATATTTCTTTGCCCTTTCCTAATTGACTAATTTCATAGTTTTGGCAATATATGCAATTTAAATTGCAATTAGAAAAAAACACAGTACCTGAGCCTTTTTCTCCACTAATACATGGTTCCTCAAAATCATGTGTTGAGTATAACGCTATTTTTACCGTATCTTTTGCTTTACATCGTCCTATTTGATTTTCATTTCTATTTATTTTACATTTATGTGGACATATTGTACATTTTTCTAGTTCTTCTAACATTTATTTTCTTTGCCTTTCCCACTTATTTTTCTACTTTCTGTACTACTAGTGTTTCTTCTTTGTTGCTTAAATATATTTTCTTCTTGCTAAATCTATCTATATTACTTTTTACTATCTCTTGCATTTTAGTTTCACTATCGTTTATTCCAACTCTTCCTATTTCTTCATTGTCAAGATTTTTTATTATTATGCTTTGTTCTTCTGAATAATTTTCTAAATATTCTACAATCTCTACTTCATATCCTTCTTTCGTCTTTTTTATATCACTTAATAAAAATGTATCTGCATCTTCATCTAGTCCCATTCCTGTTGTATAATACATTTGAGTTTCTTCGTTATAGCTTATTGTCTCACTTCCTTCTTTCGGAAATGTTTTTGTTAATTCTTGTCCAAATATTTTCCTTGCTGTTTGTTCTACTTCTTCATATTTTATTTCGTAATTTTCCAAATTTTGATTAACCACTTCCCATAACCAAATATCTGGTGCTTGATTTATATCTTCAAACGTTGGCAATGCTTCATTTGTTACTTCTTTCCACATGTATATTTTTGATATATATTCTTCAATTTTTTCAATTTCTTGTATGTTTATATTATCTTTTGTTCCTACTGCTGTTTTTTTATATATAATCATTCCTATAAATATTGTTGCTAAAATTGCTATTATTATAAACATCTTTTTCATTGTTTTCCTCCCATTTTAGCATTTCTTTTTGACTGTTTTTTATTCTATCATAATAGTATTTTAGTTTCAATAGATTTTTTGGGACAGGCCAAAAAAGTTTTCTTTAGCTTTTTCTATGAGAAATTGGTTGATTGTTGACATTTTATGTAAAATATGCTATACTTTATTTATGATTGGAGGATATTTTATGAAAAACACTACTGAACAACGGATTCAGAAAGAGAGATTTCAAAGTGATTGCTTAACTTTTTGTGAACTTAATGGTATTCATCCATTATCTAAAGGCGTTTTAGATAGATGTCTTAAAATTCCTGATGATGGAATAACTGCTACTAATAAGCTTGTCAATTTGACGAATACATTTTATCCTATTATTGCAGGCGATTTTTTTAATTCTAATGTTGAACAAAAACTTGGTCATTATGATACTAATAATAATATCATCGTTTTTGTTTACATAGATAGCAATACCTATATCACAAAAGATTGGCGTGTTCTTCGTGCTTTAGGTCAGGCTGGTTACAAACGTGGAACTTTCCCTGTACCTCTGTCTTTTGGAGAAGAGATTGTAGATCCTGATCTGCGAAGAAAGTGGAATGCTTTGTCAAAAAATTCTTTTTGATTGTTTTTCATTGTTGAAGAGATTTAACTAATTCTTTTCAATCTAACAAAAAAATCCAGCTTAACTGCTGGATTTTTTATTTATATTATGCTGTTTCTTTTTCTTGTCCTTTTGGAGTTTGTCTTTTTTTCTTAGTATTAACAACTTTAGGTTGTTTATTTTCATTTATAACAATTTCTGGTTCTTTGTTTTCTACCACTGTCTCTTTTGTAATAATACATTTTTCTATATTTGGGTTAGATGGTATTTCAAACATTATATCTCTCATTATTTCTTCAATAATTGAGCGAAGTCCCCTTGCACCAGTCTTTCTTTCAATCGCTTTATCCACAATTGTTTCTAGTGCTTCTGGCTCAAATACTAGTTCTACATCATCTATTTCAAATAGTTTTTGATATTGTTTTACTAAAGAATTCTTTGGTTCTACTAAAATTTTGATTAATGCTTGTTTATCAAGTTCTTTTAATGTTGCTATTATTGGCAACCTTCCTATAAACTCTGGTATCAATCCAAATTTTAGCAAGTCTTGTGGTAGCAATTCTTTAAATATTTCAAATTTTTCTAAGTCTTTTTTAGTTTTTACTTGTTTTCCAAATCCTATTGTTTTTTCACCTGTTCTATCTTTTATTATGTTTTCTAAGCCTTCAAATGCTCCGCCACATATTATTAAGATATTTTCAGTATTTATTTGTATTAACTCTTGATTTGGATGTTTCCTTCCACCTTGCGGTGGTACTGATGCAATTGTTCCTTCTATAATCTTTAATAAGGCTTGTTGCACCCCTTCTCCACTAACATCTCTTGTTATTGATGGATTTTCAGATTTCCTTGTTATTTTATCTATTTCATCAATATATATAATTCCTTTTTCAGCTTTTTGGATATCGCCGTCTGCTGCTTGGATTAGTTTTAGTAAGATATTTTCCACATCTTCTCCAACATATCCTGCTTCAGTTAGTGTTGTAGCATCTGCTATTGCAAATGGTACATTTAATATTTTTGCTAAAGTTCTTGCAAGTAGCGTTTTTCCACAACCTGTTGGTCCTAATAGCAAGATATTGCTTTTTTGTATCTCTATATCATCTTTGCTAGCATTTTCTTCGTGTGCTATTCTTTTATAATGATTGTAAACAGCTACTGATAGTGTTCTTTTAGCATCATCTTGGCCTATTACATATTCGTCTAATATTTGTTTTATTTCTTTTGGACTTGGTACGTTATTTAGTTCGTTTAGTGTATATCCTGCTTTTTCATCTTCATACATTTCTTGTTCAATTATGCTTGTACAAAGGTCTACACATTCGTCACATATATATACGCCTGGTCCCGCTACTATTTTTCTTACATTTTCTTGTGCTTTTCCACAAAATGAACATCTTATACTTTTTGGAATATCATTTTTTGCCATTTCATTTTATTCCTTTCTTATTTTCTTTTGTCCATAATACCATCAATTAAACCATATTTTAGTGCTTCTTCAGCTGTCATATAGTTGTCTCTTTCAGTATCTTTTTGAATTGTCTCAACTGTTTGACCTGTTCTATCACTTAAAAATTTGTTTAATTTTTCTCTTGTTTTTACAAGATGGTCTGCGTGTATTTTTATTTCAGTTGTTTGACCTGATAATCCGCCACCACCGATTAATGGTTGGTGTATTAGTATTTCTGCATTTGGTGTTGCAAATCTTTTACCTTTTTCTCCTGCTGCAAGTAAAGCTGCTCCCATACTTGCTGCCATTCCTATACATATTGTTGATACTGGACATGTTATATAGTTCATCGTGTCTATTATTCCCATTCCGTCTGTTATTGAACCACCTGGAGAGTTGATATATAAACTTATTTCTTTATCTGGGTCTTCTGATTCTAAAAATAGTAATTGTGCTATTATTAGACTTGATGTTGTTGGATTTACATCTTCTCCTAAAAAGATTATTCTATCTTTTAGTAATCTAGAGAATATATCATATGATCTTTCTCCTTTACTCGTTTGTTCAACTACGTATGGTACTAAACTGTTTTTTTCTAACATTGTTTTCCTCCTTGGTTTTCGTTTTCAATTTATTTTATTTTTGCGTTTTTAACTAAGAAGTCAATTGCTTTTTCTGAAGCTATTCCTTGTTTTATGTAATTTTTAACATTTTCATTTTTTAGGAATTCTTCGTCATTTTCTTTTCCGTAATTTTTTGCCATTTCCTTCATTTTTTCTTCTACTTCGCTATCTGTTGCTTCAATTTTTTCTGCTTTAATTACTGCTTCTAATGCTAGTCTTGATTTTATTCCTTCAATTGCTTGTGGTTCATATTCTTTTTTGATATCTGCTTCTGTTTTACCCATCATTTGAAGATATTGTTCTAATTTTAGACCTTGGTATGATAGACGTTGTTCGATGTCTTTTAACATATTTTCAACTTCTAATTCTATCATTCCTGTTGGTATTTCTACTTTTAGGTCTTCACATAGAGCTTTTACTACTGCTTCTTGTGTTTCATATTTTGCTCTTTCTTCATTTTGTTTTTCTTTTTTAGCTTTGATATCTGCTTTTAATTCTTTTAATGTATCAAATTCACTTACGTCTTTTGCAAATTCGTCATCTAATTTTGGTAATTCTTTTTTCTTTATTTCATGTACTTTTACTTTAAATGTTGCTTCTTTTCCAGCTAATTCTTTTGAGAAGTATTCTTCTGGGAATGTTACAACTATGTCTTTTTCTTCATCTATTTTCATTCCGATTACTTGGTCTTCAAATCCAGGTATGAATGTGTTGCTTCCTATTTCTAAGTCATGACCTTCTGCTTTTCCACCTTCAAATGCAACTCCATCAACAAATCCTTCAAAGTCTATTGTTGCGATATCTCCACTTTCTACTGCTCTATCATCTATTGATACTAATCTTGAGTTGTGTTCTTGCATATGTCCTAATTCGTGTTCGATGTCTTCGTCTGTTACATTATACTCTATTTTTTTAATTTCTATACCTTTATATTTTCCAAGTTCAGCTTCTGGCTTTGTTTGCATTGTTGCTACAAAGATTAGGTCTTTTCCTTTTTCTATTTGTTTTACGTCGATATCTGGTCTAGATACTACCTCTATGTTGTTTTCTTTTACTGCTTCTTCTAGTGCTTCTTCTGCTACTTCGTTGAATGCATCTTCATAGAAAATTTCTTTTCCATAATATTTTTCTACTATTTGCATTGGTGCTTTTCCTTTTCTAAATCCTGGGATATTAAAGTATTTTGCACTTTTAAAATATACTTTCTTTATTGCTGCATCAAATTTTTCAGCCTCTACTGTTATTTCTAATTTTACTTCATTTGCGTTTTTTGTGTTTTCTAATTTACTATTCATTGTTTTCAATCCTTTCTTTTTATTCATATAGCTTACTTATTATACCACATTTTTCCTATTTTGCAAGGAATTTTTCATATTTTTGAAAAAATACTTGTTTTTTTTTATTTTTTGTGTTAAACTTAATAACAGTCAATTTATTTAGATTATTAGGAGGTGCAATTTAGATATGGCAAAATGCGAAATCTGTGAAAAAACAGCTAGTCATGGAAATAAACTTAGCATTACTCGTTCTCATATAAGTAAAAGATCACCACGTACTTGGAAGCCAAACTTAAGAAGTGTTAAAGCTGAAATAGATGGTGAAGTTAAAAGAATTAGTGTATGTGCTAAATGTCTAAGAGATGGAAAAGTAAAAAGAGCTTAATTAAAAAGCTCTTTTTTGTTGGCAAAATATGTGTTTAGCTGTTTATCTCTTCAACTAATTTTCTGACATCTTTGCAAGACTTTACAATCTTCACATTATTTTCGAAGTCAGAATGATGAGTTGCTGGAACATATCTATCTGGAATTTGGATATGAAAATATCTCATTTCCTCACCAGTTTGTTCGCCATTTTCTTTTCGATATGGTACTGTTTTTATGATTTTAACCACTGTATATTGGTCATTATAACGAGTTTGCACAACAAGCATATCCATGCCTTCTCTAAACCCTGCTTCTTTCAGTATCACCCGCAAAATAGTCATGTCTTCCATGATTGGTGCATCAATATAAAGTTCCTCTCTCATCAAAAATTTTGCTATTTTGTTGTTATTAACACACATATTTATGTGCCTCCTTCTAAGTTAACTATTTGTTAACTATGATATATTATAGCACACTTTTTCAATTTTTGCAAATTATGTAAAACTTTTTTAGTTTTTTATTCCGAAAATTAATTTTACAAATCCCCTTAAAAATTTAGGTACTTTCTTTACTACTATTGTCATATAAATCCCTCCCTTTCTTTAACATGCAAGCCACATAAATCCAACGCAAACAACTGTAACTCCTATTATAAATAACCAGCCTGTTACTGGAAGTAATAAAACTAATAATATTCCTAAACCTAAACCTATTAAGCATACTGCAAGTGTCTTTTTCAATAGACATTTCATATTTTTATTACCTCCTATCTTTGTATATTATATTATGTTTTTTTCTTATTTGTTCCTTTTTATGTCGATGTTTTTGGGGATGTTTTTGGGGACAGAGCAAAAACATCAAAATATTGACTAATTATCTTTTATTCTGTAAAATATTATTGAGGTGAGATAAATGAAAAAAGATGAAGCAAAAGAACTTGTAGAAATATTGAAAAAAACTTATCCTGATGCAACTTGCAGTTTAGACTTTAATACTCCATTTGAATTGGTAATTGCTGTTATGCTTTCTGCTCAATGTACTGACGAAAGAGTTAATAAAACTACTCCTGAACTATTTACTAGATGTAAGACTATTCAGGATTTTGCAGATATTGATATTAAAGAATTAGAAGATATCATTCATCCTTGTGGATTTTATAAAAATAAAGCTAAAAATATAAAATTATGTGCTAAACAAGTCTTAGAGAATTTTGGTGGGATTGTGCCACATACTATTGAAGAGTTGACTAGTCTTGCTGGAGTTGGTAGAAAAAGTGCTAATGTTATTATGTTAGAAGTTTTTGGTATAGCTCAAGGGATTGCTGTCGATACTCATGCTAAGAGAATTTCTAATTTAGTTGGTTTATCTAATAAGAAAGAGCCTGAAAAAATTGAACAAGATTTACTTAAGATTTTTCCTAAAGATTGCTTAAAAGATATTAATCATTTATTTGTATGGCATGGTAGAAATACTTGTGTTGCAAGGAAACCCAAATGTGCTACTTGTACAATTAATCATTTGTGCAACTATTATAAAAAATAAATTAATTATTTTATTGACTTTTTTTCAATAAAGCGATATATTCATTTTATTAAAATAAAAATTTTAGGAGGTATTTTTTATGTTAAAAAACAAATCAAAAATAATTGCTTTATTAACATTAATCGTTTTAGCCCTTACTATTCCTATTGTAAAAGCTGATAACGAAGAGCCAGTAGCAGTTTCTTCTGAAACGCCAACATCTATCGAAACTCCTGACGCAAATCAAGCTGTAGAGCCAATTGCTACTGAACCAATTTCTGAAGGAGAAGAAAATGCTGAAGCAACATCCGCAGAAAATAATATGAAAAACTCAGATGCTTATTTATTTGGAGACACAGTTACTTTAGATTATATAGTTGATGGAAACGCTTTCATTTTTGCAAACACAGTAGTAATTGATTCTCAAATTGGCGGAAATGTTTTTGTTTGTGCAAAAGAAGTTACTATTAAGGAAAATGGTTTTATAGTTAATAGTTTATTCGGTTTTGCAGAAAAAATTAATATATCTGGTGTAGTTTGCGATTTATATGCTGCTGCTAAAGAAGTTAATTTATCTGGTTATATTTATAGAGATATGAGAGTTGGAGCTGAAACATTAAACTTAACTGGAATTGTTGGAAGAGACGTTTTTGTTGATGCTGACAAAATCAGTTTTGTAAGTTCTGAAGATGAAAATGTCACTTCAAATGCTATGATAGGTAATAATTTCACTTACACTTCTGATGAAGAAATAACAATTCCTGAAGGCATAGTTAATGGTGAAGTAGAATTTAATAAATCTACACCTTATAACAACAGTAAATCAATTAACGATTATATCTTAGATTTAGGAACTTTTGTATGTACAGTTATTGCTATTTGGCTATTAGCATTATGGCTAACACCAAAATTTGTTAAAAATCCTTACAACATCTTATCTAAAAAAGTTTTACCTGCAATTGGATATGGAATTTTAACACCAATCGTTTTAATATTTGCTTTTGTTATGCTACTTGTATTAGGTATTACAGCTGGAGTTTCATTAATAGCTCTAATGCTACTTGTTGCATTGATTGCTATTAGTGCAAGTAGTTTTGTAATTACTGCAAATGGTTTAGTTTGCTCTAAATTAAAAATAGAAAAAACAACTCAAAGCTTTGGTATGTTAATTGTATGTGCTGTTGCTTATTGGCTAATTGCTTTAATTCCAGTTGTTGGGTCTATATTTAGTTTAGTTGCTGGCATTATTGGTTTAGGAATTGTTGTTTATAACATCCTTCCTTTAAAATCAAAAGCTGATAAAACTGAAATTGTAGCAAATTAAAAAAAAAGGTGTTTTGGGGACAGACCTTAAAAACACCTTTTTTTTAGTTCTTTTATGATTACGCTATAATCTTTTGCCATTAAAATTGCTGTTCCTGCAACCAAAATATTTGCACCAGCTTCTTTTACTTTATCTACTGTATTTAAGTTAATTCCTCCATCTGCTTCTATATCAATCTCTATGTCGTTTCTATCTACATATTTTCTTAATGTTGATATTTTCTCCACCATATCTGTTAGTAATGTTTGACCGCCTTTTCCCGGCTCAACTGTCATAACTAAACACATATGAATAAGTGGCAAAAATTCGTATACTTCTTCTATTTTTGTATTTGGCTTTACAGAAATGCCAACTTTGCAATTGTTTTCTTTTATATATTTTATCATTTCATATACTTCTTCTTTGTTTTTGCAAGCTTCTAAATGGAATGTTATAATGTTTGGCTCTACTGCCAAAAAGTCATCAATTGCTGATTTTACGTCTTCTACCATTAAATGAACATCTAATGGCGAGTTTGATATTCTTCTTATATATGATGCGTATTCTAGCATTTTTTGATATGTGTCTTTTTCTACAAATTTTCCGTCCATAACATCAATGTGAAAGTAATCTGTTTTTGCCGCTTCCAACTCTAAAAAAGCACTATTCTCTTCTCCTTTTTTTAGCGAAAGTATTGATGTTGATACTTCAAAATTATTTACCATTTCTTTCTATTCTCCTTTTCTTTTAGTTCTTCATATATTTTGCAAAATCTCTTATATCGTTCTTCTGTTATAGTTCCATTGTTAATTGCTTCTTTAATTCCACAGTTTTCTTCTTTTATATGTGTGCATCCTACAAATTCGCAATTTTCTATATTTTCTTCAAATTCTTTGAAATATTGGTCTAAATTTTTACTTTCTATTTCCGAAATATCGAAAGTTGAAAACCCAGGTGTATCTGCAATATAAGTATTATTATCAATTTCGTATAATTTTATTGCTGTTGTAGTATTTTTTCCACGTTTATTTTTTTTGCTGATTTCTCCTTCTTGGGTTACATCTGTGTTAAAAATTGCATTTATTAATGTAGATTTTCCCACTCCTGAATTTCCCGAAAATGCATTAATGTTACCTTTTAATGCTTGCTTTAAGTCTTCTACTCCTTTTTGACTTTTAGCTTCTGTTTCTATAACTGTATAACCTACTTTTTCATAAATATCTTTTATGTGCATAAATTGCTTGTCTTTGTCCAAGTCTGTTTTGTTTAAAACTATTATTGCCTTTATTCCTAGAAATTCTGCAAATGCAAGTTGCTTGTCAAGCATAAGTAAATCTGGTTTTGGGTCTTTACTTGATACTACAAAAACAATTTGTGTGATATTTGCAAGTTTTGGTCTTTTTACATATACTTTTCTTTCTTCTATTTTATTAATTACTGCCGTTTTCTTTTCTTCTTCTATTATTTCTATTTCTACCACATCTCCAACAACAGGGCTAATTTCTTCTTTTTTGAATTTTCCTCTTGCTGTTGCTTCATAGATTTGCTTTTTTGGCTCTTCTACTGCTATTTTATATAGGTTAGATATACTTTCTATTATAATTCCTTGCATTAATTCCTCCTTGCGTACGTTGTGTCCATCTTACATATTTTAACACTACCATCCTATTTTGTCAAAATATTAGAGAGCGATTATTTCGCTCTCATTTATTTTACTATTTAACTGTTTTTGATGTTTCTGTATTAAAATTTATATTTAACGGTCTAGTCCAATTGCCACCTTTCGAATCTTTAATACTTACCGTTAGGTCTTGAACACCTTTTCCTGATATTTGCGCATGTTGATTCTCTACATTTTTATCAATTCCTGAACTTGACCAAAGCACATTACTTCCATTTCTAATTTCTATGCTCACAGTCTTAATTATATTACTTGTTTCTTCTTCAGCATCAGACTCTTTATATCCCCCAGTAATTGCCTTTACATCAATATTAACACTTATAGTTTTTGACGTTTCAAATTTATTTACTGTAATAGTTACAGTTGTACCTTCATCAACAGTCTTGCCAGTTTCAACACTTTGTTTTAAAACTGTTCCATTGTCTTTCGAAGAGTCTTCGTCATAAGCAATATTTACTTTTAACCCTAAAGCTTCTAATGATGCTTTAGCATCTGCTTCTGTCTTTCCTACTACACTTATAACATTTACTTGTTTTATTCCTGTTCCTGTGCTTACGTGAATTTTTACTGTATCTCCTGCAAAAGCTTCTGTATCTGGGTCTGTTTCTTGGCTGATTACATAGCCTTCTTCTACCTTTTTGCTTGTTTCTTCAATTATTTCTACTTCTAGCTTAGCATCTTTCAAGGCTTGTTCTGCTTCTTCTCTTTCTAATCCCACAACCTTTGGCACTGTTGTTTTTTCTTGCCCTTTACTTACTATTACGCTTATTGTGCTTCCTTCTTTTACAGCTGGTAGGTTTGTTACATCTTTTACGTGATTTCCTATTTCTGTTTTTAAAGATATGATATGTCCTTCTGGCACATCTTTGTTATACTCTTCTTTTTCTACTTCATATTTCAGTTTAGCTTCTTCTATTTTTTGTTTTGCTTCTTCTTGTGATATTCCTATTATATCAGGAACTTTTACTTCTGCTGGGTTTGTTAAGTTCAGTGCTAACATTGTTCCGCCTAAGCTTAATGCAAATAACAATATTAATCCTATAAATACACTTAATTTCTTATGTTTTTTTATAAAAGCTATAAATTTATTATCTTTTTTACCTTTATTATTTTTTGCATTTCTATATTCATTTCTGTTTATTACTTGTGTTCTTGCTGTTGGATCATAATCTACATCTTCTATAAATTCGCCGTCTGGATCTTTTAGTGCTTTTTTTAAGTCTACTAACATTTCTGATGCTGTTTGATATCTTAGTGTTGTGTCTTTTTGTAGTGCTCTCATTATTATTTTATTTACCGCTACTGGCACATTTGGATTTATTTCTATTGGCTCTTCTGGCTCTTCTTGCATATGTTTTAGAGCTACTGATACTGGTGTATCTGCATCAAAAGGAACTCTTCCTGTTACCATTTCATACATTACTACTCCTAAAGAGTATAAATCAGA
The DNA here is from genome assembly GCA_947367845.1 of uncultured Clostridium sp. GTDB lineage: Bacteria > Bacillota > Clostridia > TANB77 > CAG-508 > CAG-269. The sequence goes on along the minus strand of CANBES010000009.1, from coordinate 26,695 downwards.
TTTTGCATCTGTAAATCCTCCCCTTGCGTGTTCTGGTGAAAAGTAGTGTACTGATCCTATTGTTGTTCCAAATGCTGTTATTGTTGAGTTTGATACAGCCTTTGCTATTCCAAAATCTGTTACTTTTGCCACTCCGTCTTCTGTTACTATTATGTTATGTGGCTTTATGTCTCTATGTACAATATTGTTTCTGTGTGCCATTTCTAGTGCTGATGCTATTTGTATTGCCATATTTATTGACCATTTCCAAGGTAATGGTCCTCTTTCTTTTATGATAATTTCCTTTAGTGTTTTTCCTTGTATTAATTCCATTACTATGTAATATAAGTTTCCATCAACACCTACATCATATATTGATACTATATTTGCATGTGTTAATCTTGCTGCTGATTGTGCTTCTGCTTCAAATCTTCTTATAAATTCTTCATCTGTTGTAAATTCGTCTCTTAAGATTTTTACTGCAACGTTTCTTTTTAGGACTTTGTCTATCGCTTTATATACAGTGGCCATTCCACCATTCCCTACTTTTTCGATTATCTCATATCGACTACCTAGTAGTTTTCCTTCTAAATTCATATCTATTTCATTCCTTCCTTAACGGTTTATATGTTTTTTATGATTATAACTGTTATATTGTCATAACCGCCATTGTCATTTGCTTTTTTAACTAACTCTTTTGGAGCTTGTTCTATATCTTTTTTAGCTTCGTTAAAAATTTCTTCTACTGATACCAAATTTGTCAATCCGTCTGAATTCATTATTAATATGTCGTCTTTCAAGAATCCTTTTACCATAACATCTGGTTCTACAAATGCATTACAACCGTAATGCTTTCATTAACATATTTTTTTGTGGATGGTGCTGTGCCTCTTCTTGTGTTATTGTTCCATCTTTTACTAATTTTTGTACATAGCTATGGTCTTGTGTTAACTTTCTCATAAACTCTTTTCTTATTCTGTATATTCTGCTGTCTCCTACGTGCCCTATAAATACTTTATTATTATATATTAAACAGATTTCTAATGTAGTACCCATTCCTTCTAATTCTTTGTTTTCTTTTGACTTTTCATATACTACCATGTTTGCATATTCTATACTACTTCCTATTAGTTGAATTATGCTGTCTCTGTCTTTTTCTATTTCTTTGAAGTTGTTTTCTATATAGTTTTTGGCTGTTTGTATTGCTAATCTACTTGCTACTTCTCCGCCATTATAACCTCCCATTCCGTCTGCTAGCATATATAGTTGCACTTCTGATAGGGAGTCTGATATGTAAAAAGAATCTTGGTTTATTTCTCTTACTTTTCCTATGTCTGATTTTGCATAAGCTTTAATCATATGTTCACCTCTTTTTCTTTCCATTTCTTTTATATCATAACTTTGTTTTTTTTGCAATATTTTCTATATAGTTGAACTCAAAAATTATTCTACTTATATTAAACTCCCTTACTGTTTAAGCTAAAATATAAAAGAGAGTTCAAAAAATAAACTTTAAATTGTTCTATTTTCTATACTCTCTTATAAACTTTATGTATGACTTAAGAAAAAGTACGCAAGTACTAAAATCCCTAGTGCAATTCTATAATATCCAAATACTTTAAAATCATGTTTTCTAATGTAGTTTAGTAGCAATTTAATAACAACTACTGAAACCAAGAATGATACAACCATTCCAACTAGTAAAACTGCAATTTCTACACTTGTAAATGCAAAACCAAATTTAACTAATTTTAACAAACTTGCTCCAAACATTGTTGGGATTGCTAAATAAAATGTAAAGTTTGCTGCGTTTGGTCTTGATAATCCTATCAACAATGCTCCTATTATTGTTGCCCCTGAACGCGATGTTCCTGGAAATATTGCTGCTAATAATTGAAATAATCCAATTATTATTGCATCTTTATATGTAATTTGTTCTGATGTTTCTTTTTTAGCTTTTCTACCCTTGTTCCAATTTTCTATTACGATGAATGCTATTCCGAATACTATTAATGCTATTGCTATGCAAAATGGGTTATAAAATAATGCTTCAAATACATCATCAAATAATATTCCTATTATGGCTGCTGGTACACATGCTACTAGGATTTTTCCCCATAGTATCATTATGTCTTTATCTAATATTGATAATATGCCTTCTTTTTTTATTGCTTTTTCTTTGTTTTTTGTAAATGGCCAAATTTGCTTAAAGTATAGAAGAACTACTGCTAGTATTGCTCCTAGTTGGATTACTACTTGGAACATATCCCAAAACTCTGGTGATACTTCTTTAAATTTTAGGAATTGTTCTAATAATATCAAGTGTCCTGTACTACTTATTGGTAGCCATTCTGTTATTCCTTCTACAATTCCAAATATAACAGATTTTATTATTTCTAATATCATTTTGTTTTCCTTCTTTCGTTATTTTCTATTATTAATTTTTATTTATTTACTTCTGTTTTTATTACATTTTTATTGCATTTCATCTCTTTCTTTTTCTTGTTCATATTCTTGAATTTTTTGAGTTGATTTGCCATGTTTTTCTTCTCTTTTATTTAATAATTGTATATCAGCATAACTTAAACTTCTTGTTATATCTGCCATTTGTTCCAAGTGTGCCTTTGCTTTCAGTTCTTTTTCTTCTAGTTTACCTTCCTTTTCTTCTAAAGTGTTTTCTAAGTTAAATGGCATTGGTATTTTTGCAATTATTGGTATAAATATTGGGTCTTTTTTTACTTTTGCTACTATTTTTTTGCTATTTATATCTATTGCTATATTTACATATTTTATAGCTGTGTCTTTGTCTCCTTGTAGTAAGCTAATTTTTGCAAGTTCATAATATCCATCTGCTGATAATTCTTCTTCTTCAATTGCTTCTAAGAATTTTTGCTTTGCTTCTTCCAAATCTTTGTATATTAGCGCAATTTCTGCTAATGAATATTTTGAATTATATGCTAAACTGTTTATTTCAGCTGCTTTTTCATAACATATCTTGGCATTTTGAAAGTCATTTAACATCGTGTACGCAATTCCCAAATTATAGTTTAAGTCATAACTTAATGGGTTGTATCTTAATGCGTCTTGATATACTTTTGCAGCTTCTTTATATGATTCATTATTTATTAAAATTTCCCCTAAAAGTATGCTTGCTTCATACATCTGTGGCTGTTTTTCTAGTAAACTAAATAACATTTGCGAAGCTTCTTGCCCTTTATCCAAATCATTTAATAATTCTGCCACCTTATAGTAAGAATTGTAATCCTTTTTATTTAAATCAATTGCTTGTACATATTCGTCTATTGCTCTTCTCATTCCACCTTCAACTTCATATACTTCTGCTAATTTTTTGTGTGCTTGGTAGTTTTCTTGATTTCTATTTAATATATATAATAATGCTTGTTTTGCTTTTTTAGTATTTCCAAATGCCATATAAACTTTTGCTTTATTTAAGTTTATCATTTCATATAGTGGCATAACTCTTTTTTCTAAAATAACTATTCCTATTGGCAATAAGCAAGCCAATATGTATTTTATTATTACAAATAACATATTTAGTTTGACTCTAAATAGTACTTCTGCAAAGTTCAATGTTATTCCTATCGCTTCTAGTATTAGTATTATCACATATGCTGTATCATTGTTTTTTATCATTCTAAAAAACATATATACAAATATCGCAAATGAAATGAATGTGAATATTAATTGTTCTATAACCATTTTGTTTACCCCTATTTCTGTTTTTATTTTCATTTTTATATATTTTATTTCATTTTTTCTCGTTTGTCTAGTTTTGGCTGTACAATTTGCTTAGTTTTTTGCTGTACGATATTTAATAATATAATTCTTTATACATTTTATAATTTACTAAAATCTTCCTAACGTAATTATTAGTCTCTTTATATGGTATATTCTCAATATCTGTTCCATCAGCTTTAATAATGCCTTGTTCTATCCACTTATCAACAGTCCCAATACCTGCATTATATGCCGCGACAGCAACTTCAAGATTTTTGTACTTTTCTAACAATACTGCTAGATATTTTGTACCAATATTGATATTGTTATCAATATTCAAAATATCTTCTTTTGCATTGTTTTCATCAATATTTATATCGTATTTTTTTGCAACATCAATCGCAGTCTCTTCCATAATTTGCATAAGACCTATTGCATCTTTATGCGAAATTGCCTTTTCATTAAAATTACTCTCTGCCTTAATTAACGCAAAAATCAGGCTTTCCTCAACATTATAACTTTTTGCATAATTCTCCACATTTTCAACATATTTTAATGGATAGAAAACTTTTAAAATTTCATTTTTAAATGCTCCTATGAAAATAATTATCGCTATTAAAATAAGAAAAAAAATTGTTAAAAATCTTTTGTTCATTAATATATTCTCTCCTTTTTATTGCCCCTGCCATTGGGGACGGACCTTCTTGGCAGATTCCTGCCAGAAAGGACCGTCCCCGTTGGCAGATTTCTGCCAAAAAGGTCCGTCCCCAATGGCAGGGTACAAATTATTTGCATTCGTGCCAGTTGCTTGCTGTTGATATTTCTGCAATTAGTGGTACTTTTAGCTCTATTGCTGTTTCCATACATTGTTTCATTATTTCTTGCATTTCTTCTTTTTCTTCTAGTGGTGCTTCTATCATCATTTCGTCATGTACTTGTAATACTATTTTTGATTTTAATTTTCTTTTTTGTATTTCATTATATACTTTTATCATTGCTATTTTCATTATGTCTGCTGCTGTTCCTTGTATTGGTGTATTCATTGCTGCTCTTGAACCAAATTGTCTTACCATATAGTTGCTTGATTTTAGTTCTGGTATATATCTTCTTCTATGGAATAGTGTTTCCACATAGCCTTTTTCTTTTGCTTCTTCTGTTATGTTTTCCATAAATTGTTTTATTCCTGAATATTGTTCTAGGTATTCGTCTATATATTGTTTTGCTTTTTTTCTTCCTATCCCTAGTTGTTCTCCTAGTCCGAAATCGCTTATTCCATATACTATTCCGAAGTTTACTGCTTTTGCATTACTTCTTTGTTCCTTTGTTACTTCGTCTATTGGTGTTTTAAATACTTTTGATGCCGCTTGTTTGTGTATGTCTTCCCCTTCGTTAAATGCTTCTATCATATGCTTATCTTCTGAAATTGAAGCTAATACTCTTAGTTCTATTTGTGAATAGTCTGCATCTAAGTAGATTTTTCCTTCTTGTGGTTTGAATACTTTTCTTACTCTTTTCCCTAGCTCAAATCTTGTTGGTATGTTTTGAAGGTTTGGTTCTGTTGAGCTTATTCTTCCTGTTGCTGTTATTGTTTGGTGGAAAAATGAGTGTATTCTTTTTGTTTTTGGATTGATATATGGCTTTAATCCTTCTACATATGTTGAATTTAGTTTCATTAATTGTCTATAATCTAGTATTTGCTCAATTATTGGGTCTTCTTTTTTCAACTTTTCTAACACATCTACGTCTGTTGAATAGCCACTTTTTGTTTTCTTTATTACTGGCAGTTTCATCTTTTCAAACAGAACTTCTCCTAATTGTTTTGTTGAGTTTATGTTAAACTCTTCTCCTGCCATTTCGTATATTGCTTTTGTTATTGTTTCTAATCTTGCTCTTAATTCTTCTCCAAACTGTTCTAACTCTTCTTTATCAACATACATACCATTCCATTGCATATCTGATAACACTTCAACTGTTGGCATATCTATGTTATAGAATAAATCTAAACAATTTATCTCTTCCATTTCTTTTAGTGTGATTTCTTTTATTTTTGCAATTGAATAAGCATATAAACAATATTTTTCTTTTTCTAATTCTTTTTGTTTTTTTGCTTCTTCATCTTGCTCTTCACTTCCTGATATAGCATCAAATAAGTTTATTTGCTTGTTGGCTTTTGCAGGCTCGATAACCCCAATTACTTCTTCAACATTCATTTCTAAATATTGTTCAATTAAATTATCAATCTTCAATTTATTATTTGTTGGGTTTAATATATATGTTGAAATTCCTATATCATAGTTAATCCCTTTTAATGTAATTCCTTCTTGCTTTAACAAAATGTAAGCTCTGCTTAAGTCAATTCCTATCTTCTTGATTTCTGCATTTTCGAAAAGGACATTTGGGAACGTTTCCTTTTGGACATTTTGTCCATTTGGGGATACATCTATATAGTAAACTTCATTGTTTTCATTGTTACAGATACTTATCCCTGTTATTTTTTCTTTTATTATCTTATTTTCGTCTGCATCTTGCTCTGTTGCTAAATAAAATATCATTTCTTTTTGTTTTTTTATTAATTCTATTATTTCTCCTGCCGATTTATCAACTCTCTTGTAAGTTTCTTTTTTTGTTTCGGCATTTAGCGCGCCTGCTTCTTCTCCCCTTAGTGAGAAACGGTCGATATATCTATTGAAGTTTAGCTCTTTGAATAGTTCTAATACTTTTGGTTTGTCCCATTCTTCTACTTTGAAATTTTCTAATGTATCTTCTATTGGTACTTCTAAGTTGATTGTTCCTAGGAATTTTGACATTTCTGCTAATTCTTTATTTTCTACAATTTTTTCTCTTTGTTTTCCTTTTATATCGTCTGTTCCACTTTCTACTGCTTCATATAGTTTTTCTATTGAACCATATCTTTGTATTAAACTTAATGCTGTTTTTTCTCCAACTCCTGGTACTCCTGGGATGTTGTCTGATGAGTCCCCTTGCAAGCCTTTTACATCTATTAATTGTTTTGGCTCTACCCCATATTTTTCTATTATTCTTTCTCTGTTATATTCATCTGTTTCTGTTTTTCCTGCTTTTGTATGTGGTATTCTTATTGTTACTTTGTCTGTTGCAAGTTGAAATGTGTCTCTGTCTCCAGACAATATTGTTACTTCTAATCCTTGTTTTTCTCCATAGCAAGATAAAGTTCCGAAGTACATCATCTGCTTCGTAACCTTCCATTTCTACTATATCTATATTCATTGCTCTTAATATTTCTTTTATCATTGGCATTTGCTCTGCTAATTCTTCTGGCATTCCTTTTCTGTTAGCTTTGTAGCCTTCATATAACTTATGCCTTGCTGTTGGTGCTTTTAAATCAAATGCTACTACTAAATATTGTGGGTTTATGTCTTCTAATAATTTGAATAATATTGCTAAAAATCCATATACAGCATTTGTATATTTGCCATCCTTTGTTGTTAACATTTTACTTCCCATTATTCCGTAAAATGCTCTGTTCATTATACTGTTTCCGTCAACTAATACTAATTTATCCAATTTTCTTCTTCCTTTCTATAAGCACATATCTTGCTCTTTGGTATCTTCTTTTTTCTTTGAATTTTCTTTTTTCATTTTCTTCTGAATTTGCCCACTTTATAAATACTGGCGAAAATGCATTTTTGAAAAAGTTCTTTCTTTGCAATTGCTGATTTCCATATTTTCGACCATATTTTTTTAAAGTTTCTCTATAATCAATAAAAATATCTTCTCCATTTTATTTTCATTTTATAAATTTTTCTTAGGTCAAATTTCTCTAATTTTTTTGACCTATAATTTTTCTTAGGTCAATTTTTTTAATTTTTTTGACCTATAATTTTTCTTAGGTCGATTTTTTTAATTTTTTTGACCTATAAATTTTTATTTAAATAAATCAACATATTTATCAAATGAAAAAACTTGATTCCTAGAATATCCTGTTATTTTAGTTTTCTTTGTTTATAATATATTTTTGATTTTTGCTTGTTGGTTTCTCTGGTATTGTCATTTTTAAAATTCCTATATCTATTAATGGCTTTATATAATCTCTTCTAAATCTTGTTCTATTCTTATAACCTATATGTTCCATAATTTCAAATATATTTCTTGCTTCATTGCAATATTGTAATATTTGAGCATTTATTTTATCTTGTGCCTTATCTTGTGCCTTACCTTGTGCCTTATCTTGTGCCTTACCTTGTGCCTTATCTTGTGCCTTATTATTACATAATAGTGCTTCATTAAATTCTTTTACTGTCATTTGATTAACTTGTTTTACTGTCAATTCTTCTAGTACTTTTACAAGTGGTACTGTTGCTTTAAATATACTTCCTTCTTCAAAAATTGGAACTTGCCCTGAATAAATTTCTGAAGCTTGAGTTATATTCCTAACTCCACTTCCTAATTCATCTGCTAATCCTATTTCCCTAAAAATTTTTGCTATTTTAGGATTTTTAGAATATGGTATACAATTTTTAATTGTTAAGAACCCTGTTTGCTTTGGTATAGTAGGATTTTCAGTATATATTTTTTCTTTTGTTATTATAATTCTTGATGTTGCTCCACTTGAAAATTCTCGATGTATTAATAGGTTACAACATAATTCACGTGCTATTTTATCTCTAATACTAATACTGTGTGAACCTTCAAGATAAAATTTATCATTAGTATGTTTTTGTACAAATTGTATTAATCTTTCGTAGCTATCTATCAAATTAGTAATTATAACATCTCTATCATCATATCTATCCATATTTTCATCTCTGTATATTGCATCTGTTTTAAAATTAGATAAGCAAGACATAATCGTTTCATCTGTTCCAAATATTAAAATTGCAGCAAGAGTTAATCCTTTTTGTCCTGTTGTAACATCTTCTCTATATAACCCAGAACTTTTTATTATTTCTTCATTAGACATATTTTTCCAAGGATGATTATTATTCTTTAATAATGCCCATTTCTTTGCTTTTTCAAATAGATCTTCTCTTAAGTTCTTCATTGTTGCATATGGGTATATTTTATCTTCTATATGGATATCTCTTTTTCTCATATACATATCGGCTACTAATTTAGTATTATTTGTAATGTCATAATCTCCGTCTTGATTCCTATCATAAATCTTCCCATTACTTCTATGTACCTCTGATGACTCTGGAACATTAATATATAAAATTGTTTTTCCATCTATTTCATAATCATCAATTGATAAATAAACTGTTGGAAATATTTTTTGTGAATTATTACACAAATTAGTAAAATCTTTTTTTAATTGTATTACATTTTCTTCAGTAACACCTACAATTTCTTTGTTGTCATTTACTCCTAATATTATATTTCCACCAAATCGATTTAAAAATGCACATATTGTTTCAAATAAATTTTTAGGTAATTTATATTTTGATTCTTTAAACTCTGTATTTTCTTTTTCACCTTGAATAATTATATTTTTTATAAATTCACTCATTAATTTACCTCCAATATTGCAATTTATTATTATAATTTTTCTCTCGCTGTTATAATTATATTAGCTTTTATACTATATCATATTTTTGCCAATTTGTCTTGTTTTATTTGTTAATTTTTATAGTTTTAGGTGTTTTTTAGGACTGTCCCCAAAAACACCTTCAAAAACATCAAAAAAGATTAGTTATATTTCAAACTAATCTTTTTCTTCCTATTTATCTTTATACATATTCACCATATCTTTAAAACTCATTTTTGTACCATAATTCAAAATCGCATTTGAATAAATTTTAATAGCAACATGTGCAATAACCAAAATAGTAACAATTAAAATTGCCACAGAAATTGCAACGTCTGTGCCACTTGCCAATCCCATCATAATTCTGAATGGCATACAGAATGGTGATGATACTGGGAACAATGATGCAAATACATTAAGCTCACTTGTAGGATTCATCATTGTAAAGTATGATAGATAAAATCCTATTACTGCTAAAATTGCAACTGGTGCATTAGCTGATTGTATATCTTCTGGTTTACTTACAGTTGAGCCTGTTAAAGCATATAGCAACGCATATGCAAGATATCCTAATATAAAGTATGCAATAGTAACTATTCCTAAATAAGGTGTAATATTTGACATATCTAATACTGCATTTAACAATTCTTGGTCTAGGAGTGATTTTGCACAAATTAATGCTGTTCCTACGATTAGCACCATTTGTAATAGCCCAACTATTCCTATTCCTATTGTTTTTCCAAGTACTATTGTTCTTGGACTTGTTGATGTTACTAGTGTTTCCATTATTTTTGATGTTTTTTCTGTTGTTATTGAGCTTGATACTTGATATGCACAGAAATATATTGCATAGAATAACACTAATGACATTAACATCATTGCAAATATATTTCCATTTGCTTTTTGTTCTTCAGTTTGTTCCAAACTGAATTCAAAGTTAGGTGTTATTGATTGTAATTGTTCTGGACTTAGTCCTAACTTACTTATTTGTATGTTTGTATACAATGTATTTATAGCATTTACTATTGTTTCTGGAACCGCTTCCATCATAGTCATATTTTTTACTATGTATCTAATTTTTACATTATTATCTTGCTTTTCTATTATTATTGCATCTTCTACTTCGTCATTTTCCATTTTTGTTTTTATTTCTTCAAATGTTGCTTTTCCTATTTCTATATCATATCCTAAGTCTGTTTGTTCCAATAATTCCAAGCTACCTTCAAATATGTTTTCATTGTCAACTATTAATAATTTACTACTTGATGTCTCTTCACCTTTTATATTTTTTATTATGTTTGGTACATTAAACCCTATTACAATTAATATTAAAATAATTAAAGTTGATATTATAAAAGATTTTCTTTTCACCATATCTTTTATTGTAAATTTCATTACTGTTAAAATATCTTTCATTATTATTCACCCACCTTTTCTATAAATATGTCATTTAAAGTAGGTTTTTTAATCTCAAATTTGTCTACTTTTATTCCATTTGTAATTAATTTATTTAATAATTCGTGTGCCTTTTCTTCGTCTGTTAGTTTGATTATATAATTATTGTTAGCTTCGTTTTCAATTTCTAATCCAAGTTCTTTTATATGGCTTGTTATATCTTGCTTTACATCTACTTCTACTCTGTTTGCTGGATATGTTTCTTTTATTTCTTTTAAGTTTCCTTGTAATACTGTTTTTCCTTTATTTAGTATTAGAATGTCACTGCAAAATTCTTCTATTGTTGCCATTTGATGTGCTGACATTATTACATATTTTCCATTTTTTACTAGGTTTATTATGATGTTTTTTAATATTTCTGTATTGACTGGGTCTAGTCCACTAAATGGTTCGTCTAATACAACTAATTCTGGGTCATGAATTATTGCTGTCATAAATTGTATTTTTTGTTGATTTCCTTTTGATAGTTTTTCTGCTGGTTGTTCTAAGTATTCTTCAACTTTTAGTTCTTTTGCCCATTTGTTTATTGATTTTATTGCTTCGTCTTTTTTCATTCCTTTTAGTTCTGCAAAATACATCAATTGGTCAACTATTTTTGTTTTTGGGTATACTCCCCTTTCTTCTGGTAAATAGCCAAATCTTACGTTTTTTCTATCTACTGCTTTTCCTTTCCAAGTTATTTCTCCACTGTCTTTTTTTATTATTCCAAGTAACATTCTTATTGTTGTTGTTTTTCCTGCTCCATTTGTCCCAAGCAAGCCATATACTCCTGGTTTTTCTAAGGTTAGTGATATGTTGTCCACTGCTTTCTTTCCAACAAATGTTTTTGATACGTTTTTTAATATTAAGCTCATTTTGCTTCCTTCTTTCTATTTTTCTACAATCTTATAAATATAAATATTTTCAATTTGCTCTATTTTTTCATATTTCACATCCTTATTATAGTGTTCTTTTAAAAATAAAACAATATGATTTATGTAATTTTTATACTCATTACCTGACCAATAAACATCACCATCAATTAAATAAACATCATCTTTTAGCAAATCCAAAAATGTTCCTTCTAAATTATTTCTCTCTTTAAAATCATAATAGTTTTGTGTAAACATATCCCAGCCACCCATAACTCTTAAATTTGAAAATGAACCTTTTGGTGGCATTTGGTATGGAGAATATGCTAAATATCTAAATTGTAGTGCTGGAATTGTAGCTAAATATGTATTTTCCTTGTGTTCATTTATATATTCAATTACTTTTTGATATTGCTTGTAATCTTTTAGTTTGTAATCGAATTCATATTTACTTGCTGAATAGCTTAATGTTATTATTATAATTAAAACAAGCCATATTGCACTAAATTGATGTTTTTCCTTTTCCAATTTCATATTATATATTATAAGTGCTGTTCCTATGATGTATTCTGGTATGACTACTCTTAACATACTTCTATTTAAGACAATAAACAATGTATTAATTCCTAATGTTGCTAGCAATATTAAGATATTTAATCCGTTTCTTTTCTTTACTCTCTAATACAGCTACAAAAAACATTTCAAACATAAATAATGTTACAATTGTATTTGTAGATTGCATTTCATTTACTAAACCTTCCATTACTTCTTTTGGTTTAGAGTTCAAATTGTAATATTGATTTGTACTTATTTTATAATCTATAATCTTTTGCAAATTTTCTTTACTATATACATTCTCATCTCCAAAATTAAATGTATAGAAAAGATAATGGTCATTTTTTGACCAACCTATTTCGTCAAATATCTTTTTATTTTCTTCATAATCTGTATAAGACATATCATGTAGCACTGCTCTCATATTGTTATATTCCATATATTCTTTATAAAGTGGATTATTCTCATAAATTGCATTGTGTGATATGTATACCGCAATTGTTATTACTGCAATAATTGCGTAATCGAATATTATATTTTTTAATTTTGTAATATCTATTTGCTTTTTGAAATATTTTATTAAATAATATATTGCATATATTGCAAAAAATGGAGCTATTATTAGCAATGATTGCATTCTTAGCATTATTCCAATGGCATAAAGCACAAAACATAATATTTTTAAAGCTTTGCTTTTATCTTCTCTTTCCATTAAGTGCATTGTTATAAACAGTGATGTTAGTATTAACAATGCTGCAACAGATGTGTATTGTATTAGCATTAATAGTGCTGAATAAAATACACTTGCAAATACTGCATATAATATAAATGCTTTTTCACTTTTTTGTTTTTCTGTTATGCAATATCCTATTATTGTAAAACATATGAATTGCATACTTAAAAGAAATATTGTGTGCCAGTTAATTGCTGGTGCTATTCTATAAAAAAGACCTATTATCGTACATAATATTGTGTGCATATATACTCCATGTGTGTTATATGTTCCGTCTAATCCTGAATATAGGTTATATATTATAAAGTCATCTACTTGCTCATATTTTATATTAAATAGTAAATTGATGCTAGTAAAGATAACTATGTTTATTAAAATTATTTTTGCTAAATTTCGATATTTTTCTTGTTTTAGTAATTGTTTCAAATTCTATTTTCTCCTTAATTATTTTTGTACTTGGACAAAGCTGAGTTTTTTCGGTATTTTTCTTGTGGTTTGTGGTTTGTACATTTCTACTTTAAATTTTTCGTATTTATAATAAGTTGGTCAAAATCAGAAATGTATATTCTATCTTGAACTATTCTATACTTTTCAAATTCAGTTTCAGCATGAAGTTTCGCCATTTCTGCTGATATTTTGCCATTATCTTTCAGTATTTCATGATCCCATAATTTCAAAAATCCATTTAGCCTTTCTTCCCAATCTGCCATTGTCATTGGTATATGTCTCATGGCTTGCATTTCTGCTAAATCCAAATATGCTGAAACCATTCTTTCTAATTGAGCAATTTCATTTTCAGATAAATAATTTTTAGCAACTACTACATCATATTTATGTATTTTACCATTTGGCGCACCTTCCCATGATGTTAATCCCATATTCTCTTTTTTATGGTCTGCTCTATTATAAATTATTTCAGCTGCTGTATTCCCTGAAACAGCATAATGAAGCTTATTTTGGACAGCTGTAAAAAATCTAATTGTTGCTTTTGCAGTTTTGTCATAATCTATTGAAGTTGCATATATATCAGTGATTTTTTGATAAAATTTTCTTTCTGACATTCGTATTTCTCTAATACGTTCTAGTTGTTCTTCAAAGTATTTTTCTGTTAAAATAGAGCCACCATTTTTTAAACGGTCGTCATCCATTACCCAACCTTTTATTGTATAGTCTTTTACGATTTGATTAGCCCATTTTCTGAATTGTACTGCTCTTTCATTATTAACTTTAAATCCAACTGAAATTATCATTTGTAGATTATAATGTGCAACTTCTCTTGAAACCTCTCTGTTTCCTTCTTTTTGAACTATTAAGAAATTCTTAATAGTTGCACTTTCTTCTAATTCATTATCTTCATATATCTTCTTTATATGTTGATTAATTGCTGATACCGAAACTCCATAAATGGTTGCTAACATTTTTTGTGTTAGCCAAATATTTTCATCTTCATATCTAACTTCGATTGCATCGGGATTATCTCCGACTGCCGCCATATATGTTAAATATTCTGCTGCACTTGAACGAATAGTAATTTCCTTATTTTTCTTAGCCATATACTCCATTCACTTCCTTTAATTATTCTCTAAATCCTTTTTTATTTGTTTAGAATACCTATCTTCCTCACTAAAAACGCACCCACAATACTTCTGCATATAAAGATTTAGCTCACGTGCCTTAGCTTGCCCTTCACGGAAACCAACCCTAAAATCACGATACAAAAACTTAACTCCATATTTCTTCGCCATTTCATTTGCAATCTCAATTATAGCATCATGATTTTGATAAATACTAACCAAAAGAGTTGTAGAAAAAGCATCATATCCATTATTCTTAGCATACTTTGCGACTTGTTCCAAACGAACTCTATAACAATAGTTTTTACATCTATTTTGTAAATCTCCCACAACATTTTTGCAGAATTCATCTAATCCATAGTCTTCTTCAAATATCGCTTCTATTCCTATTGATTTTGTGTATTCTTTTAGGCAATCTCTTCTTGATTTATATTCCATATATGGATGAATGTTTGGATTATACCAATATACAGTTGGTTCTATTCCTTCTTTTCTTAAACTGTCTATACAGTATACACTGCAAGGTGCACAGCAAGTGTGTAATAATAATTTCATTTCTATTTTCCCCTCAATCTTTATTTACCCAGCTAAATTGTGTCAACAGTGTTGACACAATTTCATTGCCTTTATTCTTCTAAATATTCATAACCCAAATGTTTATAAGCAGCAGGAAGTGGCCTTCTTCCCCTTAAAGTCCTTGCAATAAAGCCAATTTGAATTAAATAAGGTTCATACACATCTTCAATAGTATCCAACTCTTCCCCAACAGTAACTGATAAAGCTTCAATTCCAACTGGTCTTCCGCCATATTGAACAATCATTGTTTCTAATATTTTCCTATCTATCTCATCTAATCCTAGTTCATCTATTTCTAGTTTATTTAGAGCATGTTTTGCAATTTTTAATGTAATGTCTCCGTCGCCTAGTACAATAGCGTAATCTCTTACCCTTTTTAACAATCTATTTGCAATTCTAGGCGTTCCTCTTGAACGTCTTGCAATTTCTCTTGCCGCTTCTTCATCTATTTCAACTTCTAAAATTTTACTTGACCTTTTTACGATAGTCGTTAAGTCTTTTTCTGAATATAATTCAAGTCTATGAGTAATTCCAAAACGGTCACGTAATGGAGTTGTAAGTGAACCAGCTTTTGTTGTTGCTCCTATTAGTGTGAATTTTGGTAAGTCTAATCTTATTGACCTAGCACTTGGTCCTTTTCCAATTACGATATCTAATGTAAAGTCTTCTAATGCCGGATATAAAATTTCTTCTACACTTTTACTTAATCTATGAATTTCATCAATAAATAAAACATCAAATTCTGAAAGGTTTGTCAAAAGAGCAGCTAAATCCCCTGGCTTTTCAATTGCTGGTCCTGATGTTATTTTTATATTTGAATTCATTTCGTTTGCTATTATATTTGATAATGTTGTTTTTCCAAGCCCTGGTGGTCCATATAACAAACAATGGTCTAAAGGTTCTCCCCTCTTCTTTGCCGCTTCTATATAGATTTTCATATTTTCTTTTACTTTGTCTTGTCCTATATATTCTTTTAAATTTTGTGGTCTTAAAGAATTTTCTATTCTTTCTTCTCCCACATTTTCTAGTTTAGGACTTAGTATTCTTTCTTCTTCCATATGTAATTATGTTCCTTTCATACGAATTATGTTGATTTATTTCTCTAAGCTTAATAAATTATTATAAACAATAGAATTTGACATATCTAATTCTAATTTCATATTATTGTAATATGTGTCTAATTGTTTTCTTAGATCTTCGTCAACTTTTTCTATATCAATATCCTCTCCCGTTTTTCTATTATGCCAACCATTATCATAATAATATTTATCTGTTATTATAATTTCATTATTTAAACATACAAAATCTTTACTTCCAAACATATTAGTTCCTAAAGAAATCCCATCTTCTATTCCGCATAAATATGTAAGTGTTGGCTTTACGTCTAGTTTAGTTACTGGTTTATCTATCTTTATATTACTTACACCTGGTATTCTTAAACCACACAATACATTTGCAAAATTTAATTTTATGTCCACATCTGTTAATTTTCCTTTTTCTTCTTCAAAAAATTCAAGCATTTTCTCTTCATACATATTTAATCCATTATGGTCACCATAGACTAAAATTGCAGTATTATCATATAGTCCCTTTTCCTTTAGTCCTTCTAATAACTCTCCAAATGCATAATCTGCATAGTTTGCTGCTTCTAAATAATTTCCAAAATATGTGTTTTTATATTTACCAGTATCTATACTTACCTTTGTTCTATCTTGTAATCCTTCTAATTCATAAGGCAAGTGAGATGATGCAGCTATTATAAATGAAATAAATGGCTTGTCAAAATTTTCAATTTTTTCTAATCCTTGTTTATATACTGTTTCGTCTGATAAATATCCATTTATATATTCTTCTTCTCTAAAACTATCTTTTAATGCTAAACTATCCACTGGTAGCCTTCTATATACGTTCCCACGATTCCAAAAATATGCATCATTTCCGTGCATATAAGATGTGTAATAATTATTGCTATGGAATATGTTAAATAAATCATCATATGTATTTGTGTAATATCTACTAAATGCCATTCCATTTTCTATTGGATATGTTGATGTTATTACTGAATGTTCTGAATCTGCTGTTGTTGTATAACTTTGCATATACATATTTGTAAATTCTATATTTTCAGAAAAGAACTTATTTAAGTTTGGTGTAATTTCTTTTCCGTTAATTTTTTGATTAATTAAGAAGTTTTGTAATGATTCTAGCTGAACTATAATTACATTTTTTCCTTTTAAACTCCCTTCTAAATTATATTGTACTTCTCCATATCTTTCGCTGTATTCTGTTTTCAATTTTTCATAATCTTCCAACATTGATGTTCTATTTTTGTATTTTGTTTGATTATTTTTTGTAATTGCACTTTTCATATCAAAAATATGATATCCATATATTGTTGCGTCTTTAATTTGCATATCTCTTACATATGGCGCATTACTGCTACTTTTTACAGTTGGTACACATACTATGCTAAACAACGCTATTCCAGCTATTACTGATGCACATCTTGCTATTATTGTTTTTTTACTTGCTTTTTTTAAGACTTCAATCTTTATATTTTTTATATAATGCAATGCGATTAATATTATAAAATCAACAAAATATAATATATGCATTGGGCTTAGCATTATTGGAATTGCTTTGGTTATTTCTTCTCCATATTGTAGATTTGTAATTTGCGCTACTGACAGTGTCGTTCTCGAATACACATAATATGTATTGTCAGCAAATAGCAATATACTTATTATTATATCTGATATTATCACTCCTACAATTCTTGCTCTATTAGGAAGCGCACATAAAATTGCTACTAATACTCCTATAAAACTTATAGTTCTTAATATTGTGTTTATTTCTACTTCTCCTATTGTCTGATTATAAAATAACATCGTTTTTCCAAAAATTATAATTCCTATAATTATTATAAATGCTATGCTATTTATTGCTTTATTTATTGTTTTGACTATTTTTTCTTTCATTTTTATTTCTCCATTTTCTATTTTTTTACGTATTTATTATACCTTGTTTTTCAATTTGTGTCTACAATTTTCTTGCAAAAAATCGTTCTGTACTGTATAATCTATATGTAATAAAAACAAGGAGAAAAATATGAAACATTCATTTAATGAAAAAACAAAAATTATATTTATATCTAGCACTGGTGGACATTTTGCAGAATTAATGCAACTAAAACCAATAATGGATAAATGTAATTATCATATAGTAACCGAAAAAACTGCTACAAATAAAAACTTAAAAGAAAAATATAAAAATAAATTAGATTTTTTAGTATATGGAACAAGAAAAACAAAACTACTATATCCGTTCATATTACTAATAAATTGTTTTATCAGTTTGTTTATATTTCTAAAAATAAGACCACAAGTTATCATCACAACTGGAACTCACACAGCTGGTCCTATGTGTTGCATAGCAAAAATATTGGGATGCAAAATTATATATATTGAAACATTTGCAAATAGAACTTCCAAAACTGCGACAGGAAAACTTCTATATCACATTGCAGATACATTTGTAGTTCAATGGGAAGAAATGCTTGAATTATATCCAAAAGCAAAATATTGGGGGTGGATTTTCTAATGATTTTTGTAACACTTGGAACTCAAGATAAGCCTTTTGAGCGACTAATTAAAGCTGTCGAAAAACAAGTTGAACTCGGAAATATAACAGAAAAAGTTGTTGTTCAATCAGGTTGTACAAAATATAAATCAGATAAGTTAAAAATTATACAATACATGACAATTGACGAATTGAATAAATATTTAAACGATGCTAGTTTAATTATAACCCATGCAGGTGTTGGAACTATCATACAAGCTTTAGAAATTGGAAAAACTGTAATTGCAGCTGCAAGAAAAAAAGAATTTGGTGAACACGTTAGTGACCATCAACAACAATTCTTGGATAACTTCTCTTCTAAAGGATATATTATTCCTTTACTTGATTTTGATAAGTTAGACGAAGTTATCAAACAAGCTGAGAATTTTAAACCAAACAAATTCGAAAGTAATAATTCAAATTTCATCACAAGTACTATTCAAGAAATTAATAATTTACTTTCATAAAATTGATAAAAAGGACGAAAATTATGAATGAAAAAGTAGATGTTTTAATGGCAACATACAATGGAGAAAAATATTTAAAAGAACAAATTGATAGTATCTTAAACCAAACCTATCAAAACATTCATTTAATAATCTCTGATGATTGCTCAACAGACGAAACAAGAAAAATCTTAAAAACATATGAAGAAAATGAAAAAATAACAATATTCTATCAAGAAAATAATCAAGGCTATGTTAAAAACTTCGAATTTTTACTAAAACAAGTATCAAGCGAACTATATATGTTTGCTGACCAAGATGATTCTTGGATGCCTGAAAAAATAGAAAAATCTGTAGAAAAATTGCAAAACGAAAACCTTGATTTGGTTTTTGGAGATTTAGAAGTTGTAGATGAAAATTTAAAAACTCTGTATCCTTCTTTTTCAAAACTTATGCTTTTAGATAGAAAAATTAAAAGAGAATTAACTACTGATAAATTACAATATTTATATAATTGTATGACTGGCTGTACTATTTTATCAAAAAAGAAATTTCTTGATAAAATTTTGCCATTTCCTACTAATTCAAAATATGTAATCCATGATTATTGGCTTGGACTAGTTATTTCTTTGAATGGTAAGGTTGGTTATCTTGAAAAACCTTATATAAAATATAGACAACATGGCAATAATCAGGTTGGAACTGATAAGATTTCTCATAAATTTACAAAATTAGAACAAGTACGTAATTTGTTTATAGATGTCAAATTAGGAGTTTTTGAGACTTATGTTCAAAATCCTAATATCTTCCCTGAAGACTTACAAATATTGAACAAAAGAGCTTTTGATTATTTTAAAATGCTACAAACTAAAAAACATTTTAATTTTAAAGGTTGGTCTATATTTTATAATTTATACAAAACTGAAACTTTACTTTACTTTGTAGAAAATTTTGTAATTTTGAATATGCCTTTTTTAGCTAAAATCGCTTTTCATATCAGGCTATTTATATTGAAATTATTAGGTAAACGATAATTGCCAAGAAGGTCCGTCCCTCTTGGCAATTTTTTTATTTATGCTCTTGGATGAGCTTTTCTATATACGTCTTTTAATCCTTCATCTTGAAATTGCATATATATTTGTGTTGATGATATATCTGAATGTCCTAACATTGTTTGGATTGCTTTCAAATCAGCTCCGTTTTGCAATAAATGTGTTGCAAATGAATGTCTTAATACGTGTGGTGTTATATCCTTTGTTATGTGAGCTTGTTCTTTATAATATTTGATTATTTTCCAGAAACCTTGTCTTGTTAGTCTTGTTCCATTGATATTTACAAATAATGCTTGTTCGCTTTCGTCTTTAATTAATACTTCTCTTGATTCTTCTATGTATTCTTTTAATGCGTTTAATGACATTTTTCCTAAAGGTATGTTTCTTTGTTTACTTCCTGTTTTGCAAACAACATATCCTTCTTCTAAGTTTACGTCTTCAATATTTAATGAAATTATTTCTGTTACTCTCATTCCTGTTGCATATGCGAATTCTAGCATTGCTTTATCACGTGTCCCTTTAAGGTCTACGTCTTTTGGTTGGTTTAATAAAAGTTCTACTTCTTTTGCTGTTAAAACACTTGGTGTTCTTTTTTCTATTTTTGGTGATTTGATGTTTGCTGTTGGGTCTACTTTTACTTTTTTGTGTTTTAATGCATATTGATAGAATGATCTTATTGATGCTATACATCTAGATATACTTGATGGTTTTTTTCCTTCTTCATCAAGTTCTTTAATATATTCTTTAATGTCTTCTTCTGTTACTTTATGGTATTGAATTCCACAAGCTTCTAAGTACATTCTAAATTGTTTTAAGTCTCTTTTATAAGACTGTAATGTGTTTTCTGATAACTTTTTTTCATTCTCTAAAAATTCAAAAAAATATTTTAATCGTCTTTCCATTTTTATCTACCTCTATATTCAAAATAATTTATTTACATAAACTACATATGTTATATCAAAGAATTTACAAATTGTAAATACATTTTTCGATTTTTTTAAAAATATTTTGCAAAAAGTTTTAATAAGTTTGTCGATATTAGTATTTCGACTAATGATGACACTATTAAAACGCCTAACATTACTAATGAAAATATAGTATGTCTCAATATTTCTAGTTTGACATTTTCTTTCCTATTATCTTTTACTATTGATTTATATAATTTAAATCCGCTTACAGCCAAAGCCAATATTGCTGGTATAAATATTAGATTTTGTAATAACATACTACTTAATACAAATACAATTCCTTTTCCAGTGCCCATAATTGTAACACATGCAGATATTGTATATCCCAAGCAAAATCCTCTATACATGACTATTCCGAACACTACTGGAATTCCGTATTACTGTTGTTCCAAAAAACCAAATTATAACTGCTACGATAAAATTTTGAAAAATACTTGTATTTAATAACGTTTGCGTTTCTAGTTTTTCAGTTTCTTTCATCTTATTTATAAAATTACTAAAATAAGATTGTATTTCTGACTTTTGCACGTCTTGTATGTTATTTACAAATAACACTCCTAAAAATATCCCTATCACGAATAACATTGCAACTAAAAAATATTCTTTTTTGTTATTTAATATGTGCTGTTTTATTGTATCTTTGATTTTTATTCCTTTGTCTCTCATAAAAAATCTCCTTATCGTTTATACATAATGTGTATTCGATAAGGACTTTTTTAGAACTCTTTATTTAGTTTTTACAGAAATCTTTCCATAATTTCCGCCACCGCCAGCTTCTACTTTACAGCTTCCATTTCTTGCGTTCTCTATATTATTTGCTACTTTTTCCCCTACTACCATTTCTATATCATCTTTTGATAATTTGTGTAGTATATTCATTTCAGTTTCAAATGCATCTAATAATTTATTTATTGTTTTTCCTCCTACACCTGGTATAAATCCAAGTGGCACTTGATATATATATGGTGGTCTTTTTTCAGGGCTCTTGGTTTCCTTTTTATCTTTTATTAATTCTATTCTGTCAAAAACTCCAAATGTAACATTTTTTCCGCCACACATTGGGCAAGTTTCTACTGGTTCTTTTGTTTCTATTGCTTTTTCGCAATCGTCGCAATATGTTCTATGGTATTTTCCAAGTTTTGGGTCTAATCCATAGTTTGCAACTATTCTTCTTCCGTCTTCATTTTTTAATGCTTTGACTATTTCTTTAAATGATATGTCTTCAACTTCCATTTTGTTGTATTCTCTCGCAATTTTTGGTAGCGAATGCGCATCTGAATTTGTTAAAAATGTTCTTGTTTCTAATTCTGAAATCGTATCTGCTAAATATGTATCTGAACTTAAACCTAACTCTATTGCAAATATCTTATCAAATTTTTCTTTGAATATATTTGATAGTCTATCTGTGCAATTTCCATAGTAGCTTTTA
This sequence comes from uncultured Clostridium sp., assembly GCA_947367845.1. Lineage (GTDB taxonomy): Bacteria > Bacillota > Clostridia > TANB77 > CAG-508 > CAG-269. Next base: position 4,218 of record CANBES010000009.1, on the reverse strand, counting down.
TGTGGTGTAAATACGTGTGCTGGAATTAGTATTCCATTGTATTTTTCTACCATATCTATTAAATCATATCCAGATAAATCTGTTCTTTGTGTACTTAGTGTTATGTTTTTCAAATGATGACTTAATTCGTTTGAAAAAGCCTTTATATCGCTTAAATGTGGAAAGAAACATATATTGTGTGCACTTCCACATTTTCCATTTCTTCCTTTTTCTGCTGTTTCTACTTCGCTTCCTAAAAGTATGCATACTTTATCTTGATAAATAATTCCGCCGTCTTCTAGTTCATATGCTTCACCTGTTTTTAAAAAGTTTTCTATGTCTTCTATTACATATGGTGATGCACAGTCTATTATTCCTACAACATTTATTCCTTTTTTTTCGGCACACTCTTTTGCTATGTTTGCAAAATTAAGTGACCTAGCTGCTGTTATTTTTATTGGTTTTCCTTTTTCACTTCTTCCTATGTGTACATGCAAATCTGCAAATATTTCATACATCGTTTTACTATCCTTTCGCTTCTACTGTTCTTTCTTCTATGTGACTCATTATTTTTTGTGCTGTCTCTTCACTAAATAGTGGCCTATTAGGGTTATCTATGCTACTAAACATCTCTTTTGCTAGGTGTTCTAGCTCTTTTTCCATTAATTTATCCACTTTTGGTCCATAGTTGTATACAACTTCTTTTATAAAATTAGGTACATCTTCAGCTTCATAGTATGTTTTTACTAATCGTCTAATTACTGTGGTTTCAACTTCTTCTCCAACAGTTATTCTTTCAAGAAATCCAACAAATTGCATAAATGTATCTAGGTATCTGTTATACTTGTCTTTTAAATTTCTATGTTCTAATAATACTAGTGCCTCATCTGGTTTGAAACCTATTCTTTCTGGTCTATCTAATAGCATTCCGCCAAATTGGTCTACTAGTTCTAATATGTCGCTTTCTCTTTCTCTTGGATTGCTGTTGCTGTATCTGTTTACTTCTTCACACATTTTGCAAAATTTCTTTCCAAATCCAAATTCTTCTAATTGTTCGGCTCCTCTTTTTGCATATGAGCGTATTGTTTCAATGTCTTGTGCATTATCTACTTTTTTACAATTGCATAAAAGAGTTGCTGTTAATACTAAGTTTTTGTCTACTTCTATTTTTGAATAGTTTAAGAACATTCTTGCTATTTCAGTTTTAAATATGACTGATTTGTCAAAAAATATTTTTCTTTTTTTAGCTAAATAGTATGCTATCTCCATTTTAGCTGCTAGGTCTTCTTCTGATAAAATGTAATCTGCAAATGATTCCATATTTTTTCTCCTTTATATACTTTCATACAATTTTATTATATTAAAAACGACAAAATATTTCAATGTTTTTTAGTCATGTCACATAATTGTAATATTTTTATACTACTGGTTTGATTTTGAAAGTTTTGGGATACCTGGCGCAAATTTTCAAAATTAAAAACAAAAGCATCTTTATAATTGCTTTATTGCATTTCTTGCAAGCTCATCACATCTATTATTAAATTCATTATCACTATGACCTTTTACTTTTATAAAATTAACTTTATGAGTTTTTGTAAGTGCATATAATTCTTGCCAAATTTCTTTATTCTTTACAGGCTCTTTTCCAGCTGTTTTCCAATCATTTTTCACCCAGTTGTAAATCCATCCTTGCAAAAAGGCATTTACAACATATGCACTGTCACTATACAAATCAACTTCGCAAGGGAACTTCAAAAGCTTCAGCCCCTCTATTACAGCTGTTAATTCCATTACATTATTTGTTGTATCTTTTTTTCCGCCTGAAATCTCTTTTTTGTTTTCTTTATACATTAATAAAGCTCCCCAACCACCTGGTCCTGGATTTCCAGAACAAGCTCCGTCAGTATAAATAACGACTTTTTCCATTTTTCTCTCCTTCTTGTTTTTTTCCATTTTTTATGGTACTATTATATCAATAAAAACAAAAATATACAAGAAAGGATTTTTATTATGGGCAAAGTTTTGGGAATCATTGGTGAATATAACCCATTTCATAATGGTCACTTATATCATTTAGAACAATCAAAAAAAATTACAAGTTCAAATTACACTGTAGCAATTATGAGTGGTAATTTTACTGAGCGTGGCTCTACTGCTCTAATTGATAAGTGGTCTAGAGCTGAATCTGCTTTAAAATGCGGAATTGACTTAGTTATAGAACTTCCTGTTTTATACGCTACTTCTAGCGCAGAAAATTTTGCAGATGGTGCTATTAAAATATTGAATTCCTTAAAAGTTGTTGATTATGTGTCTTTTGGCGCTGAGACTTCTGATATTGATATTTTATCTGATATTGCAAGTGTATTGAATACTGAACCAAAACAATTTAAAACCATTCTATCAAGTGAACTAGCTAAAGGGGTATCATTCCCAAAAGCACGCGAAAATGCTTTATTACTTTATTTAAATAATAAAAAATATTTAAACGTCCTTTCTTCTCCTAATAATATTTTGGGTATAGAATATTTGAAAGCATTGAAAAAATATAAAAGTAATATTCATCCAATTTCTGTTGCTAGATTTGAAGCTGGGTATAATGATAATTTTTATTCTGGAAATATTGCTAGTGCTACTGCAATTAGAAATATTGTAAAAAATGGTGGTTTCAATATTTTGAAAAAATTGCTCCCTGAGCCTAGTTATGATATTTTGATTAAAAATTTTAAACAAGGAAATATTGTTCCTGACTTATCTGTTTTTGAGAAACAAATTATTTATAATTTAAGAAAAATGTCAGTTTCTCAAATTGCTGAACTTCCTGATGTTTCTGAAGGTCTAGAATTTGCTATTAAAAATGCTGCTAATTCTTGTAGTACTCTTGTAGAACTTTTGGATAGCATTAAGTCAAAACGTTATACTTCTACTCGTCTTCAGAGAATTCTTGTTTATAGTTTGCTTGGTATTTCTAAAAAGGATATGGAGTTGTCTAAAAAAACTGTTCCTTATGTTAGGGTTCTTGGCTTTAATGAGCGTGGTAAGTTTTTGGTTTCTGAAATTGCTAAGGCCAATCCTAAACTTGATATTGTTACTTCTGTTAAGCGTTTTTCTGATAGTTGTCGCAATAAGGCTCTTGCTTCTATGCTTGATTTAGACGTTTGGGCTACTGATGTGTTTTCTCTTGGTTTTCAGTCTTGCCCTTTTAGTAATTTGGATTTTACTAAGAAAATTGTAATTTTGTAATATGTATAATAAAGACCCTTTAAAACTTGATTTTTTAGGGTCTTTAGTATTTCTTGTTTTCTGGTTTGTACAGCAAAATATGTTTAATATCTTCAAAACTTTGACCACTATAAATTTCTTCTCTATCTAACTGTTTCATTCACACATCTCTCCTATCTTATTTTGTTTTTCGAATTTTTGTTCGCTCGTTCTTTAAAAATAAAATACAACTTAGTTGTATTTTATGGTGGGCAGGGAAGGATTCGAACCTTCGTACTCGAATGAGAACAGATTTACAGTCTGCCGCCTTTAGCCACTCGGCCACCTACCCAAATATAAAATTAAAATGGTGCTCCCTCAAGGATTCGAACCTTGGACCCACCGGTTATGAGCCGGTTGCTCTGACCAACTGAGCTAAGGGAGCATCTATGCTTGTTCAGCACAATTAAGAGTATATATCATTTTTATAAAATTGTCAATACATTTTTTAAAAATATTTTTCATTTTTTTCACAAACTACTTAATCACATAAATAATGTGATTATGGATTAAGCAAAATAGAGATAAGATTTTCCTATCTCTATTTACACCAAAGTGCTACTCGGCTACGAGCACGCTACGAAAGCCATAACCATAAGTGGCAATCCCAGTAGAGTCATACAAGCCGCACTAGCCCGACACTTGCCGTATCATACCAACGCCCACCACGTGGGAAGAAAACTTCTCCTGCACTAGCATCGCTTTCTAATGTTTGCCCAAACCAAGCATTAGTTCCTCCTACATTACTTGAAACTTCATAAATTGCGTCTCCAAATATTTTACTAAATCCTGGATATGCTGAGTTAAAATCTTTATAGTCTGTTGTTGTTGGATTATATGGATATGCTGTTGCTAAATATGTTGATTGTCCATTTGCAAATGCTCCACCATATGTTGTTAAATTTGATACTCCTTCTGCATTTACATATGCTGAAAGGTAATCTGCCAAACATCCTCCCATATCATATATTCCATATATAT
>CANBES010000008.1 GCA_947367845.1 uncultured Clostridium sp. | reverse complement strand
TACGAAGCAATAATAAATTTTTATCTATGGTGTATTTCCCTTTTTAAAAAAGTAATGCAATAAATAATGCAATACAAGTATTTTTGAAAATGGGTTGTATAAATTTGAAATTTAATGTATAATATAAAACATAGAAAAACATTGTAAAAGAAATATGTTGAAAATCATATAAATACATTGAAAATACTGGGTTTTGACCAGCCCAGCCAATAAAAACTCTATAAATATTGAAGTTTCAATGTTTTATAGAGATTTTTTTTGGCAAAAAACAGAAAACACTTGAATTTTATGTAAAGATAAGATATAATAACAAATGATTAATCTTTATAATCTCCTTTTAGGAGTTGGCATAAATCGGAAATACATCAAATAAATATTGGAGGAGAAAAGAAAATGGAAGAAAAAAGAATGAAAATAAGAAGTGTGATGAAGGGTATCGAAGGATTATCAATAATACCAAGCTCAGGTATTATTGCAGCAGTGCTAATAAAAATAGCACCGACAACAACAGAAGTGGAGAGAATGAATATATTAATTATAATGCTTATTTTGTTCGGTTTATTATTCGTATTTATAGATAATAGTATAGATTATATTTTTGACAGACCAAGAAGGCGGATTAGAGAAGCAAAGTTCAAAGTTATAGGCTGGGTAAATGAAGAATATCTGTTAACAGCAGAAGAATTGTATCTACAAGTGTTAGAAGATAGCAAACGTGACTATAATTGGATTGCTTCAGCACCAGAGCTGTGTAGAGTTTGTGATAATCCTGAATTTCCAGAAAAATATGCGAAAAAAATAAAAATAATGATACTAAATTGTTTTGCGAACTTTGAAAAAAGTGGAATACCTATAACGCAAGAAGGGCGAGAAGCAGCACTTCATTGTTACAACACTTTACCACCAGAAGATGAAGAAGTAAGTATGGCTAAAAAAAGATATCTGGAAGCAATTATGGATTTTGTGATTGAATATGAGATGGAGAGAAATGGAAGGCATATAGGACAATCATATAAAGAAGTATGTAGTGAATGGAAAAAAAGCCATTTGAACGAATTTGGATACATCGTCAACTTAAAAGAGATAAAAGAATATTTATATGCCGATCTTAAGAAAACAATTGGAAAAGCAGAACAAGAAGGTAAATTTAAGAAAGATGATGAAGAATATGAAAAAATTCGTAATGAAATTTTCGCAATGGTAGCCAATATAAAAACTAAAAGATAAGACCCAAAAACAGAGTATTTGAAAAATTTCGAATACTCTGCATTTTCATTTATAAGTTCTAATTATCACCCTAAAAAAATATAAATGAAATAGAAAGGGTGAAAAAAATGGAAAACTACAAAACAAATTTTGAAGAAACAACAAAAAGCATATTCAAAGGAATAGGAATAGCAATCATATCAACAGTCATAATGCTATTAATATTCTCAATAATATTAGCATACACAAACACAAGTGAAAACACAATAACACCAGTAATAATAGTAGTAACAGGAATAAGCATACTACTTGGAAGTTCAATAGGAAGCATAAAAATAAAAAAGAATGGAATAATAAATGGGGGATTAATAGGCGGAATATACATATTAATTCTGTACTTAATTTCAAGCATATTAAATTGGAGATTTGGACTAAACATGCAAAGCATAATAATGATAGCAGTGGGAATGATTTTCGGAATACTGGGTGGAATTATCGGAGTAAACAAAAAATGAAAGAAATTTCCAAAAATAGTTGATATTTTTGGAATTTTAATATAAAATTTTATAGGACAAGTTATATCAAGGAGGACAAAATGATAAAGTTAGAAGACGTAAGAAAAAATCCAGAGGTTGAGGCTTTAATACAAGGCGCGCAACAGCAGTTGGACGGATTAGGCTATACTGAACATAGCCATAGGCACATTTCAATTGTGTCAAAAAGAGCTGGAGATATACTAGAACAATTAGGATATCCAGAAAGGACAGTAGAACTGGCGAGAATTGCGGGGTATCTACATGATATTGGCAATTCAGTAAATAGGGTAGACCACGCACATAATGGTGCAATAATTGCATTCAATATTTTAAAAGAAATGGGAATGCCAGTGGAAGAAAGAACGCAGATAATGATGGCCATTGGAAATCATGATGAAAAAACAGGAACAGCGGTAAGTGATATATCAGCAGCTATAATTTTGGCAGATAAGTCAGATGTGCATAGAGATAGAGTAAGAAATCAAAATATTTCAACATTTGATATACATGATAAAGTAAATTATGCAGTAACAAATGCAGAGCTAAAATTAGATACTGAAAACAGAAAAATAACGCTAAATTTAACAATTGATAATCAAATATGTCCAGTACTAGATTATTTTCAAATATTTATTGATAGAACAATTATGAGTAAATATGCAGCAAAATACTTACAAATATGGTTTGAACTAATAATCAATGGAACAAAATTATTATAATGGAGGAAATAAAATGAAAAAGGTAAAAATATTAACAATAACACTAGCAATCATATTAATTACAGCAATAGCTTTTGGTGGAATTTATGTACAAAAACAAAATAGAATGGAAAATGTAGTAGAAGACTATAAATATGCAATGGATTTAAAAGGAACAAGAACAGTTAGATTAGAATTAGACACAGGGACATCAACATTAATAAAAGATGCAGAAGGAAAAGAAGTTAAAGATACAGAAAATTTAACAGAAGAGCAAATGGCTGAAAAAGGATACACAAAGGAAGAAGTTCCAAACAATAGTGAAGATGTAAAAAATGAAGAAAATTACAAAAAAGCAAAAGAAATATTAGAAAAAAGACTTCAAAAAATGGGAGTAAATAATTACACAATCAAATTAGATACACAAGCAGGAGATATAGTAGTAGAAATTTCAGAAAATGATGCAACAGATACAATAGTAGGTCAATTAGTAACAGTTGGAAAATTCACAATACAAGATAGCGAAACAGGCGAAGTTTTAATGGATAACAATGATATAAAATTAGCAAGTGCAATATCAGGAGCAGACAATACATCAACATCTGCGGTAGCAAAAACAAGAATATATTTAAATATTGAATTTACAAAAGACGGTGCAAAAAAATTAGAAGATATAAGTAATAGATATTTAAAAACAGAAGAAACAAAAGAAGATACAGAAAATGCAGAAAACACAGAGACAACTGAAACAGATGAAAATGGTGAAGAAAAAACAGAGAAAAAAGTAACAATAAAAATAGATGATACAGAAATAATGACAACAAATTTTGAAGAACCAATGAGAACAGGAAAGATGCAATTATCAATGGGTGGAGCATCATCAGACCAAAAAACATTACAAGGATATGCAGCTCAAGCATCAAGTATAGCAGTAGTATTAGACACAGGAAATCTACCTGTTAAATATCAAGCAGCAGAAAATGAATATGTATTATCAGATGTAACAAATCAAGAATTAGATATCATTGTATATGCAATATTAGCAGTAGTTGTATTAGCTTTAATAGTACTAATTGTAAGATATAAAAAATTAGGAGCACTTGCAACAATATCATATATTGGACTAATATCAGCACTTTTAATATTAATAAGATACGCAAATGTAGTAATATCAATAGAAGGAATATTTGCAGTAGCAATTGTGTTAGTACTAAATTATATTTTTGTAAATAAACTACTTTCTAAATTAAAAGAAGAAAAACTTACTAAAACAACTGTAAATAAAGGAATAGCAGAAACATACAAAGAATTCTTTATTAGAATAATACCAGTTTGCATATTAGCAATAGTATTTTGTTTTATCAACTGGAGCCCTATTGGTAGCTTTGGAATGGTAATGTTCTGGGGAATTGCATTAATTGCTATTTATAACTCTATAATAACAAATATTTTATTGAAAATAGAAGCTGACAAATAGGAGGAAATAAATAATGAAAAATTTAACAAAAAAACAAAAAATAATAATGTCAATTGTTGCAATTATAATAATAGCAGGAATAGCAGTTGTAGCATTTATGGGATTTAACTTTGATTTAAGATTCCAAACAACAAAAAAATTAGAAATGTACTTAGGAAAAGACTTTGAAATATCAGACATACAAAGCATAACAAAAGAAATTATGCCAAATGAACAAGTAATGATCCAAAAAATAGAAGTATACGAAGATTCTGTTAGCATAATAGCAAAAGAAATAACAGAAGAACAAAAACAAAAAATAGTAGAAAAAGTAAACGAAAAATACGAAATAGAACTAGGTGAAGAAGAAACAGAAATAGTAACAATACCAAACACAAAAGGAAGAGATTTAATAAACCCATATATTTGGCCATTTGCAATAGCGACAGGAATAATACTAGTATATATGGCAATAAGATATAGAAAATTAAATATATTAAATGTAATTCTAAAAACAGTGTTAACACTAGTAATAGCAGAAGCAACACTAATCAGCTTAATCGCAATTACAAGAATTCCAATAGGTAGATTAACAATTCCAATGGTAATTACAGTATATATGTTAACATTTGTAGGTTTAACTACTAAATTTGAAAAAGAATTAGAAACACAAAAAGAAGAATAAAAAGATGTAGGCAAAATTGAAAGGATTGATAAATAAAATGAAAGCAATAGAAATAAGAAAAAAATACTTAGAATTCTTCAAAAAACATGGACATGTAGTAATTCCATCAGCACCATTAATACCAGAAAATGACCCTTCAGTGTTATTTACAACAGCTGGAATGCAACCACTAGTACCATATCTATTAGGAGAAAAACACCCAGAAGGGAAACGTCTTACAGACTACCAAAAATGCGTAAGAACAAATGATATAGAAGAAGTTGGAGACAACAGACACCTAACATATTTTGAAATGCTAGGAAACTGGTCGCTAGGAGACTACTTCAAAGAAGAATCAATAGCAATGAGCTTTGAATTCTTAACAAAAGAATTAGGAATACCAGTAGAAAAACTATCAGTAACAGTATTTGCAGGAGACGAAGACTGCCCAAGAGATGAAGTAGCAGCTAGTGCTTGGAAAAAAGCAGGAATATTAGACGGACACATCTACTATTATGGAAAAGACGACAACTGGTGGATAGCAGGAGAAGAGGGACCATGTGGACCAGACACAGAAATGTTCTACGATACAGGAAAACCAGCATGTTCAGCAGATTGTCAACCTTCATGTGACTGCGGAAAATATGTTGAAATTTGGAACAACGTATTTATGGAATATTTCAAAGACAAAGATGGATATAGAAAATTAAAACAGCAAAACGTAGACACAGGGCTAGGATTAGAAAGAATGGCAATGTTATTACAAGGAAAAGAAACTCCATTTGACACAGAATTATTCAGTCCAATAATGAAAAAACTAGAAGAACTACAAAAAGTAGATAACATAGAAAGCAGAAGAATAATAGCAGAACACTTACGTTCAAGCATGATGTTAATAGCAGATGGCGGAAGACCAAGCAATATTGATAGAGGATACATTTTAAGAAGACTAATAAGAAGAATGATAAGACATCTAAACAAGTTACAAATAGACCTAAACGAACTATCAACATTAATAGAAATCAATGTAGAAAACTTAAAGGAAATGTATCCAGAACTTGAGAAAAACAAAGAAATAATAATAGCTACAATGTTAGAAGAAAAAGATAAATTTGTAAAAACACTAGCAAATGGAGAAAAAGAATTCCAAAAAGCAATAAACAAACTACAAGAAACCAAAACAATTCCAGGAGATGTAGTATTCAAACTATACGACACATATGGCTTCCCACCAGAAGTAACAAAAGAGTTAGCAGAAGAAAATGGATATGAAATCAACTTAAAAGAATTTGACGAACTATTCAAAAAGCACCAAGAAAAATCAAGAGCAGGTTCAGAGCAAAAATTCAAAGGTGGACTAGCAGAACAAACAGAAGAAACAATAGCATACCACACAGCAACACACCTTCTAAACGCAGCACTAAAACAAGTTATAGGAAAAGACGCACATCAAAGAGGCTCAAACATAACAGTAGACAGAATGAGATTTGACTTCAACTGTGACCATAAACTAACAGACGAAGAGAAAAAACAAGTAGAAGACTTGGTAAATCAATGGATTGAAGAAGGCCTACCTGTAACAAAACAAGAAATGAGCAAAGAAGACGCTATAAACTCAGGTGCTGAATGTATGTTTATAGAAAAATACCCAGACATAGTAACAGTATACTCAATAGGAACAGTATCAAAAGAATTATGTGGTGGACCACACGTAAACAACACAAAAGAACTAGGTAGATTTAAAATCAAAAAAGAAGAATCTAGTTCATCAGGAGTAAGAAGAATAAAAGCAGTTTTAATTAAAGATTAAGAATTTTTGGGTGTTTTTGGGGACAGACCTTAAAAACACCCTCAAAAGGAGAAAAGTATGGAAGATTGTTTATTTTGTAAAATTATAAAAGGAGAAATCCCATCAACTAAAGTATATGAAGATGATGAAATACTAGCTTTTAAGGATATAGCGCCAGCAGCACCAGTTCATATATTAGTAATACCTAAAAAGCATATAAAATCACTTGTAGAGTTAGAAAAAGAAGATGAAGCTTTAGTTGGAAAAATTTATACTGTGATAAATAAAATTGCAAAAGAGCAAGATGTAAGCGAAAGCGGATATCGTGTAATTGTAAATTGTGGAAAAGATGCAGGTCAAGAAGTAATGCATTTACACTTCCATTTACTTGCTGGTACACAATTTGGAGAAAAGATAGTATAACTTTGTAAACAAAACTTTATTTTTGTAATAAAATGTGTTATAATATATGTATAGTGAAAAGTACGGAGGTAAAAGGTATGTTTGAAAGTAAATATAGTAAAGTTTTAACAATTATATTAGTAATTGTAATTATAGCAATATTAGGGTTATTAGGATTTTTAGCATATGACTATTATCATAAATATGTAACGACAAGTGATGCAGAAGATTTTGTAAATAGCTTTGAAGGTGATACAGCAAAAAAAGATGATGAAGATAAAAATGATGATAATACAAACAATGATATTTTGGATGAATTACAAAATATGCAAAGTGGAACAAATCAATCAGCTTCATCACAAAAAACAAGACCACAATACAAAGGTTTTGGAGTTTTAGGAACAATGACAATACCAAAAATCAACTTAAAATATCCAATACTTGAAAAAATGACAAAGTCTTCAATAGAAGTATCAATAGCATTTTTATGGGGAGTAGGAATAAATGAACCAGGAAATACAGTAATAGTAGGACATAACTACAGAAATGGTGCATTCTTCTCTAACAATAAGAAGTTAAATTTAGGAGACAAAATATATATAACAGATAATGATGGAAAACAAGTTACATATACAATATATAACAAATTTGAAACATCAGATACAGATACATCATTCTATCAAAGAGACACAGCTGGAAAAGCTGAGATAACACTATCAACATGTACAGATAACGGAAAACAAAGATTAATAATATTAGCAAGAGCTGATTAAAAATATGAAAAATAAAGTAAAGGAATTTTTTCAAATTCCTTTATTTTTTATGGCAAATTGTATATAATAAGAAAGAAATTTAAAACAAAAGGACTGTGATAAAAAAATGAACAAAACCCAAGCAAAGCAAAGAATAGAAGAATTACGCAAGCAAGTAGAATATCATGCAAAAAAATATTACGACAATGACGCACCAGAAATATCTGACTTTGAATATGATATGCTAATGGTAGAACTTCGAAATTTGGAAAAAGAATTTCCAGAATACCAATCAAAAGAATCACTAACACAAAAAGTGGGTGGACACGTAAAAGAAGGTTTTGAAAAAGTAACACACGAAGTACCATTACAAAGTTTGCAAGATGTTTTTAGCATAGAAGAAGTAAAAGAATATGTTAAAAAGATAGATGAAAAAGCAGAAGAAAATAAAATAGAAAATAAAACATATGTAATAGAAACAAAAATAGATGGACTATCAGCAGCACTAGAATACAAACAAGGAAAGTTTGTAAAAGGTGCAACAAGGGGAAATGGACTAGTTGGAGAAGATGTAACAAATAATTTGAAAACAATAAAAACAATACCAATAGAATTAACAGAAAAAATAGATATAACAGTAAGAGGAGAAGTTTTTATATCAAAAAGTGACTTTGAAAAAATGAACCAAGAAAGAGAAGAAAACGAAGAAGAACTATTTGCAAATGCAAGAAATGCAGCAGCAGGTTCGTTAAGACAATTAGATAGTAAGATAACAGCAAAAAGACCGTTAGACATATACATTTTCAATGTTCAAAAAATAGAAGGAAAAGAATTCAACTCACACTTTGAAGAGCTAGAATACTTACACAAACTAGGATTTAACGTAAATCCTGTCAGAATACCATGTAAAACAGTAGAAGAAATAGAAAAAGCAATACAAAAAATAGGAGACGACAGAGAAAACTTATCATTTGGAATAGACGGAGCAGTGGTAAAAGTTGATGACCTAAAATTTAGAGAAATACTAGGAACAACAGCAAAAACGCCAAGGTGGGCTATTGCTTATAAATATCCGCCAGAAACAAAAGAAACAAAACTAAAAGACATTGTTTGCCAAGTAGGAAGAACAGGAGTAATAACACCAATGGCAATCTTAGAACCAGTTAAGGTTGCAGGCTCAACTATATCAAAAACAACATTACACAATCAAGATTTTATAAAAGAAAAAGAACTAAAAATAGGGGATACAGTAGTAATACAAAAAGCAGGAGATGTTATACCAGAAATAGTAAAAGTTATAAAAGAAAAAAGAACAGGAGAAGAAAAAGACTTCGAAATGCCAACAATTTGTCCAGTATGTGGAGCAGAAGCAGTTAGAGAAGAAGGCGAAGCAGCAATAAGATGTACAGGAATAGAATGCCCAGCAAAACTATTTAGAAACTTAGTACACTTTGTATCAAGAGAGGCGATGAACATAGACGGACTAGGTGAAAGCATAATAGGACAATTATTAGACAAAAAGCTAATTGAGAATATAGCAGACATATACACACTCAAATTTGAAGACATAGCATCATTAAAAAAGAATGGACAAAAATTTGCACAAAACTTAGTAGACAGCATAAATAAAAGCAAAGAAAATGACTTGCACAGACTAATAACAGCATTAGGAATAAGACATGTAGGAGTAAAAGCATCAAAAATATTAGCAAGAAAATATAAAAATATAGACAACTTAATGGAAGCAACAGTAGAAGAATTAAGCGAAATAAACGATATTGGGCCAATAGTAGCAAACAGCATAAGAGAATTCTTCCTACAAGACCAAACAAAAGACTTGATAGAAAAATTAAAACAAGCAGGAGTAAACTTAGAAAGCCTTGAAGAAGATGTCCAAGACGATAGATTTGCAGGAAAAACCTTTGTATTAACAGGAAGTTTGGAAAATTACACAAGAGGAGAAGCTGCAAATTTAATTGAGAAATTTGGCGGAAAAACATCAAGTTCAGTATCTAAAAAAACAGATTATGTACTAGCAGGCGAAGAAGCAGGAAGCAAACTAACAAAGGCACAAAACTTAGGAGTTACAATACTTACAGAAGCGGAATTTGAAGAACTAGTGAAATAGGGACAATTGGGGACGTTTCCTTTTGGACATTTTGTCCATTTTGGGACAGGCCAAAAAAGTTTCAAAAAAGTTTCGAGGAAAGGGAGAGATTATGGAAGATTATACTTTTGAAAAAATGTGGTGCGATTTAAGAGATGGTTACCAAATTTATTATACTTATGTAGGAAATAGATATGTTTTATTTAAGACAGCAGAAAATTGTTATACTCAAAAATTGCTGTCTGAAAGTAAGAAAAATCCACAACCAAGGATGCTTATGCTTACTCTGAAGAGAGTTAAGGAAATGTTTCCTCATATGGAAGATATTGAATATAGATTAGAGATGTAATTAAGCCTGCCAATGGGGACGGTTCTTAATGGCAGAAATCTGCCAAAAAGGTCCGTCCCCATTGGCAGGTTTTGGAATATTTTAAAATATACAAGCATAAAATATAGTAGGAACTCAAAAAAATCATAGTAATAATTAGAAAAATACAAATAGAGTATTGACAATAATATTAATGAATGATAATATACGAATATAGAAAGAGGTAATATGGGAAATAAAAATATTGTAACACTATTTGTTAGAAATGATAAAGGGGACATGTTATTACAAAAAAGAAGCAAGCAAAAAGGTGGAAAATATGGATTTATAAGTGGACATGTACAAGAGGGTGAAACAAATAGTCAAGGAATTATAAGAGAAACGAAAGAAGAAATGGGAATAAATATAGATGAAAAAGACCTAAAACTTTTTTATAGAGTAGAAGAAGGGGAGAGTAATTTCAACTTATATTATATGAACAGAAATCTAAATACAGAAAACCTTACGTTACAAAAAGAAGAAGTAGAAGATGTAAAATGGTATTCAATAGAAGAAATAAAAACTATAATAGATAATGATAAACTCTATAAAAATCACATAGATGCATTTGAGATTGCTATGAAATATTTAGATAAGGAGTGATATTATGGCAACTATTGCTCAATGGGATATAAACAATGTATGCAACTTAAATTGCAAGCATTGTAGAGTATCAGAGAAAAATGACAATAAACAATTGTCATTAAAACAAGCAAAAGAATTGCTTGCACAATTGTGGTACACAGGTACAACAAAATTAAACCTTTCTGGTGGAGAGCCATTTATGAGGGATGACCTATTTGAAATTCTAGAATATACTAGAAAATTTGAAGACATAGTAATAACAACAAATGGAACTCTAATAGATGAACAAGTTTGTAAAAAACTATCAGAATTTCCTAACATAAAATTATCAATTAGTTTAGATGGAATGGCAGAGACGCATGATAGTTTTCGTAGAAGAAAAGGTACATTTCACAAAGTAATTGACACACTTGCTTTGTTAAAAGAGTATAATATACCATATGCAATAAAATATACTCTATCAACAGAGACTGTAAAAGATGTTATAGAAGTAATAAATTTGATAGCATCAAAAGGAGCAAAGGAGTTCAACATAAGAAGAGTTCTAGTTGCTGGGCATGCAGACAAAGATATGTTGATTTCAAACGAAGAATATAAAGAAACAATAAAAAAAGTTATTGCAGAATGTAATAGACTAAATATTAATTTTAGAACAGGTGACCCACTTTTAGTGCCGATTTTTCCAGAAATATTTGGAATAGATATAAAAAATGATAACTTAAACAAAATTTATGCTGGATGTCAAGCAGGAGATGAAATAATTTACATAGACTATCAAGGAAATGTTGGAGCCTGCTCATATATACCAACTTTTGCTGATAATATAAAAGAAAAACCGTTAGACGAAATTTTAAATAATAATAAACTATTTGTAGAACTAAAGAAATATAAACAAAAGTTAGAAGGAAAATGCTCAAAATGCAGTTACAAAATGATATGTGGCGGATGTAGGGCATCAGCAGTAGCTTTGAAAAATTCACTATTTGAAGAAGACCCATTGTGTTTGTTAGAAAGTAGTTAAATACAAAGTTCTTTATTTTGTAAGAGTCTTTGAGCTTTTACAAATATTATAAAAAATTTCAAAAAAGGCTTTAGTTCGAAAGAAATTCAAAATCTTTCATATCTATAATAGCCTTGGAAAGGAAGGTTTTTTTATGAATAAAGAAGCAGAGAAAAAAGTTGAACAAAAAAATGAAGTGAAAAAAATAATCACTTGCAGAATGTGTGGCTAAAAAGAGAGGTACATAACCTCTCTTTAAATGCGTTTAAGAAAACAAGAAAGGAAGATAAGAATATGAGTATTTCGCCAAAAATCTTAGACAGAAAAAAAGATAAATATACAACATTTCATATGAGAATTAATAATAATTCAAACGAGAATATAGAAGGGTACATAAAATACAAAATAACTAAGCCAGACGGAAGAATAGAAGAAAAGCAATTTGACAGAACAGAAAAAATAGAAGCAAATTCAGAAATAAATTTATATGATAAATATTATCTTGAAAACAATGCACCAGTAGGGAGATACTATGTAGACGGAATGTTCTTTTGGAACAATCAAAACATATTATCAGATACAAATAAAAATGATTTTTTTGATGTAAAATAGGGGGATATATGAGAAAATTAGAAGGATTACGTTTCTTACAAGAAAACTTCTCAAACTTAACAGTAGACTGCTTGTTTGTGGACAAGTTAGAGAATTTAAAAGATGAAGATTTAGACGTAAAAGACCAAGCAGACAAACTATGGAGAGTACGAGCAGGAAATGAATATGGTTCAGAACTAAACTTGCCACAAGGCACATTTAAAAATAAAAAAGAAATAAGAAAATTTATAAAAGAACAAAAACAAAAAGACCAAAATATGGAATTTGTAATACATAGAGTATCGCCAAAATACTTTGCAGCACCATTTGTAGGTACATTGGCGGTTCAAAATAATAAAAATTTGCCCAATATTAGAATAGAATTACAGAAAGTAACACAAGAATTAGTAGATTCAATTGATAAAGGAAAAAGGCCAAGAGATTGGGAAGCGTGTCTAATTATGGATTACGAATTTTTAAACAAATTTCCTAAAATTCGAAAAAAGGAAAATGTGGATTTGGAAAACCTAAAACATGCAATAATGGTAATTCACGAAGTTGGAGAAAAGATATTTGAAATTTATGATAAAGAGGGTAAAGATATAGAAACATATACAAGGTTTAACATCTATGATTTGGGACAAGTTGTGTTAGATGACCACAGAAGTAGTGAATCTTTTATTTCTAAATATAGGGTGTCTTTGGGGACAGAGCAAAAAAACACCCAACTTTTGAAAGAAGGAGTGTCCCCAATGGCAAAAAAATGCCAAGAAGGTCCGTCCCCGATGGCAGGAACCTGCCAAAAAGGACCGTCCCCAGTGGCAGAAAGATGAAAATTTTAAAAAATTGTTGAAAATGATAGAGATATAATGTAAAATATGGTAAGTGAAAGTCCAATAAAAGGAGAACTAATGATGGCAACAATAATAGATGGAAAAGTACTTGCTAAAGAAATAAGAGAAAGTTCAAGAGTTGAATGTGACAAATTAAAAACTAAAGGAATAATTCCAAAATTAGCGGTGATAATGGTGGGGGATAATTCAGCTTCAAAAATGTATGTGAGGAATAAGAGTAAGGCGTGTAGCGATGTTGGAATAGATTACCAAGAATATCTTTTGCCTGAAGAGACAACACAAGAAGAGTTGATTGATTTAATAAGAAAATTAAACCAAGATAAAGAGACAAATGGGATTTTATTACAAAGTCCATTGCCAAGGCATTTAAATATAAATGAAGCTTTTAAGGCTATTACATATATGAAAGATGTTGATGGTTTTACACCTTCAAGTGTTGGAAAGCTTTGTATAGGGGAAGATACATTTATTTCTTGTACTCCATATGGAGTTATGAAAATGTTTGAAAAGTACAATATAGATTTAATTGGAAAAGATGTTGTGATACTAGGAAGAAGCAATATTGTTGGTAAGCCATTAATTCAATGTTGTCTGCAAAAAAATGCGACAGTAACGGTGTGCCACTCAAAAACAAAAAATTTAGAAGAACACACCAAAAGAGCAGACATTGTAATATCTGCAATAGGACAAGCAAATTTTGTTAAAGCTAATATGATAAAAGACGGAGCAGTTGTAATTGATGTAGGAATAAACAGAGATGAGAATGGAAAATTGACAGGTGATGTTGATTTCGAAAGTGTTGAGAAAAAGGCAAGTTATATTACTCCAGTTCCAGGTGGGGTTGGTCCAATGACTATTGCAATGCTTATGAACAATGTGATAAAAGCAACTAAGGAACAGCAAAAAGAAAAATCAATGTTATAAATTTAATAAAAATAGGGGCATCGTTATTAATGATGCTCTTTTTTGATGTGTTATTAAAAAAAGAGAGAAGGAGTGGATATGGAAAAATTAGAAAAAAACAAATATTGGATATGGTTATCTTTAATAGAAGGATTGGGTGCAATAAAAAAGAAAAAGTTATTAGAGATTTATAAAACACCTGAAAATATATATAAATTAGATAAAGAAGAATTGCTAGAAATAGAAGGAATAGGAAAAAAGTTAGCAGATAAAATACTAAATGAAAAGGTAAGAGCAAGTGTTTCAAAACATATTGAATATATGCAAAAAAACAGTATAGACATAATTAATATAAATGTGGAAACTTATCCACATAACCTTAGAAACATATATGATGCACCAATTAGCCTATATATAAAAGGAAATAAAGAAATATTAAACAACAAAGCATTAGCAATAGTTGGATGTAGGCAAGCAAGTGATTATGGCAAAAAAGCAGCGAAGTATTTTGCATATAATTTGGCACAAAATAAGTTTAACATTGTAAGTGGATTAGCTAAAGGTGTGGATAGTTATGCACATGTAGGAAGTTTATGTGTGGAAAACAAAGAAAACTGTGGAAAAACTATCGCTGTTGTGGGGAATGGGTTAGATATAACATATCCTAGTGAAAATAAAAAATTGGCAGATAAAATAATTGAAAGTGGTGGAGCAATTATTTCTGAATATCCTTTGGGAACAAAGCCAGATAAAATGAATTTTCCAGCTCGTAATAGAATAATTAGTGGTATTAGTGGTGGCATTATTGTAGTTGAAGCAAAGGAAAAGAGCGGAACGTTAATAACTGTTGATTTTGCTTTAGAGCAAGGAAGAGATGTTTTTGTTGTTCCAGGTAATATTAATTCTATTAATTCTGTTGGGACCAATGATTTAATTAAGCAAGGTGCTAAATTGGTTACAACATATAAAGATATAATTTAGATAAAAAATTGATGTTCTAGCACTTGTTAGAACATTTTTTGTACTGACCTACCAGTCTAATCACTTTTGGAAAAAAATATGATATAAATATAATACAAAAAATAAGATGATAGGTGGTAATTTATGAAAGCAAAAGAAAACAAAACTTTAGAAATTACAGACTTAAAAGATATGTTAGAAAAAACAAACAACCTATATGGAGAAAAAACAGCATACAAAATAAAAATAGAAAAAGGAAGATACATAACATATACACATAGAGAAATAAGAGAAATGATAGATGCACTAGGAACAGCATTAATAAACCTAGGATTAAAAGGAAAAAGAATAGCTGTAATTGGTGAAAACAGATATGAATGGGAAATGGCATACTTATCAATAGTATGTGGAACTGGAATAGTAGTTCCATTAGATAAATCTTTAACAGAAAATGAATTGAAACACTTAATAAAAAAATCAGAAGTAGAGGCAATATTCTGTTCTGAAAAATATGTAAGTACATTAGAAAAAATAAAAAGTAGTGAAGTTGGGAAGTTAAAACATCTAATTTCAATGGATTTAGAGGAAAACACAAATGGAGTATTTTCTCAAAGTGAATTAATTAAAGTTGGAAAAGATTTAATGCAAAATGGAGATAGAAATTTTGTAGATGCAAAAATAGAACCAGAAAAAATGAGTATAATGTTATTCACATCAGGAACTACTTCTGAACCTAAAATAGTAGCATTGTCACATAAAAATATATGTTCAAATTTAATGGATATTGGAAGTGTGCTAGATATAAATTCAGATGATACGCTATTATCAGTATTGCCAATACATCACGTTTTTGAATGTACAGTAGGTTTCTTATTTTCGTTATACAATGGTGCAACAACAGTATTTTGTGATGGAATAAGACATATTGTAGAAAATCTAAAAGAATATAATGTAACTGTAATGGCTTGTGTTCCAGCAATTTATGAAAGAATATTTAAAATTATAAGAAATCAGATAGAACGTAGTGGAAAATTAGAAGAAATACTAGAAAAAGAAGAAAAATATAAAAACTTACCAATAGAAGAAAGAAAGCAATATTTTAAGGAAATTCACGATATCTTAGGTGGAAATATTAAGTTATTCATAAGTGGAGCAGCAGCACTAGAAAAGACAATTGAAGAAAAATATAGATTATTAGGACTTAATCTAGTTCAAGGCTATGGATTAACAGAAACTTCGCCAGTAATAGGAATAGGAACAAATAAGTATCATAAAATAGGTTCAATAGGAAAACCTGTGCCAAGTGTACAAGCAAAAATTATAGATGAAAATAGCGAAGGAATAGGAGAATTGCTAGTTAAAGGACCTAACATAATGCTTGGATATTTTGGAAATGAAAAAGCAACAAAAGAAGTTATGCAAGATGGATGGTTCAAAACAGGGGATTTAGCAAAAATAGATGATGAAGGATATATTTTCATTTGTGGTAGAAAGAAAAGTGTAATTGTACTAAAAAATGGAAAAAATATTTTCCCAGAAGAAATCGAAAACTTAGTAAATCGAATTGAAGGAGTAAACGAATCTTTCATATTTGGAAAACAAATGTCAGAAGATAAGGACGATATCAAAATAAATGTAAAAGTTGTTATAGATAAAGAAAGAATAAAAGAAGCATACAAAGTGGAAACAGAAGAACAAATTAGAGAAGCAATATCAGGTAAGATTAAAGAAATAAATAAACTTATGCCAAAATACAAGGCTATAAGAGGAATTATTTTAACAGAAGAACCACTAATAAAAACAACAACAAACAAAATAAAAAGACAAGAAAACTTGAAGCTAATAAATAAAGATATTAAAAATTAGTAAATAAAAAATTAGGAGAGGTTAGATGCAATTACCAGGACTAAATACAAAGATATTAGGTAGAAATGCTAGTTACTATCAAGAAATAGACTCAACCCAAAGTGAAATATGGAGACAATACGAAAAAGAAATACCAAATGGAACTTTAATTATTGCAGATAGACAAACCAAAGGGCAAGGCACACATGGAAGAGTGTGGCATACAGACGAGCCAAACAATATAGCATTTTCATTTTTAATTAAAACCAACTGTAAAATAGAAGAAACAGAAGGCTTAACAATAGAAATTGCAAAAGTTATTGTGGGAATTATGAAAGAAAAATATGGAGTTTTACTTGATATAAAAGAACCTAATGACATAGTGTATAAAGGCAAAAAAATTGGTGGTATTTTAACACAAAGCAAAGTAGTCGGCGAGAAAATAAAATGTTTGGTGATTGGAATAGGGTTAAACACAATGCAAGAAAAATTTGCAGAAGAAATAAAAGATATTGCAACATCAATAAAAAAAGAATTTAATATTGAAATCGATAGGAATGAATTTATAGCAGAATTTTGCAATAGATTCGAAAAATTGCCAATGGGGGGTGCCAATGGGGACGGACCTTGCTGGCAGGAAGAATGTTGAATAGAAATTAAGTGATGTTTTTTTGCTCCGTCCCCAAAAACATCAAAAGGAGAAAAGTAGTATGAAAATTGGATTTTTATTTCCAGGTCAAGGAACTCAAAAAATTGGAATGGGAAAGGACATTTATGAAAAGTACGAAGAGGCAAGAAAAATATACAATTTAGCAAAAGAAATAACAGGAGTTGACATAGCACATATTTCTTTTGAAGGAGAAGAAGAAGTTTTAAATGAAACTAAAAATACTCAAATCGCAATATTAACAATGAGTTTAGCTATATTAGAAATTCTAAAAAAGAATAATATAAAAGCTGAGGTGTCTGCTGGACTTAGCTTAGGAGAATATGCAGCATTAGTAAGTGGAGGAGCGTTAACAAATGAAACTGCATTAAAACTTATTCAAAAAAGAGGAGAATATATGCAAAAGTTGTTGCCAGAGGGAAAATGGAAAATGGCTGCGATTTTTGGATTAAGCGAAAAGCAAATATTAGAAGTTTGCAATAGAGTAAAAGGGAAATTTGTAGTTCCTGCAAATTTTAATACAACAGAGCAAATAGTTATTTCAGGAGAAGAAGAAGGAATTATAGAAGCTGAAAAAATAGCAAAAGAAATGGGAGCAAAAAAAGTAAGAATTCTAAATACAGCAGGGCCATTCCATACTGAAAAATTACAAAAAAGTTCAGAAGCTCTAAGAACAGAATTAGAAAAAGTGGAATTCAATTCATTTAATTCACAAGTTATAAAGAATTTAGATGGTGAGCCATATTCTGAACAAGATGATATAAAAGAAATATTAGCAAAACATATAGTAAATCCGGTTAGATTTTCAAAAACAATAGAAACAATGTTAAATAGTGGAATTGACACATTTGTAGAGATAGGTCCAGGTAAGACTTTGTCAGGATTTGTAAAAAGAGAAAAACAGGATAGAGAAGTTAACATATTGAATATATGTGATATTAAAACATTGGAAGAAACGATTGAAATTTTGAAAAGTTAATATTACATAAAGTGATAGGACATAGGAACAGTTTATATGTGGTTCTAAATATAAAATGGAAGGAATGTGAAAAATGGGTAGAGTTGCTTTAATAACAGGTGCGACACGTGGAATAGGAAAGCAAATTGCAATAAAATTTGCAAAAGAAGGTTACGACATTGCAATAAATTACAGAAAAGAAAATGAAGAATTAGAAAACGTAAAGGCGGAAATTGAAAGAAATAATGTAAAATGCCTAGCAGTTCAAGGCGATGTTTCAAATTTTGAAGATACAAAAAGATTTGTAGATGAAGTAATAAACGAATTTGGAGCAATTGATGTCTTGGTAAATAATGCAGGGATAACAAAAGATATGCTTATTTTGAGAATGCAAAAAGAAGATTTTGAAAGTGTTATAAATGTAAATTTAACAGGAACTTTTAATGTTACTAAAAACGTAGTTCCATATATGATGAAAAAAAGAAATGGAAGAATAATAAACATTTCATCAGTTGTAGGAATATCAGGAAATCCAGGACAAACAAACTATTCCGCATCTAAAGCTGGAATAATCGGATTTACAAAAAGCTTGGCAAAAGAAATGGCATCAAGAAATATTTTAGTAAATGCAGTAGCACCAGGGTTTATTGAAACTGATATGACGTCAATTTTAAAAGATGAGGTTAAGGCTGAAATTGCTAAAAATATTCCGCTTAGGCGTATGGGAACAGCAAATGATGTAGCAAATGCTGTTAAGTTTTTGGCATCTGAAGATAGTAGTTATATTACTGGTCAAGTTATCAATGTTGACGGTGGAATGTTAATGTAGAATGTTTTTGGGGGAGAGAAAAAAGAAATGGAAAGAAGAGTTGTTATAACAGGTTTAGGAGCGATTAGTCCAATAGGAAATACAGTTGAAGAAAACTGGGAATCGATAAAAAATAATAAGTGTGGAATTGATAAAATTTCGCTATTTGATACAACAGGATTTAAAACTAATTTAGCAGGAGAAGTTAAAAACTATGACGCATTAGAGCATTTTGAAGCAAAACAGGCTAAAAGGTTAGATAGAAGTTCTCAATTTGCAATTATCGGAGCGAGGGAAGCTTTAAAAGATAGCGGAATTTCAACAGAAAATACAGATTTTGATAGAGTTGGAATTTTTGTGAGTTCAGGAATTGGTGGATTGATTACAATTGAAGAACAATCTAAGGTGTTGTGTGAAAAAGGAAATAGGAGAGTTTCGCCAATGTTTATTCCAATGGCTATTTCCAATATGCCAGCAGGGAATATTTCAATTGATTTAGGACTAAAAGGAGAGTCAATATCAATTGTAACAGCTTGTGCATCATCTACACATGCAATAGGAGAAGCATATAAAACTATTAAATGTGGTGGAGAAGATGCAATTATAGCAGGAGGAACAGAAGCAGCTATATGTGAGCTTGGAATTGCAGGCTTTGAAAATATGAAAGCACTTTCTAGTTCAGAAGATAGAACAAGGGCAAGTATCCCATTTGATAAAGAAAGAAATGGTTTTGTAATGGGTGAAGGTGCTGCAATGCTTGTTTTAGAAGAATATGAACATGCGAAAAAAAGGAATGCTAAAATATATGCAGAAGTAATTGGGTTTGGTGCAACAACAGATGCTTATCACATAACATCTCCTGAACCAGAAGGAAATGGCGGAGCAAATGCCATGAAAAGAGCTATGGAAGATGCTAATATTAAACCAAAAGAAATAGATTACATAAATGCTCATGGGACATCAACACATTTAAATGACACAACAGAAACTATGGCAATTAAAAAAGCATTCGGAGAAGCAAGTAAAAAAGTAAAAATAAGTTCAACAAAAGGAAACACAGGTCACCTATTAGGTGCGGCAGGTGCAATAGAAGCGATTTTCTGCGTAAAGGCAATACAAGACCAAATAGTTCCACCAACTATAAATTACAAAGAAAAAGATGAAGAATGTGATCTTGATATAACTCCAAATGAAATTGTGAAAACAAAAGTGGAAACAGTAATGTCAAATTCATTAGGCTTTGGTGGACACAATGCAAGTATCATATTAAGAAAGATTTAATATTATTAGCAAAATTTTGAAGGAAGGAGAAAAAGTATTTTTTATAAATGCTTTGAATAAAAAATGGAATACGAAAAAATCAAACAATTAATAGACGATATGGGAAATTCAAAATTATCATCTATAAGTATAGACTTTCCAGACGGGACAAAAATCAGTATGGCAAAAGAAGAAAAAATAGTAGTAACTCAAGCTCAGGAAAGTATAGTAAAACAAGAAATATCACAAGAAGAAAGCAACAAGAAGCCAGAAGAAAATAAGCAAGAAACAATAAACGAAAATATCAAAATAGTAAAATCACCAATGGTAGGAACATTCTACTCAAAACCTTCACCAACAGCAGAAAACTATGTAGAGGTTGGAAAAGAAGTAAAAATAGGAGAAACACTTTGCATAATAGAAGCAATGAAACTAATGAACGAAATAGAAGCAGAATATGCAGGAAAAATATTAAAAATCCTTGTAGAAGACGGAAAAGCAGTAGAATATGGAACACCGTTATTCGAAATAGAAGTATAGAAAGGAAAACTATAATGTTAGGAAAAGAAGAAATAGAAAAAATAATACCACAGAGAGACCCATTTTTGATGATAGACAAAGTAGAAGAATACATACCAGGAGAAAGTGCGGTTGCATACAAAGAAGTAAGAGAAGACGAATGGTACTTCAAAGGACATTTTCCAGGAAACCCAATAATGCCAGGAGTACTAATAGCAGAAAGTTTAGCACAAACAGGAGCAGTAGCAATATTATCAATGGAAGAAAACAAAGGCAAAAATGCACTATTTGGTGGAATAGACAAAATGAAATTTAAGAAAATGGTAGTGCCAGGAGATACACTAAAACTAGAAGTAAGTATAATAAAAAGAAAAGGACCAATCGGTGTAGGTCAAGCAATAGCAACAGTAGACGGAAAAGTAGCAGCAAAAGGAGAGCTAACATTTGCATTAGTATAAAGATAATGCCTGCCACTGGGGACGGTCCTTTCTGGCAGGAATCTGCCAAGAAGGACCGTCCCCAGTGGCAGGGAGAGGAGAGAGGTTGAATGAATAAGATTTTAATTGCCAATCGTGGTGAGATTGCGGTCAGGATTATTAGAGCTTGTAAGGAAATGAATATTAAGACAGTTGCTGTTTATTCAGAAGCTGATAGAGATGCTTTGCATACTAAGCTTGCCGATGAGGCTGTTTGTATTGGACCTGCAGTTTCTACAAAGAGTTATTTGAATATTAAGAATATTATTGAAGCGGCTTGCATAACTAAGGCTGATAGTATACATCCTGGGTTTGGTTTCCTATCAGAGAATTCACAATTTGCTAAAATTTGCGAGGAGTCAAATATTAAGTTTATAGGGCCAACTGCTGATGTAATTGATTTATTAGGTAATAAGTCAAATGCTAAAGAAATGATGAAAAAGGCAGGGGTTCCTGTTATACCAGGTTCTGATGGAAGTGTGCAAAATGCTAATGACGCACTAAATGTTGCAAATAAAATTGGATATCCTGTTATGCTGAAAGCGGCTGCTGGTGGCGGTGGAAAGGGTATTAGGATTGCAAATAATGATCAGGAGTTAGAGACTAATTTTAATATTGTAAAGCAAGAAGCAAAAATTTCTTTTAATGATGATGAGATTTATATAGAGAAATTTGTTAAAAATCCTAGACATGTTGAAATACAAATACTTGCAGATGAACACGGAAATGTAATCCATTTAGGGGAAAGAGACTGTTCAATTCAAAGAAACCATCAAAAAATGATTGAAGAGACACCTTCAACTGCTGTTGACGACAAACTTAGAAAGAAAATGGGAGAAGCAGCTGTTAAGGCAGCAAAAGTTGCAAATTACTCAAGCTGTGGAACAGTAGAGTTTCTTGTTGATAGTGATAAGAATTTTTATTTTATGGAAATGAATACTAGAATTCAAGTTGAGCATCCAATCACAGAAATGCGTACAGGAATTGATATTGTAAAAAGTCAGATAAAAATTGCAGCAGGTGAAGAACTAAAAATTAAACAAAAAGACGTAGAGTTTAGAGGGCATTCAATTGAATGTAGAATAAATGCGGAAAACCCTAAAAAGAAATTTATGCCGTGTCCAGGTAAGATTACAGGACTTAATTTACCTGGTGGAAATGGAATAAGAATTGATTCCGCCATTTATGAAGGTTATACAATTCCACCTAATTATGACTCAATGATAGCTAAAATAATAGTTTTTGGTGCAAATAGAAACGAAGCTGTTAGTAAAATGAAAAGAGCTTTAGAAGAGCTTGTTATTGACGGAGTTGAGACAAATAGAGACTTCTTATTTGAAATTATAAGAAATCCTGATTTTATTAGAGGGAACTTTGATACATCGTTTATAGAGAAGAGGTTAAAAAATGATTGTTGATAAAATTAAAAAAAGAAATTTACCAGAAAAGAACAAAAAGACAAAAATAGACATACCAGTTGGAAAATGGGCAAAATGTGAAAAATGTAAAGAAATAATCTACAAAGAAACACTAAGGGAGAACTTAAGTGTTTGCCCAAATTGTGGGCATTATTTCAGAATGCATATAAATAAAAGAATACAATCTATAATAGACGAAGATACATATAAAAAATTTGATATAAACATAGAAACAAACAATCCACTTGAGCTAGAAGAATACCCAAAAAAGTTAAAATCATTAAGAGAGAAGACAGGAATCCAAGAAGCAGTATCAGCGGGAACAGGTAAAATAAATGGAGAAGAAGTTGTAATATGTGTAATGGATAGTGGATTTTTAATGGCAAGTATGGGAGTTGTTGTTGGAGAAAAAATAACATACGCAGTAGAACAAGCAATACAAAGAAAACTACCATTAATAATATTTGCAGCATCAGGTGGCGCAAGAATGCAAGAAGGAATTATATCATTAATGCAAATGGCAAAAACAACATCAGCATTAACCAAGCTAGACAAAGCAGGATTATTGTATATATCAGTACTAACAGACCCAACATATGGAGGAGTAACAGCATCATTTGCAAGCTTAGGAGACATTGTTTTAGCAGAACCAGGAGCAATGATAGGTTTTGCAGGTAAAAGAGTTATAGAGCAAACAATAGGAGAACAATTGCCAGAAGGTTTCCAAACATCAGAATTTCTATTAGAACATGGATTTATTGATAAAATAGTTGAAAGAAAAGACTTAAAAGACACATTATCAAAATTAATTAGCTTTCATAAAGGAGGCGAAAAATAATGGCAAATACAGAAAAAACACGTAAAAATTTAACAGCTTGGGAAAGAGTTGAAATTGCGAGAGACCCAAAAAGAAAAACAGCACTTGATTATATAGAAAAAATATTTGATGAATTTATAGAGCTACACGGAGATAGAAACTTCAAAGACGATAAAGCGATAGTATGTGGATTAGCAAAAATAGGCAAGCAAAACTTTACAATAATAGCAGAGCAAAAGGGAAGAACAACAAAAGAAAATATTGAAAGAAACTTCGGAATGCCAAATCCAGAAAGTTATCGAAAAGCAATAAGATTTATGAAACAAGCTGAAAAATTTAACAGACCAGTAATAACATTTATAGACACAAAAGGAGCATACCCAGGTATAGGAGCAGAAGAAAGAGGGCAACGGAGAAGCAATTGCAAAATCAATGTTTGAAATGGCAAGGCTAGAAGTTCCAATTATAGCAATCGTAATAGGAGAAGGTTCATCTGGTGGAGCTTTAGCACTTGGTGTTGGAAATAAAGTTTTGATGTTTGAAAATGCAATTTATTCAATACTTTCACCAGAGGGGTATAGCAGTATTTTGTGGAAAGATTCTTCAAGATATAAAGAAGCGGCAGAAAAAATGAAACTAACTGCAAAGGATTTATATGATTTAAAAATCATTGATAAAATTATAAAAGAACCAGTAGGTGAAGATGCTTTTGAGAAAATAGCAAATAATTTGAAAAAAGAAATTAAATCTAGTATTTCTGAAATGAATCTCAAGGATAAGCAACAAATTGTAGAAGAAAGATACAGTAAATTTAGAAATATGGGAGAATATATAAATTTTGAAAATTAAATTACATAGAATTTGGCAAAATAAAATATGCCAAAGAACGAAATTATGTAAAATGGAGGTAAAAAGATGATTTTAAAAGATAAAACAATATTAATAATGGGAATAAGAAACAAATGGAGCATTGCATATGGAATAGCAAAATCAGCATATGAAAATGGTGCAAAATTATTATTTACATATATGGGAGAAGAAAATAAAGACAAAATAAATGAATTAACAAAAGAGTTTGAAGGAAGAAAAACATATATGTTAAATGGAGCATCAGAAGACGAACTAGTAAAAGAAGTATTTACAAAAATAAAAGAGGAAAATGGAAAAATAGATGGAATAGTACACGCAATAGCACACGCCAATACAGAAGACTTACACAACGACTTTATTTTTACAAGTAAAGAAGGATTTAGCCATGCAAATGATGTAAGTGCATATTCATTTGTACTAACAGCAAGAATGGCAAAAGAACTAGATATGCTAAACGAGAATGCAAGCTTAGTTACATTAACATATCATGGATCTACAAAAGTTTTGGAAGGTTATAATGTAATGGGAATTGCAAAAGCAGCATTAGAGTCAAGTGTTAGATATTTAGCAGAAAACCTTGGAAAAGAAGGTATAAGAGTAAATGCAGTATCAGCAGGACCAATAAAAACTTTATCAGCAAAAGGAATTAAAGATTTTGGTTCAATATTAACAGAAGTTGAAAAGAAAGCTCCTTTACATAGAAATGTAACAACTGTTCAAGTTGGTAATGTTGCATCATTTTTACTAAGTTCTATGGCAGAAGCAATTACAGGTCAAGTTGTTTATGCTGATAGTGGTTATAATATAATGGGAGTTTAAACCATTAAGAGCGATAGAATTATATAACAACAATATATCTTCAAAAATAATAATGAGTGGAGACCATGTGAAAGAAGATAATGACATAAATTTAGAAATAATGTAAAAAGCTTGAAAAACAATTTTTATTGTATTTCAAGCTTTAAAAATATTAATTGATTTTAAACTTACTAGAAACTAATAGAGCTAACAAAACAGATAAGCAATCCTTAAGTAAAAATGGAACAGAAACAAGCAAAGCTGTATTAATAAAGCCCATACCAGTCAAAATACTATATTGCAAAACACCAAAAACATGTAATAAAACCAAGCCAACTAAAGCAACAAAAACTTTAGTCCACATAGAATTACAAGATTTAGCTTTTTGGCAAAAATAAACCAAGAAAATAAAACCAATTAAAAACCCACCAGTTAAGCCAATTAAGCTAGTAAAACCGCCTTTACCTTGAGCAAAAACTGGCATACCAATCATTCCTAAAAAAAGATAAGCAATAATTGATTTCAATCCTTTGTTATTTTTATATAAGCAAAAACCAGCTAGAGCAACACTAAAAGTTTGCAAAGTCATAGGAACTCCATTTGGTAATGGAATTGATATCTGTGAAGATACAGCAATTACAAATGATGTAACAAGTAGTGTAAATATCAAAGTCCAATCAATGCTTATATTTCTTGTTAATTTTTTTATATTTTCTGACATTTTAATACGCCTCCTTTTGCCTAATTATATAAATGAAATTAAGCAAAATCAATGAACTAGCCAGTCAGGAAAACAAATTATATTACTCAACTTTTCTCTCACGCCCAATAGGAGAAGTTCGATTATCACTACCACACATTCTTTCATACTCTTTGCACTTAATTTTATAATCCATTTGCATACACAAATAACGATAATAGCAATAAGCTTGTTCGTACTGCATTACAGGATTAAACATATCATCTTGTGGAGAATTTGGAGGCATTCCATAATCCATAAAAGGTGGCATAAAATTATTAAAATCACGTTCCATAAAACACAATCCTTTCTTATAAATCAAAATTGAAAAAAGGTATAACACTAATAAAAACATATGTATAAAAGGCGGAAAATATACCTTGCAAAAGCTTCCCATAAAGATATGGTTTTATAGATAAATCAGTTTTTGATGTAATGCTCCAAACTTGTAGTAAAACAGAAATACCGCCAAAGCCAAGTAAAAATGCAGAAATTATAATGTTTATTGAAAGCTTTTTAGAAGCTATGCAAGAGATAGAATTAATGCCATTTGTAATTTCTAAAAAACCACTAATAAGTGGAGAAGCAAAAACAGTATCAATACCGTAAAAAGCTGAATGCAGGAGCTATTATATTGGACATTACTCTTAGAAGTCCACTAGCATTTAAAATTGATATAATGCTAGAAAAAATGACAACAAATCCACCAATTAATAAAATTGTAGAAATACTACTTGTAATGCTTTCTGCCAAAACTTCACCTAAATTAGAAAATGTTACATATGTACTGTTTTGATTTTTACTAGATTTTAAATCACTTTTAAAATCTGAAGATTTTTTATTTCTTTTCCAAAATCTAAAAATAATTCCAACCGTAATGCAAGCTAAAATATGAGTAATAAAAAGCAAAATGCCAATAGTTGTATTTCTAAACATCAAAATTCCAACAGAACCAATAATAAATAAGGGACCAGAATTATTGGTAAAACTAAGAAGTCTTTCACATTCTTCTTTGCTACAAATATTATTTTTTCTAAAATTACTTGCAATTTTAGCTCCAACAGGATATCCACTAATAATTCCCATAATAAAGGCAAAAGCACCTTCGCCACGTACATTAAAAATGGGCTTCATGTAGCGATTAAGTAAAGTTCCCAATTGTGAAATGATATTTGTGTGCATTAATAATTCTGTTGCAACAAAAAATGGGAATAACGAAGGAACAACAGAATTTGCCCAAAGTGCTAAACCGGATTTTACCGCAGGAAGATTAGTTTTAGAAAATATTAGCAATCCAAATGTAAAGCACAGAAATATAATCGCTAGAAAGTTTCTTTTTACTTTAATAACATAGAAGTTCTGCTTAAAAACCATAAAATCTCCTTAAATTAAATTTTCTTTTATTTCTATTCTTATTCTTTTGTATCTCAGTTATAATTTCATGTCTTTATTAATTTCACAATTATCTATTAGAATACTAATATATTTTCTAAATACAAAATTATGAATAAATAACAGTTTACAACAAAAAAATGTTGTGATATACTTCAAAAGAAAAACAAAGCGAGGAGGAATAAAATGACACAAGCTGATAAACATTTTATAGAAACCTGCAAAGAAATAATAGAAAATGGATACACATCAGAAGGTACAAATGTACGCACAAGGTGGGAAGATGGAGAAGAGGCAAACTACATATCAATAGTAGGAGTAACAAACAAATACGACGTAGGGAAAGAATTTCCGATGATAACACTAAGAAACAATACAGGAACAGTAAAAAGAGCAATAGACGAAGTACTATGGATATGGCAACAAAAATCAAACAACATAAACGACCTAAATTCACACATATGGGATCAATGGGCAGACGAAAAAGGCTCAATTGGAAAAGCATATGGATATCAAATGGGACAAAAATATCAATTCAAAACAAAACAAGGAATACAAGAAATGGACCAAGTAGACTTTGTACTAAACTTATTAAAAAACGACACATCAAGTAGAAGAATAATGACAAACATATTCAATCACGAAGAACTAAAAGACATGGCATTAGAACCATGTGTATATGGAACGCAATGGTTAGTAAAACAAGGAAAACTACATCTAATATTGAACCAACGCTCACAAGATATGCTAGCAGCAAATGGTTGGAACGTAATGCAATACGCAGCATTACAATGTATGTTTGCACAAATAGCAGGACTTGAAGTTGGAACACTAACACACAACATAGGAGATTGTCATATCTATGATAGACATATCCCGCTTGTAAAAAAACTAATCGAAGCAGAAGCAATAGACGTACATCCAAAGCTAGTAATAAAAAATCCAACAAAAAATTTCTATGAATTCAAAGTAGAAGATTTTGAAATTCAAGATTATGATTACAACAAAGAAATAAAATTGGGAAAAATACCAGTTGCCAAATGATGTTTTTGGGGACGGAGCAAAAAAACATCAATTAAAACTTTTTGGGACAGGGCAAAAAAGTTTTATAAAAAATGAAACGATATTAAAGGAGAGATAAAAAATGTTAAGTATAGTAGTAGCAAAAGCAAAAAATAATATAATAGGAAAGGACAATAAGTTAGTATGGCATTTGCCAGCAGACTTAAAACACTTCAAAGAACTAACAACAGGGCATAAAATAATAATGGGAAGAAAAACATTTGAATCATTAGGAAGAGTATTACCAAACAGAAAACACATCATATTTAGTCAAAATCCGGACTTTAAAGTAAAGGATGAAAATGTAGAAGTTGTGCATTCTTTATTACAAATACAAGAATTAATCGAAGGTGAAGAAGAAGCATTTGTAATAGGTGGAGCAATGATTTATAATTTCTTAATGCCATATGTTAAAAAAATGTATGTAACACAAATAGACCAAGAATTTGAAGGAGATGCATTCTTCCCTGTAATTAGCGAAAATACATGGAAAGAAGTTTCAAAAGAAAAAGGGATAAAAGATGAAGAAAATAATTTAGATTATGAATTTGTAACATATGAAAGAATTTAGAACTTTTTTGGTGTTTTTAAGGGCTGTCCCCAAAAACATTAAAAAAAGACTTGAATTTTATAGCAAAATATAGTAAAATAGATATGTTGAAAAACGTAGACCTTATACTTAGCTTAAAG
Source organism: uncultured Clostridium sp. (assembly GCA_947367845.1). Taxonomy (GTDB): domain Bacteria; phylum Bacillota; class Clostridia; order TANB77; family CAG-508; genus CAG-269. The sequence continues at coordinate 34,374 of CANBES010000008.1, read as the reverse complement.
GCAAGCACCAAAACTTAAGCTCAGTTTAAGGCAAAAAGAAAAATAGGAGGTGTAAAAAATGACAAAGGAAAGAAAGCAAGAAGTAATATCTACATATAAAAGAGAAGCAAACGATACTGGTTCACCAGAAGTTCAAATAGCTCTTTTAACAGAAAGAATCAACGAATTAACAGAACACTTAAAAGTACACAAAAAAGACAATCACTCTAGACGTGGTCTTTTAAAAATGGTAGGAAAAAGAAGAAACTTATTAAACTACCTAGCTAAAAAAGATGTTAACAGATACAGAGAAATCGTTGAAAAATTAGGATTAAGAAAATAAAAAATAAGAGCCTATGCTTTATTCAGCGTGGGCTTTTATCAAGATTTTTAAGTAAGAATAGGTCAGTAGCTTGTATAATATATTATTAAAACAGCAAATAATACATTATAGAGGTTACCAACTAAACTTACTTAAAAACTGAAAATGGCGTATGTCAAAAAGATGAAACAAATAAAAGTAAAATAGGTGCAAAAACAAGAAAAGGAGAAAAAATATATGTTTAAAACTTATGAAACAGAACTAGCAGGAAGAAAGCTAGTAATAGAAACAGGAAAAATGGCAGGATTAGCCAATGGAAGTGTACTAGTAAGATATGGAGATACATGTGTACTAGTAAATGTAACAGCTTCAAAAGAACCAAGAGAAGGAATAGATTTCTTTCCACTATCAGTAGATTTTGAAGAAAAATTATATTCAGTAGGAAAAATACCAGGTGGATTTTTAAAAAGAGAAGGAAAACCAAGTGACAAAGCGATATTAACATCAAGAGCAATTGATAGACCTTTAAGACCACTATTTCCAAAAGATTTTAGAAATGATGTGGTTGTTGTTGCAACAGTATTATGTGTTGAACAAGACAATTCACCAGAAGTAGCAGCAATGATAGGTGCAGCATCAGCATTAGCAATATCAGATATACCATTTAACGGACCAACAGCAGCAGTAAATGTTGGATTAGTTGATGGACAAATTGTTATAAATCCAACAGAAGCACAAAGAGAAAAAACAGATTTAACATTAACAGTAGCAGGAACACCAACAAAAATAACAATGATAGAAGCTGGTGCAAACGAAGTTCCAGATGACGTAATGCTAAATGCAATAAAAGCAGGTCATGAAGAAATCAAAAAAATATGTGAATTTATAACAAATATTCAAAAAGAAATTGGAAAAACAAAATTTGAATATAAATCATTTGAAGTTAACCATGACGTATATGAATTTGTAGAAGAAAACTTCAAAGAAGAAATGAAAGAGAAAGTTCAAGAAGAAGACAAAACAGTAAGAGACCACAACATAGATGAAATAACAGAAAAAATAGAAGAAACATACAAAGAAAAATTTGGAGAAGAAGCATATGAAGAACACAAAGCAGATATTGGAGAAGCAATCTACAAATTAGAGAAAAAATGTGTAAGAGAAATGATTTTCGTTGAACACAAAAGAGTTGACGGAAGAGCATTAGACCAAATAAGACCACTATCATGTGAAGTTGGATTACTTCCAAGAGTACACGGAAGTGCGTTATTTACAAGAGGTCAAACACAAGTAATGTCAATTGCAACATTAGGAATGGTAAGTGAAGAACAAGTATTAGACGGAATAGATACTGAAGAATCTAAAAGATACATGCACCACTACAATTTCCCAAGCTACTCAGTAGGAGAAGCAAGACCATCTCGTGGACCTGGAAGAAGAGAAGTAGGACATGGAGCATTAGCAGAAAAAGCCCTAGTTCCAGTAATCCCTTCAAAAGAAGAATTCCCATATGCAATAAGAGTTGTATCAGAAGTATTATCTTCAAATGGTTCAACATCACAAGCAAGTATATGTGGAAGCACATTAGCATTAATGGATGCAGGTGTACCAATCAAAAGACCAGTAGCAGGAATTTCAACAGGACTAGTTACAAACCCAGACAATGACGAAGACTACGTAATGTTGCTAGATATTCAAGGGTTAGAAGATTTCTTCGGAGATATGGACTTTAAAGTTGGTGGAACTGAAAGAGGAATTACAGCAATTCAAGTAGATATTAAATGTGATGGACTAACATATGAAGTTATTAGTGAAGCATTTGAAAGAACAAGAAATGCAAGAATGCATATATTACAAAATGTAATGTTACCAGTAATATCAGAACCAAGAGAAGAAGTATCTGAATATGCACCAAGAATAGTAAACACAACAATCAAAACAGAAAAAATTAAAGACGTAATAGGACCTGGTGGAAAAATGATAAATAAAATCATTGATGAAACAGGAGTAAAAATTGATATTGAAGAAGATGGACAAGTATTTATTTACTCAACAGACGGAGAAAAAGCAAAACAAGCACTAGAAATGATAGAAGACATAGTAAGAGAAGTAGAAGTAGGAGAAATCTATTATGGAGAAGTTGTAAGAATAATGAACTTTGGAGCATTTGTAGACTTAGGAATAAACGGAAAAGAAGGATTACTACACATTTCTAAAATATCAAAAGAAAGAATAAAAAATGTGGAAGATGTACTTCACATTGGAGATAAAGTTACAGTTAAAGTAATTGAAATAGACGATCAAGGAAGAATAAACTTAAGTATGAGAGATTTAGCTGAAAACAAAGCTGAAACAGAAGAATAGTAACAAAAGGAAAAGGCTTGTGCTGAAAAAACACACAAGCCTTTAACTTGCATAAGGCAAAATAGATGAAATAAAAATATTTTGTTATAAATAAAACAAATAAAAAACGCAAGGAGAGAGAAAGTTGAAAGTATCAGAATTTAATTATGAACTACCAGAGGAACTAATAGCGCAAACACCATTAGAAAAAAGAGACGAATCAAGACTAATGATACTAGACAGAAAGAGCCAAACAATAGAACACAAAAAATTTAAAAACATTATCGAATACCTAAAACCAGGAGACGTACTAGTAAGAAACAACACAAAAGTAATCCCAGCAAGACTATATGGGCAAAAAGAAACAGGAGCGAAAGTCGAATTTTTATTATTAAACAATATAGAAGGAGACATTTGGGAAAGCATTGTAAGACCTGGAAATAAACTACATGTAGGAACAAGGGTAAACTTTGGAGAAGGAAAACTACAAGCAGAAATTTTAGAAATAATGCCAGGAGGAACAAGGAAAGTAAAATTCCACTATAATGGGATTTTTAACGAAATATTAGATGAAATAGGACTTATGCCATTACCACCATACATACACGAAACACTAAAAGAAAAAGGAAGATACCAAACAGTATATGCAAAATACAATGGCTCAGCAGCAGCACCAACAGCAGGATTACACTTCACTCCAGAGCTTTTAAAACAATTAGAAGAAAAAGGTGTGCAAATTGCAAACGTAACACTACATGTGGGAATTGGAACATTTAGACCAGTAAAAGAAGACACAGTAGAAAATCACGAAATGCACTCAGAACATTACTATATAAAACAAGAGGACGCAGAAAAAATCAATCTTGCAAAAAAAGAAGGAAGAAGAGTAATTGCAGTTCGGAACAACATCTTGCAGAGTGCTAGAAACAGTTGCAGATGAAAATGGAATGGTAAAAGAAACAGAAGGAGATACGCAAATATTTATTTACCCAGGATATAAATTCAAATGTTTAGATGGACTAATAACAAATTTCCATTTACCTCAATCAACACTTTTAATGCTAATATCAGCATTAGCAGGAAAAGAATTTGTAATGAATGCATACAAAGAAGCAGTAAAAGAAAAATACAGATTTTTCAGCTTTGGAGACGCTATGCTTATAATATAATTTGAACTAAGAAAGGAAACTAATTATGATGAAACATGCAGTAACATACGAGCTCTTGCACGAATGCAAACAAACAGGAGCAAGAAGGGGAGTAATACACACACCACATGGAGACATACAAACACCAATATTTATGCCAGTAGGAACACAAGCAACAGTAAAATCAATGACACCAGAAGAATTAAAAGAAGAAGTAAAAGCACAAATAATATTATCAAATACATATCATTTATACCTAAGACCAGGAAGCAAAATTGTAAAAGAAGCAGGTGGACTTCACAATTTTATGAAATGGGACAGGCCGATACTTACTGATAGTGGGGGATTCCAAGTCTTCAGTCTAGGAGAACTAAGAACGATAGAAGAAGAAGGAGTTCAATTTAAATCACATTTAGACGGAAGTAGACATTTTTTTACACCAGAATCAGTAATGGAAATAGAAGAAGATTTGGGGTCTGATATAATGATGGCATTTGATGAATGTTGTCCATATCCCTCAACATACGAATATACAAAAAATTCTATGGAAAGAACAACAAGGTGGGCAAAAAGATGTAAAGAAGCTCATAAAACAGTTGATAAACAAGCATTATTTGGAATTATACAAGGTGGATTTTATAAAGATTTAAGAGAACAAAGTGCAAAAGACTTAATTGATTTAGATTTACCAGGATATGCAATTGGTGGAATTAGTGTGGGAGAGCCAAAAGAAAAATTTTTGGATATATTAAGATATACAGCTCCGCTTATGCCAAAAGATAAACCTAGATATTTAATGGGAGTCGGAACACCTGATTATTTAATAGAAGCGGCAATTGCAGGAATTGATATGTGTGACTGTGTATTACCAACAAGAATAGCAAGAAATGGAACAGCAATGACATCACACGGAAAAGTAGTTGTAAGAAATGCGACATATGAAAGAGATTGGACACCATTAGACCCAGAATGTGATTGCTATACTTGCAAAAACTATACTAGAGGCTATATAAGACATTTAATAAAAGCAAATGAGATTTTAGGAGTAAGATTATTGTCAATTCATAATCTAAGGTTCTTGACTAATTTAATGGAAAGAGTTAGAATAGAAATAGAGAATGATAATTTAGGGACTTTTAGAGATGAATTCTACAAAAAGTATGGTTATACTAAATAATTAGGGGGTATAAAAATGAATCTAATTGAAGAAAGCTTCCAAACAAAGGAAGAAAAAAATAAGAAAACAGCAATAAGAATTGTACTAGCAGCAATAATATTAGTGGTAATAATTATAGTAGGAATAGTATCATACATGGCATATATAAAAGGACAAGAGTTAAGAGTAAGCCTTGACGGTAATGCCAATAATGACGTAAAGAAAATGTTAGTATTTGAAGATGGAACAGTATATGCACCAATAAAAAGAATTGCAAGTTATTTAGGATATAACAGCTATAACGGTGAATACTTTGAAAAATCAGAAAGCAGTAGTAAATGCTATGTAGAAAGCGAAAATGAAGTAGCTAACTTTGAGTTAAATTCTAAAAAAATATATAAATTAGATTTAAATGCAAGAGCAGAAAACTATGAATATGTATACTCAGAAAAACCAGTGAGAGCAATAAATGGAGAATTATACGCATCAGCAGAAACGATAGAAAAAGCATTTAATGTAAGTTTTCAATATAATGAAGAAAAAAATACAGTACAAATATTTACACTACCATATCTAGTAAATTTCTATAATCCATATGTATTGAATTGGGGATATGTAGGAATAAGTGAAGAGTTTGTTAACCAAAAAGCAATATTGAAAGATATGTTAGTAGTAACAAACAATAATAAAAGAGTAGGAGTACTAGATACAGAAGGAAAATCAATACTAGAAGTAAAATACTCAAATATAACATATCTACCAAGTGTAGGTGAAGGTGGAGATTTTCTAGTAGAAGACAATGGTGAAGTTGGAGTTATGTCAAAAAATAGAGAAACAAAAATCCAACTAATATATGACTCAATAGAACTATTAGACCTAGATGCAGGACTATATGTGGTCAGAAAAGACAACAAATATGGAGTTCTAGATTTTAGAGGAAAAGTAATAATATACATCGAAAATGACGAAATAGGTGTAGATATATCAAGATTTAAAGAAAATGGAATTAAAAACAAATATATATTAGCAGAAAACTTAATACCAGCAAGAAAAGACAGAAAATGGGGATTATATGATACAAAAGGTAATTTACTAGTAGATTATCAATATGACAGCTTAGGATATACAGCAACAAGTAGCAGAAATGCACTAAGTTTATTAGTAATTCCAGATTACAATGTAATAGTTGCATGCAAAGATAGGAAATATACATTGCTAAACAGCATTGGTGAAGAATTGTTTAGTGGACCAGTTGCAGACGATATTTATATGACAATTGATGGTGGAAAGAAACATTATTATATAAGAGCAAATGACCAAGAAATGGATGCAGAAGAATACCTAAATCAAATAGATGTAAATCCTAGAGCATATGAACAAAGTTCAACTACAAGGCCGCAATCACAAGATAATGAACAATTATTAGAAGAAAATAATAATGAACAAAATGTAAACGAAGAGCAAAACGACAATGAGCAAAATGGAAACGAAGAACAAAATAATGAAGAACAAAATAATGAAGAACAAAATAATGGTGAGCAAAATCAAGAAGATAACGAATTTCAAGATATAGAAAACCAAGAATAAAATAAAAACAGAAAAAAGTAAATGTTTTTGAAAAAAGCATTTACTTTTTTTGATTTTTTGTATAGAATATAGAAAAATGAAAAAAATGTCAAAAAACAAAAGAAAATGTAAAAAAGAGAAAGGAAGTATATCAATGAAAATACTAATGTTAACATGGGAATATCCACCAAGAGTAGTAGGAGGAATTGCTAGAGTAGTATATGATATATCAAGAACTTTGTTAAAAGACGGACACGATGTAACAGTAGTCACATACAAAGATGGAGATGCACCATATTTTGAAGACGATAAAGGAGTAAAAGTATATAGAGTAGACAACTATATGATAAACCCAAACAACTTTATAGACTGGGTAATGCAATTAAACTTTAATTTAGTCGCAAAAGCAAATGAAATAATAGCAGAACAAGGAAAATTTGACGTAATACACGCACACGATTGGTTGGTAGCATATGCAGCAAAAACACTAAAAAATTCATATAACATACCAATAGTATCAACAATACACGCAACAGAAGCTGGAAGAAATAGTGGGATACACAATGAACAACAACGATACATAAACGATACAGAATGGATGCTAACATACGAATCAGCAGAAGTAATAGTAAACAGTAACTACATGAAAGGCGAACTACAAAGACTATTTGGATTACCATATGAAAAAATAAATGTAATACCAAATGGAGTAAACCTAAGCCTATTTAATGGAATAGAAAGAGACTACAATTTCAGAAGAAAATATGCAATGGACAACGAAAAAATTATACTATTTATGGGTAGGCTAGTATATGAAAAGGGAATACAGCACTTAATATCAGCGATGCCAAAAATACTTGCAGGATATCACGACACAAAACTAGTAATATGCGGAAAAGGTGGAATGATGGACGAATTAAAAGCGCAAGTAAATGCAATGGGAATAGGAGACAAAGTATATTTTGCAGGATATATGAATGGAAAAGATGTACAAAGAATGTACAAAGCAGCAGACATAGCAGTATTTCCAAGTACATATGAACCATTTGGAATAGTTGCATTAGAAGCAATGCTATCAGAAAATCCAATAGTAGTATCAGATATCGGTGGACTAAACGAGATAGTAGAACACAAAGTAAATGGAATGAAAGCATATTGCGGAAACGCAAACTCAATAGCAGATTCAATATTAGAATTGTTATATGACCATAAACTTTGTAGCGAAATAACTAAAAAAGCAAAAAATAAAGTTAGAAGCGAATACAATTGGAGTAAAATAGCACAAGACACACACTTTACTTATCAAAAAGCAATCTGTCAATCTATGGCGGAAAAACAAAAAAGAGAACTTGAACAAGAAAGAGCAAAGAAAACTAAAAAAGCTAAAAATACAGAAAACGAAATTACAAATTTACTTAGCTTTAAAAAACGTCAAGCATATGCGTGATGTATTTGGGTGTTTTTGGGGACAGACCTTAAAAACACCCGTTATTTTTTTAAAAATTTTCGTAAATTCTACAAATTTAGCAAAAAAATAGTGTATAATATAAACATATAAAACAAAAAACAAGGAGTAAAAATGAAAGAAACAGAATTTAAATCAGGATTTGTAACACTAATAGGAAGAACAAATGTAGGGAAATCAACATTAGTAAATTTACTAGTAGGAGAAAAAGTAGCAGCAATAGCAAACAAAGTACAAACAACAAGAACAGCGATAAAAGGAATAGTAAACAGAGAAAACAGTCAAATTGTATTTACAGACACACCAGGAATACACAAACCAAAAACAAAACTTAATGAAACAATGGTAGAAACATCATTTACAAGTCTAGCAGATGCAGATGTAGTTTTATTTTTAATAGAAGCAACAAGCGAAGATATAGGCAGAGGAGATAGCATCATATTAGAAAAAATAAAAGAAGCAAAAAGGAAGACAATTCTAATTATTAATAAGATAGACTTAGTAAAAAGAGAAAAACTACTAAACCTAATAGACCTTTACAGCAAAGAATACAATTTTGAAGCAGTAATTCCAATATCTGCAACAAATTCGAAATATAAGGAAATTATATTAAAAGAAATAGAAAAAAATCTAAAACCAGGTCCAGCATATTATGATGTAGAAGAATACACAGACCAAACTTTAAGACAACTAGCAGAAGAAACAATTAGAGAAAAAGCATTGAAATTACTACAAGACGAAGTACCACACGGAATTTATGTTGAAGTGGAAAAAATGAAACAGAGGAAAAACAAAAAAGGTGAGGAAATATACGATATAGAAGCGACGATTTATTGCTTAAGAGACTCACATAAAGGAATTATTATAGGGAAAAATGGCGAAATGTTAAAAAGAATAGGAAGATCTGCTAGAATTGATATGGAAGAAAATTTTGGGTTGAAAATAAATTTAAAAACATGGGTAAAAGTAAAACCAGATTGGCAATCAAATGACTCTATTGTTAACAAATTCAAATTAAAATAATATAATTGTATAAAAAACAATAAAAAGGCAAAAGATAAAATTAAAGGTAAAACTTTAAACAAAGGAGAGCAAAGATTATGATTAAAAAGATAGCATGGGAAACATTTAAGAACACAGGCGATATTAACGCTTTTATGGAATTAAGGCAAATAGAAAATCTAGAAAAAGGAATAGAAGAAAATACAGAAACTCAAACTTTTTGGGACAGACCAAAAAAGTTTGACAATAAAAACAACTAAACTAAAAATTGAAAGGGAAGAAATGTCAAACACAAAAATAAATGGAATAGTATTATCAGAAAGTAATGTAGGTGACTTTGACAAAATGCTAACAATATTAACTCCAAATTTAGGAAAAATATCGTGTGTCGCCAAAGGAGCAAGAAGACCTAAAAGTGCTCTTTTGGCTGGAACACAGATATTCAGCTTTGGAGAATATTTGGTATACAAGGGCTCACAAACATATCATATAAATTCAGTAGAACCAATAGAAGTATTTTACAATCTTAGAATAGACTTAGATAAACTAGAATACGCAGTACATATAAACAAAATCGTGCAAGATGTAACACATGAAAATCAAAATTGTTACAGAATATTACAATTGTTGCTAAATACACTATATACAATATCTGAAACAGATAAAAACTTAGATATGGTATTAGGTGTGTTTAAATTGCGTTTGTTATGTATATCAGGTTTTACACCACAAATACAAGAATGTACAAATTGTAAAGAAAAAGAAGAATTAACATATTTTAGCATAAAAGACAATGGTTTGAAGTGCAAAGTGTGTGGAAAACAGGACACAAGTGCAATTGCGATAAGCCAAAGCGCTCTTAATGCAATAAAATATACAGTTACGGCTCCGCCTAAAAAGCTATATTCCTTTAATTTGAAAGATGAAGCTTTGGAAGAATTTAAACTGGTAACAAAGATTTTCTTTAATGAAAAATTAGAAAAAGAATATTAAAATCCTGCCAATGGGGACGGACCTTTTTGGCAGGCTTGTCCAAAAACGTCTTTTTCTAAAACTTTTTTGGCTTGTCCCAAAAAAATTGCTGTTGACAATAGAAAATTTAATGTATATAATAAAAATATAATCTATGTAGAAAAACGAAAAAGAGAGGAGCGATTTTTATGAAAATAAAAATAACAGGAAAGGAACTAAAGATAACAGAAGCAATCAACGATTATGTAGAAAGAAAATTAGACAGAATAGATAAATATTTCGAAGATGCAGAAGCAGACGTTACTTTAAAAACAGAAAAAAATGAGCAAATAGCAGAAATTTATGTTACAGCAAATGGGGAAAAATACAGAGCTGTAACAGAAGACAAAGATATGTATGCATCTATTGATAAAGATATAGACATATTAGAAGGACAAATCAGAAAAGCAAAAACAAAAAGAGAAAAAATGATGAAAGACGCATCAATAAGAACAATGGAAGTTGCAAAAGAACAAACATCAGAAGTAAAAGATGAAATAATAAAAACATCATACTATGAAATAAAACCAATGTTACCAGAAGATGCGGTTTTAAAACTACAAGAAAAACCAACACATAATTTCCTAGCATTTATAAATGTTGAAACAGGAAAAGTAAATGTTGTACATAGATTAAAAGACGGAAAAAATTACGGTTTAGTAGAACCAGAAGCATAATAAGAGAACACACCCAAAAATATCAAAAAGAAGGCAGGAAATCAAATCCTGCCTTTATGTATTTATAAAAATATATAAAAACAAAATTTAACTTCCTGCGGTTTTGACTAAAAAGTTCAATCTAAAAGTTTAACTATTTCATGTTTCTTTCAGCTTGTTCTATCATCTTTTTAACCATTTGTCCACCGATTTTTCCAGCGTCTCTTGCAGATATATCACCATTATATCCGTCTTTTAGGTTAACACCAACTTCACTAGCTACTTCATATTTGAATTTGTCTAAAGCAGTCATAGCTTCTGGTACTAATTTTTTGTTACTTGAGTTTGCCATCGTTTTTTCACCTCCTGTAATATTACATATCAGAAAAAACCTTTGCTTTTTCTAATACTATAATCTGCAAAAAACAGAAAAAATAAACAGGAAATTTTTAGCAAAAATAAATTGCAATTTAAAAAGATTAAATATATAATAATAAAAAAGCCTGCCAATGGGGACGGTCCTTGTTGGCAGGAATAGTCCAAAAAAATTATTTTAGGGATTAAAAAATCAATCCTGCCAACAAGGACCGTCCCCATTGGCAGGCAATAGGTAGGAGATAGAAATATGTATAAATTAGTAGCGATAGACTTAGATGGAACAATGTTAAATAGTTATGGTGTTGTAACAGAAAATACGCAAAATACAATAAAAAAAATAATAGCGCAAGGAACTGAAGTGATAATAGCGTCTGGAAGACCAATAGATTCGATAAAAACGATAGCAAAAGAAATAGGTAGCGAAAAATATTTTATAGCAGGAAATGGTGCTATTATTTATGATATTAAAAAAGAAGAAATAATATACAAAAAAAATATGACAAAACAAAAGGTGTTAGAAGTGATAAAAATATGTGAAGAAAATAGTATATCATACAATGTATATACTGACGAAACTATACTGGCGACAGCGTTAAAACACAATGTTTTGTATTATCATAAAGAAAATTTAAAAAAAGAAGATAATAAAAAAACTAATATTAGTATTGTAAAAAACATGTATGAATATGTAAAAAATATGAAAGAAGAAAATTTTTTAAAAATTACAATATGTGACGAAAGTAAAATAGTTTTTAATTCAATAATAAGGAAATTGAAAAAAATAAGTAATATAGAGATTTTAGAAGTGTCTCATATGTCGAGAAAAATGATTAAACAAGGGACAGAAGATGTGCCAATAGAATACTATTATACAGAAATTTCATTAGCTGATGTTGATAAATGGAATGCTATAGAATTTTTGATAAAAAAATTAGGAATAAAACAAGAAGAAGTAATAGCAATTGGAGATAATATTAACGACAAAAAGATGATTGAAAATGCAGGATTAGGAATTGCTATGAAGGGCAGTACACCAGTAGTTACAGATGTTGCAAATGATATTGCGCCAGGTAATAATGAAGATGGTGTGGCACAAATATTACAGAAATATTACGATAGCATTAACTTTTGATTACACTTGTCGAGAATAGTTGAATTTGAATACTAATTGTTATAAAATAAAGTAAATGAGTATTTGTTAAAAATATAAAAATAAAATAAAGGGAGGAATTTGTAATGGCAACAAATCCAATGCAAAGAAAAGCAAGAAATTCATTTTTATTAGGAATGTTATTAATGCTAGTAATATCAGGAGCAATTATAGCAATACTATTTTTACAACTTAAAGTTAGAATGGATCAAGAAAAACAAGAAAAATTAGAAATGGTAAGTGTATATGTCTTAAAAAGTGATGTTAAATCAGGACAAGTAATTACAAGTGATATGCTATCTAAAGAAAGTGTATACAAAAAATTCGTACCAGCAAATGCAACAAGCAATATGGACATAATTGATACATGGAAGATGCAAGACAAAGAAGGAAATGAAATATATATAAAAAGTAACGAAAAAGATGACAACGATATGTATAAATTATATATAAGACGTAACGGAAGCGAATATGAAGTAAAACAAGAAGAGGAAACAGAACAATACTATATTGAAGTAAGAAACGACAAAGAATATATAGAACTAAACAGTGTACCATTAGTAGCTAAGGTAGACTTGAATGCTAATACAGTACTAACACAGGATTTAATAACAAGAGCTGACGATCTAGTACAAGATGATATTAGAAAACAAGAATACAACATAGTAGTGTTACCAGTAGATATAGTAACAGGAGATTATATAGATATAAGAGTTATGTTCCCAAATGGACAAGATTTTATAGTAGTATCTAAAAAAGAAGTAGAAGTACCAAATATAGCAGGAATGGATTCAATAGATACAATTTGGGCAAACTTATCAGAAGATGAAATTTTACATATGAGTTGTGCGATAATAGAAGCAGCGAAAATACCAGGAAGTAAAATATATGCAAACAAATATACAGATCCAGGAATGCAAAGAGCAGCAACACCAACATATATAGTAAATAGTGAAACACTTACACAATTAAGGAATGATCCAAATATACTTGAAAAATCAATGAACGAAATAGCAAGTAGATATAGTGGAGAAGGTAGTGTGGAAATAAGAAACAGCATAAATGGACAACTAAACAACGAAAACATAGACACACAATCAAATTTACAAACAAAAATGGAAGAAAGTGTAACAAACTCTAAAAACACAAGAAAAGAATACGTTGAATCACTAGCTACACCAACAACAGGTACAACCGCACAATAAAATAAAGAAGGAGAAAATACATATGAAAAAAATAGGCTTTATAGGTGCTTATGACAAAATAGATTTAATCATATATGTTGCTAAAATACTAACAACGTTAAAGAAAAAAGTATTAGTAATTGATGCAACAATAAACCAAAAAGCAAGATATGTGATACCAGCAATAAATCCTACAATAAAATATGTAACAGAATATGAAGAAATTGATATAGCTGTTGGTTTCTCTAATATAGAAGATATAAAAAAATACCTAGGTTTTGCCGAAGGGCAAGACCTAGAGTATGACTTTGTATTTGTAGACACTGACAATCCAAAAGGATTTGAAAACTACAATTTAGAGGAAGCACAAAGAAATTATTTTGTAACTTCATTTGATGCATACTCTCTAAAAAAAGGACTTGAGGTATTTGTAGGATTAAATAGAACAATTAGTCTGACAAAAGTACTATTTTCTAGAACAATGGACAAAGAAGAGGATGACTACTTGAACTTCCTTGCACTAGGATACAAAGTAGCGTGGAATGAACAGAGACTATACTTCCCATTTGAAAATGGAGATTTATCAGTAATACACGAAAATCAAAAAGTAGCCAAAATAAAATTCAAAAAACTAAGTGTCGCATACAAAGATGGTTTAGGATATTTAGCTGATGAAATCTTAGGAAATGAAAATTCAAGTGCAACAAGGAGAGCAATAAAAATAATAGAAAGAGGAGTGTAAGATGTCAATTGTAACATTTTGGAGCAACGGAAAAGAACAAACAGGAAAAACGTTAGCGATAGCGGCTATTGGTACACATATGGCAATAGAACACAACTACAAAATACTTATTATCTCAACAGGATATCAAGATAAAACACTAGATAATTGCTTTTGGAAACAAGCGAAACCTAAAAAGAATCGTGGATTATTCGGACCAAACACAAACATAGGATTAGAAGACGGTATATCAGGAATGATAAAAGCAATGAACAGCAATAAACTAGCACCAGAAGACATAAAAAATTATACAAAAGTAATATTAAAAGATAGGCTAGAAGTATTGCAAACCTTTAAAGGAAATGCTATGGAATATGAAGAGCTAAAAAAAACATATTCAGAAATAATAACAATAGCAAATTCATATTATGATTTGATATTAGTAGACCTAGATAAAGAATTAGGCAACGACATAGAAGAAATAATATTAAACAAGTCAAATGTAATAGTAGCAAACATTGGTCAACGACTATCAAGCATCAATGAATTTGTAAAAATAAGAGAAGAAAAACCAATATTAAAATCGCAAAAAACAATAATATCAATAGGAAGATATGATAAATTTTCAAAATATAACACAAAAAACATTTCAAGATATTTAAGCGAAAAAAATCAGGTAATAGCAATACCATACAACACTCTGTTTTTTGAAGCAGCCGAAGAAGCAGAAGTGGTAGACTTATTCTTTAAAATGAAAAAAATAACAGATAGCGAAGATAGAAACGTAATATTTCTATCAGAAGTAAAAAGAGCTGATGACAACATAATATATAGGATACAAGACTTAGCAATGAAAATGTAAGGAGGAACCTTTAAATGACAATAATGAACATTGTGCTAATCATCGCCGTGTTAGGAATTGCTGCGTATGCAGTAGTATATGTCATAAAAAAGAAAAAAACAGCAGAAGTAGAAACACTAATAGAAGTAGATGACAAAACCTACACAATCGAAAAAATGACAGAATTCGTAAAGAAAAGACTAGACGAGATAACAAAAATAAACTTATACGATATTGGCCTTTCAGAAGAAGAATTGAAAAGAAGAAAGAACAAAAAATACGAATTGAAAAAAGCTTTAAAAGGATGTACATATGGAGATGTTAATGATAAAAAATACGTAAAAGAATTGATATTTGACATACTTCAAAAAGAATATGGAGTAACAGAAAGCAACATATCAAAAGCAGTTCCATTTGACATACCATCACTTCTAACAGCACAAGACAAATTTGATATACTAATATATGCATACAAAAAAGAATTTGGATATGAGGCACTAACAGAATTAATTAAAAAATACAATTTAGCAGAGCTAAAATATGTCGAAGGTGAAACAAAACCATCTTACGTAATAACAAGCAAAGAAATTGAAGATATTTACGAAACAGAAAATATAATGCTATCATTTTCAGACAAGCTAAGTGTAATAGTACAAAGAATATACCAACATTACAAAGGATATAGTAGTATAGATGAAGTAAGAGATATGAACATAGATGGTGTGTCTGGTGGTGTATCTGGACTTCCAGAAAGTTTTTTAAGTCAAGTAGCACAGAGTGACGGAGACTACCTAGAGCAAATAGCGGAACACAAAGTTCCAAGAGCATGTGACAGTATATGGATATTCTTCCAAGGTAAATCTATAAGACTAGCATTCTTATCTTTTGGAACAGAATCAGAACTAAAAAGAGTATGCCAAAACATTTATAAATACAACAACCCAGGACAATTATCAGATACAAATGGATACAAAATCAATGAAATGAAAGACGGCTCACGTGTTGTTGTTGTAAGACCAAGTTTCTCTGAAACATGGGCATTTTTCGTAAGAAAGTTTGACGTTAAACGTTCAACACTTGAACAATGGTTCAAAGGAGAACCAGGTTCTCTTGAATCAATAGAATTATTAAAATACTTAGTAAAAGGAGCAAGAATCATATCAATCACTGGTGAGCAAGGTTGTGGTAAAACAACAATGCTTATGGGAATGATTGAAAACATATATGAAACAATGAACATCCGTGTTCAGGAAACAGCATTCGAGCTTCACCTAAGAAAAATATACCCAACAAGAAACATATTAACATTCCGTGAAACAGATACAATTTCAGGACAAGAAGGTCTAGACGTTCAAAAGAAAACTGACGGTTCTGTTAATATAATCCGGAGAGGTTGCAACAGACCCCGTAGCATCTTGGATGATACAAGCAGCCCAAGTTGCATCTAAATTTACATTATTTACTCACCACGCAAAAACATTTCCAAACTTAGTAACAGCGCTAAGAAACTCAATGTTAAGAGCAGGAGTATTTAAAAACGAAAAAACAGCAGAAGAGCAAGTTGTACAAGTATTAAACTTTGACATTCATTTAACAAAAGACTTTAGAGGAAAAAGATATGTAGAAAGAATAACAGAGTGCATACCAATTGAAGAAAAGAATGAATATACATTTGACCACAGAAAAGAAAAAACACTAGAAGGAAAATTTGACAAATTCTTTGACAATGCAACAAGATATTTTGAAAAAGTAACAGACAGACAATTATATATACACAGAAACATATTAGAATATGTTGACGGAGAATATATAATAACAAACCCAATAACAGACAAAAACCTAAGCGAGATGAGACTAAATATGGACGACACAGACCTTGTAGAATTTGATGAATTTGTTAAAAAACATTGGGGAAAAACATATTCACGCAAAGAAACAGTAGAAGTATCAGCAACAACAGAAGAACCAAAAAGAAGAGGAAGAAAAAAGAAAAATGAAATTTAATGCCAATACAAAGGGAGGTGCTATTTCTAAGTGAACAACCAAATGTTAGTCTATATAATGGGTGGAGCAGTTGCTGCCCTTGTAGTAATAATATTCTTATATGTAATAATATCAAAGAAAATGCAAAAATCTGAATACAAAAAAATAAAGCAATTACAAGAAGGAACAAGAGATAGAAGATTTTCAGCTGAAGTATTACTACAAAAACTATATTTATCATACATAAAGATACCATTCTTAAAAAGATATGTATTAAAAGTAAGAAGAAGATTAGAAATAATAAATATAGACGACGAATACAACACAAGAAAAGGTACAGCGAAAATCCTTACAGTAGCAATAGCAATAATAGTACCTCTAATGATAGTAACAATAGCAATAACATCTTCAAACTATTTATTAATGTCAATTCTATTAATCTTTGAACTATTTATGGTAGATACATTCATAGATGGTTCTGTAGATAAAATAGACAATAATATATTAAAACAACAAATAGAATTCTTTTCAGAAATAAGACACGCATACCATGAATTCAACATGGTAGAAGAAGCAATATACCAAGTATCACAAGATGACGAGAAAGAAGTATCAAGCCAAGGTGAAAAGATATATGAAATATTAATATCAGATGACCCTGAAAATGAATTAGAAAAATATTACGATATAGCTCCAAACAGTTACTTAAAAGAATTTGCCGGAGTATCATACCTAACAAAAGAATTTGGCGACAGAAAAGTTGATGGAGCATCACTATATCTAAAAAATATAAACAACATAACACAAGAAATGCAACTAGAAATTTTAAAAAGAGACAAATTAAACTATGTATTTCAAAGTTTATCAGTAATATCAGTAGTACCAGTATTGTTACTAGAACCATTAAAAAGCTGGTCAATATCAAACTTCTCATTCACACAAAGTTGGTATGAAGGGAAACCAGGGGTAATAGTTCAAATATTAATAATACTAATTACTGTAATGTGTTATATATTAGTTAGAAAATTAAAAGACAATGGTTCAACAGCAATGAACACAAGAAACACAGAAAACCCATGGCAACAAAAACTATACAGCAAAAAAATAATCAAAAAATTTGTAGACTTATTTATACCAAAAGAAGGGACAAAGGAATACAAAAAAATTCAACAAATGCTAAAAGACTCAGCATCACACTTAAAAATGGAATGGCTATATGTAAATAGATTAACAATATGCATTGTAACATTTATTGCATCAATTATATTATTTGCACAATTGCACTCAGTTGCAGTAAATTACATATATACAGAGCCGACAACAGACTATAATATAATAGGAGATTTGACAGACAAAGACAGAAGAAAAGCAATGGAAATAACTGAAATGGATAACTACTTTCTAGATATGTTTAAAGGAAAACTGGATACAACAACAGCAGATGTAGAAAGAGCATTTAGAAGATCAAGATACTATGAAGATGATATGGCAGATGACGAAATTGCTGAGACAGCAAGAAGAATAGTAGAAGATAAACTAGCAATAATTAACACAGAATACCTACAATGGTTCGAAATTTTACTAGCAATAGCATTTGCACTAGTTGGATATATGGCACCAATTGGATTGCTAATGTTCCAAGTAATAATGAGAAAGCTAGAAATGGAAGACGAAGTAATGCAATTCCAAACAATTATATTAATGCTTATGAGAATTGAAAGGGTAAATGTTGAAATTATACTAGATTGGTTAGAAAGATATTCAAACATATTTAGGCCACAAATTACAAGATGTGTGAACAACTATGAGGCAGGAGCTTGGGAAGCGCTAGAAGCTATGAAAGAAGAAGTTTCTTATCAACCATTAATTAGAATAATAGAAAGCTTACAAGCAGCAGTAGAAAAAATACCAATTAGAGATGCCTTTGACGAATTAGACTCAGAAAGAGACTATTACAAAGAAAAACGTAAAGAATCAAATGAAAGATTAATCAAAAGAAAAGGTATGATAGGAAAAGGAATTGGATTTACTCCAATGATTGCAATGTTCTGCGGATACTTAATTATACCATTAGTATTTATAGGATTAACAAGTATGTCAAATTCATTTGCTTCTATGTCAGCATTGTAGAATAGGAGGAAAATATGGAAAATGCATCAAAAGCCCTGCTTATGGCAGGTGGAATTCTAATAGCATTACTAATATTAGGTGCACTTATTATGATGTTTACAAATTTGCAAGATTACCAAAATTCTAATGATGCTAGAACTAAAAATACTCAAATTGCACAGTTTAATAATCAGTTTGAGCCTTATAATAAAGACGGGGAAAATGCTAAAGGAGAAAAAGACGAAAACAATACGTTAACTTTGATGGAGCTTAAAAGTGTTTATAATAAGATAGAAAGTAACAATAAGCAACATCCAGAATATACAATTGACCATAATATAGATGAGGGACTATTGAAAACTAAGGCAGGACTAAGTGATGATGATTATAAGAAGTTTTTAACTCCAAACGAGTTTAGAACTATTGATGATGCAAAGAAGCAGAATTTAAAATTTAAATGTTTATCAGACAAAATAGAATATAAAAATCTAGATAGTAGAATTAGTAAAATTTATTTTGACATTTATTATTAGGAGGAAACTATGGAAAATGCATCAAAAGCTTTGATAATGGCAGGTGGAGTTTTAATAGGAATACTTATTTTATCATTAGCTGTATACTTATTTATTGATTTTGGTGGTAAAGCATCAGTAATACATGATAGAATAACATCAAATCAATTAACACAATTTAATGCACAATTTAATATATATGATGGAAGAAAAGATGTAACAATTTATCAAATAATTACAGTGGCAAATTTAGCATACCAAAATAATATAGACGAAGAAGATAGTACATATAAAGTGCGAGTGTTTTTTGAAGTAGACGGAAAAGGAGAAATAAGTAGATATCAAGATAATGCAAATTTAATTACTAGTTATAGCGGGGTAGATACTTCAACAGGAGAAATTAATGACCTATTTAAATGCCATTCAGTAAAATATCATGAAAATGGAAGGGTATCAGAGGTACACTTCTCAAGAAACTAATATATTAAAGACTTGAAAAAACGACAAAAAAGTGCTATAATAAAATAGGGAGTTACAATGAAGAAAATAGCAATATTTTTTATTATAATAATAGCAATAGTATCTACAGTTGCTTATATATATTTAAACCAAATAGCAACAAATAGAACATTGCAAAAAGAAAATGCCCAATTCAATATAGAAAAAGACCAAGAAATGATAGGACAAGAATTGACAACAATAATGAATAGAGTATTAAATACAAATGAAAAAAATGAAATTCCTAAAAATGATAAAGGTGAATTTGTTGAAAACAATGAAAATTCAATAAAAATGGATATAACATTCACAGATATTGATGTAACATATCCAATAGAGCGAATAGGACAAGCTGGAATAGCAAATTTTGTTCAAAATTATAGGGGAATTACATTTAGATGTAGTGAAGTTCAATATCATAAATCTACTGGAAGGATAAAGTATATGAAATTTGAACAAGTTACAGAATAAACTATGTTATTAATGTTACTAAACATAAGTTTAGTAAAACATATAGGTATATTACAAATGAAAGGAGAGATGTATTATGGAAAATGCATCAAAAGCATTAATTATAGCAGGAGCTATATTATTAGCTATATTATTAATATCTTTGGGAATTATGATTTTTGCTCAAGCACAAGATACTGTATCAAATAATAGTATGACTGATGCTGATAGACAATCATTTAATAACAGATTTTTAAAATATGAAGGAAAGCAAAAAGGTACAGTAGTAAAAGCACTATTAAATGAAGTTATAGCATCTAATGCTGACGCAAATAATTCAGACAGACAAGTTAAAATAAATAGTAAAAATGCAACTTCAACTGAAAAAGCTGGAGAAGGTGGAATTGATATTAAAACTTCAGAGTTATATAATGTAACAATGAAATATAGTACAGGTACATCAGGTACAGGTAGAATAAATGACATAACTATTACAAAAGCAACAAATAATTAATAAAAAGGAGGTATACTATGGAAAATGCAGTAGAAGCACTAAAAATGGCAGGTTCAGTTTTATTGTTTGTTATGGCACTTTCCATAGCTATGCTATCTTTTACACAAGCAAGAACTGCAATAGGTACACTAGTACAATATTCAGACAGAGAATATTCAACAATAGAAAATGATGACAGATTTTATTACAGAACAAGAAATGAAACAGAACGATATGTTGGAATTGATACAATAATACCAACAATATACAGAGCATTTAGCGAAAGTTATAAAGTTGTATTTGAAACAAAAAGAGGAGATACAGCAGTGCCAGGTTTTCCTGATACAGGATATTTCTTATATAAAAATAAAACTGAGGATAGAGAAATATATAAAATAGACTCAATTGAAGAAAATGGTATTTCAGACAAACAAGATTTTTTAAACGGAATTTTATATCATAAGTTTGACACTAAGGTAGGTAACTTTGGCGGAACTAATAGAAGAGAGTTAAATACAACAGGATTATATGATTATCTCAAATCTGTAGAAGGAAGCTGGAAGATAAAAGAAACATTAGGAACATACTATATGGAAGACAGAATGGATGCAGATGGAAATCGTCTAAATATGAGAGTTGATAAGAAAGGCAATCCATCTGAAATCTCAGATGTCAACAAAAGAGAACTAAGAGTTATAACATACACTTTTGAATCAAGATAAAATTAATGTAAAATATTTTACATTATAAGTATTAATTGTAAAAAAGGAGGAGATAATATGAGCGATACTTTAATAACAGTAATTGCTATAGCATTAGCAGCAATTTTAATGTTTGTATTTCCACTAATGACAATAGCTGATAGAACAGATGATGTATCTCAATTAGCAGTAAAAACAGCAACAACAGAATTTGTTGATACAGCAAGAACAACAGGTAAAATAACACAAGCTAATTATGATAAATTTCTTGAAACAATAACATCTACAGGTAATACTTATGATGTAGAATTAGAAGTAGAAGTAAGAGATACAAACTTAGGAAAGAAAACTTCAATGGTGCAAGCAGATAAAATAGGTGAAAATGCCCAATATACAGTATATACTTCACAAATTGAAGAAGAAATGAGAAATAATGGTGGAGTATATTACTGTAAAGAAGGAGACTTAATTTCTGCACGCGTAAAAAATACAAACCAAACAATAGCACAACAATTAAAGAATTTCTTTTATACAGTAACAGGAAATGATACATATACAGTTGCTGCAAACCATGCAGGAATTGTAACAGCGAATGGAAGATAATTATATATAAACAAATAATAGCTTGTAATATAATTACAAGCTATTTGCAAATAAAAATCAAAAGTTTAATATAAACTAAAGAGAGGTAATCTATGAAAATACAAGGATTAGCTGTTTTAGCAATAATACTAATTTTACCAATGGCAATAATATTAAATAGTTATTCAGCAAATGAAATAAAAACAGTAGACTTACAGATGAACTATGACTCTAGACTAAAGGTTGCAACATATGACGGAATAAAAGCTTTTCAGATGAATATGTCAAATAGTACGACTTCAGATTTTTCTGACTCAAAGATGAGAGATATAAAAGCAGCAATAAAAACATTTTATAATTCATTGTCAAGTCAATTTAGTATGACTGGATATGGGGAAGATGTCTTACAAGATTATGTGCCAGCAATTGTATATACTTTGTACGATGGATATTATATTTATTCAGACTATCTAAACGATTTAGATGTTTATGATGAAAGAAATAATCCTGATGGGGATAGGTTCTATTCTGATGCTACATATAAAGACAAAGAAAAATTGTATGGGCTAAAACCATATGTATACTATAGTTGTAGATATACAAGTAGCAATTTTGATGTAGTAATAACATATTCATTAGATTCATATATAACAATTCAAGGAACAATTAATAACCAACCAATAGGAGAAACAGGAAGTGCATCAGGATATTTGTTAAGTGATGTTAGTGTTAGTGGTGACACAGTAAGGTATAGGGGAATAGATATACCAGAAGAACAAAATAACCCTGGACTAATACAGCAAATATATATTCCAGGAGAGCAAAATGTAGGTTCAGGTAAGAGAATAACAATTAATTATAAAGATGAAATAAAAACAGCAGGAGCAATAAAGAATTATCCATATAGGAGAATAAATGGAACTAAATATTATGTGGATAGGGATAATGGCAATGAAGTATTTTCTATGATAAATGACAATGTAATCCGTTCTACTAATATAAACCAAAATTTAGTGGAAACAAATACAAATGCAAAAGATTTTTATAAAGCAGCAAGTGAATTTAAAGCTAGATTTCAACCTGGTGGAGATTTATATCAATTAAGAAGTCTGTCAACTAATGATGCTATAGATGAAAATGGAAACAACTACTCTACATATGCTAATGATAGTAATCCATATCCAATTAATATAAATATTTTTGATGAGCTATTTAATACTTCAGGAACTTCTATAGAAGATGAGAATTCTAACTTTAACTTACATAAAAGACAAGTAATTAGAAATTCAATAGAATCAAATCTAATTGTAGCAATTTCAAACTATAATAAAGTTTCATCTTCAGAAGCAAGCTTTGCTATGCCTAAGTTAAAAGATGAAGAATGGGAAGAATTAACAACAAATATATCTATGATTACATTTTTGCAAGGACTAAACATAGGTGGAAAAATATATAGTGGATATGCATATGTACCAAATGACATTAACGAAGATTTTGTATCAGAAGATTCAATATATATTTTAGTGAATGGAACATATTATAGAGTAACAGATGAAAATTTAAGAAATATGGATTTAAGTAATGCAATAGGTTTGTATAATACGGACTTTGAAAGAAGAACAGTTGAAACAAATTATTCAGAAGGAGATGAGGACCCCGATAAAGTTAAGAAAAATGTATATTATTATCCAAGAGAAGATACAGGAGCATATAGTTCTATAATAAACTTAAACTCAAATAATAATATAGATTTAAAAAATCCAACTGAGACTTGGGAAAGAAACTTAGCCCAATTATATTATACAGCATTAGGAAGAGAAAGATATGGAATGTTCAGAGTAAACAATCCATTTCCAACTACCTTAGAGCCGTAAGCAAATTAAAATTTTAATCAAAAAGAATATAAAAATAAAAAATGTAAATACTAATAATAGTAAAAATTAAGGAGAAAACTATGAAAAAATTCTTAAAAATGCTATTATTAGTATTTTTTCTATTAATAATATATATTTATACACTAGTAATATCAAATATACCAAACAAACTAGTAATATTTGAAGGAGAAAGTATAAATATGAAAACACTTATAGGAATGAACATCAAAAGCAAAGAAAACACAATAGAAACAGCATCAACTAGTGGAAATAAGATAAGTGAGCAGGCAGGAAGAAAGACATTAGAAGTAAGCTTTTTGAATTCTTTAAAATTAAAAGATATAGATGTAAATGTATTGCCAAAAACAACAGTAATTCCAGTAGGTAATATTGCAGGAGTAAAACTATACACAAGTGGAGTACTAGTAGTAGGAATGTCAGAAATAGAAGGAAATGACAGCAAAAAATATAAACCATATGAAAACACAGGGATAAAAGAAGGAGACACAATAATAAAAATTGATGACGAACAAATCAGTACAACTGAAGACCTGATAAGAACAGTAAATATGTCTAACGGAGAAGATATAAAGGTAAAATTTATACATCAAGAAGAAACAAAAGAATGTAGTATGACACCTGTAAGAACAAATAATAGTGAATACAAATTAGGACTTTGGGTAAGGGATAGTGCAGCAGGAGTAGGAACAGTGACATTTTATGAACCATCAAGTAAAACATTTGGGGCATTAGGTCACGGAATAACAGACATAGATACAAATGAGTTGATAAATATATCATCAGGTGAATTTATAACAACAAGAATATTAAACATTACAAAAGGTGAAGTAGGAGAACCCGGAAAAATACAAGGAACGGTTGAAAATCAGCAAAATATAGGGACAATTAGCCAAAATAGCAGATTTGGAATATATGGAAAAGTAAATAATTTAGCAAGTTTAAATATAGATAAATCAAAAGAAGTAGAAGTGGCATTACGCGATGAAATAAAAACAGGAAAAGCAACAATATTGTGCAGTTTGGATAATCAGCAACCAAAGGAATATGAAATTGAAATAGAAAAAATATATAAGGAAAATAATTATGATAACAAAAGTATGCAAATAAAAGTAACAGACCAAAGGTTAATTGACAAAACTGGTGGGATAATTCAAGGTATGTCTGGTGCACCGATATTACAAAATGGTAAGTTTGTTGGTGCAGTTACACATGTGCTAGTTAATAATCCTAAAGAAGGGTATGCTGTTTTTGGTGATATTATGTTGAAGCAATCTAAAAATGTCGAATAATTGTTGTAAAATAAATGTCCAAAAGGGGAAATCCCAATTGGACATTATAAAATTTAATTAACTAACATAGGACCAATTTTAGTAACAGTACCAGCTCCAAGAGTTATAACAACATCATTTTCATTAATATGTTCTTTTACAAAACGAACACATTCATCAAAATCTGGAATATATTTTGCATTTTTTCCAAGTAAATTTATTTTATCAACTAAATCTTTAGAAGAAATTCCAAAAACATTATTTTCTCTAGCAGCGTAAATATCCAAAACAATAACATTATCAAATAAAAGCAAAGCATCTGCAAAATCATCTAACAAATTTTTAGTTCTACTATATGTATGTGGTTGAAAGACAACCCAAGATTGATTATATTTTTTATTCGCAAGGGAATTAGCAGTTGCCCTTATTTCAGTAGGGTGATGAGCATAATCATCATAAACACTAGCTATATTATTAATCTTTCCTTTATATTCAAATCTTCTATGTGCACCAGTAAACTTAGATAAAGCTATTTGTACATCATTCTTACTTATACCATATTCAGTAGAAAGGCTCAAACAAGCCAAGGCATTAAGAACATTGTGCATACCAGGTACAGACAAATGAATATTAGTGAAAAATTCATTTTTATAATACACATCAAATATAACAAAACCATCATTATCAAAAGTAATATTTTTTGCTATAAAGTCAGCATTTTCATTATGAATACTATATGTAACTATTTTTGCAGATGTAAAGTTTTTTAAATTCAAACAATTCTCATCATCAGCATTTAAAATTAAAAGGCCATCATTTGGTAAAAGTTTAACATATTTTACAAAGGCATTTTTTATATTTTCAAAGTTTTTAAAATAGTCAAGATGATCATTATCAATATTTAAAATTATTTCAGCTTTTGGACTAAACTTTAAGAAACTTTCAACATATTCACAAGCTTCAATAACAAAATGTTCACTATTTCCAACTTTGTAATTTCCATCAATTTGTTTTAAGTAAGCCCCAACTTGAATACTAGGGTCTTTTAGCCCTTCTAAGAAACAAAGTGATACCATTGAAGTGGTTGTTGTTTTTCCATGTGTTCCAGAAATACATATTGAATCTTCATAACAACGTGTCAATTCACCTAGGAAATCAGCCCTTTCAATAGTAGGAATATTTAATTCTTTAGCCTTTTGCATTTCAGGGTCATCTTGTTTTACAGCAGCAGAATAAACCACAACATCAGAGTTTGCAACATCTTCTAAGCTGTGTCCAACTGTAACTTTTATTCCTAATTGTCTTAATTTATCTAATGTTTCGGAATCGGCCCTATCAGAACCAGTAATATAAAAGCCCCAATTTAGTAAAATTGCAGCAATTCCACTCATACTAACTCCGCCCAATTCCTATCATATGAATATTTTTATATTTTTTTATATTATTTATGTTTGGCATAAAAACACACTCCTCTTATATAACGTGTAAATTATATAATTTTATTAGAAAAAATTCAATACTTTATTGAAAAATATAGTGTAATATATGTAGAAAATAATATAAAAGTTACATTTTTATAGAATAGTAAAAATAATAGAATCTGTACAAGAGAATATTAAATTAACAAGTAGAAAAAGTTTTACAAGATTTTTGTAAAAAAAAGAAGGAAAAACATTTTTTATGAAGAATATTATAATTGTACATAAGATTAAACGGATATGTACAAAATATTATAAAACATAAGGAAGGAAGGTGCACTAAGATGCAAATTACAGACGTACGTTTAAGAAAAGTAAATTCAGAGAACAGAATGAAAGCTGTTGCTTCTGTAACATTCGATAACGAATTCGCAGTTCACGATATCAAAGTTATCGAAAGCCAAAACGGATTATTCATAGCTATGCCTAGCAGAAAAACTCCAAACGGAGAATTCAAAGATATAGCTCATCCAATCAATGCTGAAACAAGAGAGAAAATTCAAAAAGCTATTTTAGAAGCTTATGAAGCTCCAGAAACAGAAGAATCAGCAGAATAATTTATAAATAAAAAAGCACTTTAGGGTGCTTTTTTTGGTATCTAATTCTCGATTGCCAATGGGGATGCCAATGGGGACGGACCTTTTTGGCAGGCTTGTCCAAAAATGCCAATGGGGACGGTCCTTTTTGGCAATTTTCAACAAAATTAGCAAAAAAGCTTGAAAAATAAGTAAAAACATAATAAAATAAATAATAGTGACAAGTGAGTATAACAAAAAAAGAACAGGAGAAAATAATGTATTTAATAGTAGGACTTGGAAATCCAGAAGAAGATTACAGTAACACAAGACACAATATGGGTTTTAATACAATTAATAAGGTAGCCGAACAATATGAAATTGAATTAAATAAAAAGAAATTCAAAGGAATATATGGTACTGGCATAATAGAAAATGAAAAGGTAATGTTATTAAAACCACAAACATTTATGAATTTAAGCGGTGAAAGTATAATAGAAGCAATCAATTTTTATAAAATAGAAGAAGATAAGATTATAATTATATATGATGATATAGACACAAAAGAAGGTGCAGTAAAAATAAGAAAGACAGGTGGGCCAGGAACTCACAACGGAATGAAGTCAGTAGTGGAACATATCAAAACAAGAAATTTTGCAAGAGTAAAAGTAGGAATAGGGATGCCAGAAAATAAGGGTGACTTAATAAATTATGTAATAGGGGCAATTCCAGAAGAAGAAAGAAAGATATTAGATGAGGCAACAACGATTGCAAAAGATGCAGTTGTGGAAATCATAAAAAGTGGTGTTGACAACGCAATGAATAAATTTAATTAACGATGTTTTTGGGGACGGAGGAAAAAAACATCGGCAAAAAACAAAACGATGTTTTTTTGCTCCGTCCCCAAAAACATCGGATAAGGAAGGGAAAAATGACAGAATTATTTATACAAAAAAATGGAGTTAATAAACAAATAGCATTAGTAGAGAATGAAAAGTTAGTAGAGTATTATGAAGAAGATGAAAATACAAATAGACGTGAAGGAAATATTTATATAGGGATAGTAAAAGATGTAATAAAAGGGATGCAATCAGCATTTGTAGATATTGGAACAGAAAAAAATAGTTTTATACATTTAAAAGATATATTACCTAAAATAGATGAAACGAAAGAAAAATATGATGAAAACATAAAAGTTTCAGAGATAATCAAACAAAATCAAAAGATTTTAGTGCAAGTAAAAAAAGACAGCAATGAGAAAAAGGGTGCAAGAGTATCAACACATATCAATTTGCCAAGTAAATATTTAGTGCTTATGCCAAATACAGATATAATTACAGTATCACAAAAAATAGAAGATGAAGAAGAGCAAAAAAGATTAGTAGAATTAGTAAGAAATAATTTAAGTGATGGAAATGGTGCAATAATAAGAACATCTGCAAAAGGAAAAGAAAAAGAGATTATAGATGATATAAAAAATATAGAAAACAAATGGAATGAAATTATACAAACGAGTATAAATCCAAAATTAAATAAGGCGAAATTGTTGTATAAGAGTGAAAATATTGTAGAAAAGATTTTGTTAGATTTAAGTGTAAAAGGAATAGATAGAATAGTTGTAAACAATAAACAGGAACACGAAGAAATTGAAAAAATTATAAAAAAGAATACAGAACATCAAAGTGTAAAAGTAGAAATAATGAATAAGCCAGATATTTTAGAAACATATGATTTAAACAAACAAATAGAAAAGTTGCAAAATAGAAAAGTATGGTTAAAATGTGGTGGTTTTATTACAATAGACAAGACAGAAGCATTAACAGCAATTGATGTAAATACTGGTAAATTTACAGGAAATAAAGATTTGCAAGAGACAATTTTTAAAGTGAACAAAGAAGCTACAATCGAAATTGCAAAACAATTAAGATTAAGAGATTGTGGTGGAATAATAATAATAGATTACATTGATATGCAAAAAGGAGAAGACAAACAATCAATTGAAAAATTACTAAAAGAAGAATTAAAGAAAGATAGAACAAAAACACAAGTTGAAGGCTTTACAAAGTTAGATTTAATGGAAATGACAAGAAAACATATATGTAGCCATAAGGAGTAGAAAATGAACGTAGGATTTGTACATTTAGGATGTAGTAAAAATTTAATAGATACAGAAACAGTAATAGGAAAATTCAAAAGCAACAATTATACAATTGTAAATGATGAAGAAAAGGCCGATATAATAGTTGTAAACACATGTGGATTTATAGATTCTGCAAAAGAAGAAGCGATTAACACAATCTTAGAAATGGCAGAATATAAGAAAAAAAGATGCAAATACCTAATAGTAATGGGATGTTTAGTGCAAAGGTATTATAAAGATTTAATAAAGCTATTACCAGAAGTGGACTTGTTCATAAAAATAGATGAATATGACAAATTGTGGGAGAAAATCGAAGTCTTAATAAAAAGAGATATAGTAGAAAAATCAAAAACAAAAACATCAACTAAAATAAGCGAAATACCAGTGATGCCAATGTTTGAACAAAAAGAATTTTTAGATAGAACAATAACAACAGGAAAAAACTTTGCATACCTAAAAATAGGAGAAGGTTGTAGCAATAGATGCACATATTGTGCAATACCATATATTAGAGGTCCATTTGTAAGCAGACCAAAAGAAGAGATAATAGAAGAAGCTGAAAAATTAGCTCAAAAAGGAATAACAGAATTAATAATAATTGCACAAGATACAACAAAATATGGAGTTGATTTATATGGAGAAAGCAAATTAGCTGAAATTCTAGATAATCTATGTAAAATAGATGGAATAAAATGGATTAGATTTTTATACACATATCCTGAAGGAATAACAGATGAATTAATTAACGTTGTAGCTAAAAATAAGAAAATAGCAAAATATTTTGACATACCAATTCAACACATATCAGACAACATATTAAAGAAAATGAACAGAAAAACAAGCAAAAAGAACATAACACAATTAATCGAAAAAATAAGAAGCAAAATACCAGAAGTAACACTTAGAACAAGCTTAATAGTAGGTTTCCCAGGAGAAACAAATAGCGAATTTGAAGAATTATTACAATTTGTAAAAACAGCAAAATTTGACAAGTTAGGAGTATTCCAATACTCAAAAGAAGAAGGAACACCAGCAGCTAAATTGCCAAATCAAATACATGGAAATACGAAAAAATCAAGATATAACAAAATAATGGAAGCACAACAAAAAATATCAAGAGAGCAATTAGAAAATAAAATTGGAACACAATGTGAAGTGCTAGTGGAAAACAAATCATTTGATAATAAATATTACATTGGTAGAACAATGCAAGATGTGCCAGATATAGACGGATTGGTATATATAAAAAATGATGGAATAGAAAAAGAAAATCAAGTTTTAAATACATACAAAAAATGCAAAATAACTGACGTAAGCAATTATGACCTAATAGCCGTTTTTGATGTTTTTGGGGACGGAGCAAAAAAACATCGATTTTTTGAATAAAGATGTGTCCCCAAATGGACAGAAAGGGAAAATATGGAAGAAGTATTAGATAAAATGAGAGAGCTTAAATTCAACAGAGAGAACGACTTTATAGAAAAAGAGCAAGAAAATAAAAAAGTGGCAAATGTAAAGTATCTTGGCGTTATAGAATATAATGGAGAACCAAAACAAATCTACTTATTGCTTGAGCAGGAAGAGAAAGAAGACGGGACTATTGTTGATATTGAGAGATATTACACAGAAGATGGCGAATTTTTAGGTGGAAATAATAAGTCTGATCAATATGATTTTATAATTTTAGCTAAAGAGCATCAAGATGATGAAAAATTGTTAAAGAGCTTACAAGGTTTAGATAAAGACGGAGAGCTAGACTTAAATAAGTTAGAAGACGAAAGATTAGAAGAGATTGCATTAGCATTAGGCATAAGTAAAGAAGAAATAAAAAGAATGTCTGAGATTGATGCTGATAAACAAATTGATGAAAAAGAAGCTAGCGAAGAAGAAATAGACGAGACTATCAAACAAGATGATGAAAAAGAAGTACTAACTAAAAAACAAATGGAAAAAGTTTCAGCTAAAACAGAAATTAAAACAAATCAAAAAGTAACAGATTATGAAACAATGGCATCATTATTAAATGTGCAAGATAAAGGATATAAGAAAATTGCAATTATAAACTCAGATAGCTTTAAAGATTCAGGGAACTCTACAAGATTTTCAATAGTTGGCGTAAAAGAAGATGGCACTGCTGAAAGAATTGATACATTAGAACAAGGATATGGAGCAACACCTACAAAGTCAATTAATTCAGTAAATAGAGATGGTACTGAAATAGAGCAAGAACAAGTGAATTCAATATTTAGAATAAAGGGTGAAAAAGAAAAGCAAATAGCAGTAAAAATAGGAACAATGGGAACAATAGAAACAAGTTTGGTAAGAACTCCAGCTCAAGACAATCAAGAAGCGATAAGTATACCAATAGAGACATCTAACATAAGACATACAACAAGAGAAACAAGAGAGCTTATGAATGAAAAAAGAAATCCAAGAGTAAAAGAAGAGATAGAAAGAATAAATGAACACGAAGAATTAGGCTGTAATCCTACAATTAAAGATATAGATGATAACGAATACAATGACACACATACTCATATAGAAATAGATGAAGAATATTTGAATAGGTGTGCTGACAAAATATTGGAGAATGATAATGTTGCAAATGTTTATAACAGAAATGATGTAATAAATAAATTGAAAGAAAATTTAGAGGCGAACAAAATGCCAGATACAGATGATTTGATAGAAAAAGTGGAAAGCCAAATGGAACAAGATGCAGAAAATGAACATGAAATGCCACGGTCATAACAGATAAAAAAGGTCTGTCCCAAAAAACACCCTATCCTATGTGTAATTTTAGAAAAATTTGCAAAAAAAAACAAAAAGTGGTATAATTTAATAGTACGAAAGTTAAAATCGGGGGGAAAGCAATGGGAATACTTATGTTAGTATATATATTAATATTTATAATCTTTGCATTAGTAGCATATGCAGTACTACAAATAAAATTATTTGGAATGAATGTAAAAGACTTTTGGAGCTTTATTGAAGCAAACCAAATGTTAGATAAATTATATAGATTTGCAAAACAATACGAAAGAATGTCTCCACAAGAACAAATAATATATCTATCAGAAGCGGAAAAAATATTTAAAGCATTTGATAGTGTACCAAACGAATTGTGGGAAGAAGAATATGACAAATATAGAGAAGTATTAAGCAAATATAAAGATATAAAAATGTTAAGATGGGCATCAACATCAAATAAAAGTGGATAATCAAAATATCCACTTTTTTATTTTATATCTTTGAAAACATAACACATAAAGACATATAAGCACATCTGAAAGCTTTTTTTGAAAACAACCTAGTTTTCAAAACTTCAGCAGATTCTGACAGTGCACAATATTTATCAACAAAGGTTAATATGAAACCTTCGAAAGATTTCGGAAATGCAATTGTTACAGGCCACATATGTTTTAAAATGATATCTTTTTCTTTTTCATTTAAATCAAACAATTTACAAGCATTATCACAAGCAGTTTTTCCGTGAGTAAATGCATGTAAGCCTTTTCTATCAGGTTGTCTTACTCGCCAGTCATATAAAAATAAATCATGTAACATTGCTGCTCTAGTTGCTGATTTATAATCTAAGTTGCATTTTTTGCATATTAAATAACAATAATAAGATGCTTGTAGACAGTGGTCATAACAGCTGGTTTCATAGTGCTGTCTGTAGTTTTTCATCTCTTGTACTGTTTCGTTATTTATTATTGGAGTTAGAATATTTTTGAATTCTTCGTCCTTTTCAATTAATTCTTTTATATATTGCTTCATGTATATAACCTCTTTTAATTTTATATCCTACTCTTTTATTATATCACTATTAAATTTATATTGCAAACATTTCTTGCTCAAAAAGACTTATAGGTTGAATGTAAATGAAACAGCTTAGCAAATAAGCAACAGAAGAACTATAAAATTTGTATAAATAAAGAAAATATGTTATAATAGAAAGGTCAAAAAAATAAGGAGGATTTATGGAACGCTATTCAAAAATATTGGAAAAAGACAGAAGAGAAATAGTATTGCTAATCGGAAATGGCTGTAAATGGCATAAATGCAAGTTTTGTAATTACTATTTAGACAGAACAGATATTGAAGAAAAGCAATACAAAATCAACAAAGAAGTATTATCCAAAGTAACTGGAGAATATGGTGTGTTAGAAGCAATAAACTCTGGAAGTATCTTTGAACTAAATCAAAGAAGCAAAAAAGAATTGCTAGATACATGTATCAAGAAAAATATCAAAAGGCTAATTATAGAAAGCCATTACATGTATTATCGTCAAATTGCAGAATTTAGAAAAGAATGTAAAGAGTTAGGAATTGACTTAAAAGTAAAAGGTGGAGTAGAAACCTTTGATGAAGACTTTAGAGAAGTTGTTATGAAAAAAGGTTTTGGAAGGCCTACTTTAGAGCAATTAAAGGAAACATTTGACGAAATTAACTTGTTAGTTGGAGTAAAAGGACAAAATATAGAACAAGTTAAAAAAGATTTAGAGATGGGAATTAATAACTTCGAAAGAATTTGTGTGAATTTATACAAAGAGATGGACGATATTATGGAAGCGGATGAAGATCTGAAAAAGGAATTTATTAAAGAAGTATATCCTCTGTACAAAGAAAATTCAAGAGTAGATATTTTAATCGAAAACACAGATTTCGGTGTAGGTGATTAAGTAAAGGAGAGCTTTAAATAAGGCTCTCTTTTATTAACTCAAAAGAAATGGCAAAAAAACAACAAATGGTTAATTAAAAAAGTAAATTCCACATAGCAATAAAAATTGATTGTACGCAAGAAAAGTCCACATCTAGGATATTT